>JANYIG010000196.1 GCA_025358765.1 Candidatus Kapaibacterium sp.
CGTAGCAATTGCTGGATTAGTGTTGAGTACGATGGGGACGTTCGTGGTGAAGGGACTGCCCCACGTATCGTGGGAATTACTCTCGGAGGCTCCCCGCAACAACAATACCGAAGGCGGCATCTTTCCTGCCATCTATGGCACGACGTTACTGGTGTTGGTGATGTCGTTGTTGGGTGTTCCGATTGGTACAATAACAGCAGTGTACTTGACCGAATACACAAAACAACGCTCCGTCTTTGCTCGTATAACACGCTTTGCGGTAAACACGCTTGCGGGTGTTCCTTCCATTGTATTTGGATTGTTCGGATTGGGTTTTTTTGTGCAATTTCTGGGAAGTGGAATGGATACGGTATTTGGTAATCAAACCGCCGTACTCGGAAAACCAGCACTTATTTGGGCTGCTGCCACGCTTGCAGCACTCACCTTACCGGTGGTGATTGTGTCGGTCGAGGAAGCGCTGCGAACCGTGCCGCGTGAAGTCCGCGAAGGCAGTTTGGCGCTTGGCGCGACGAAGTGGCAAACAATATGGAAGGTTGTTTTGCCGAATTCCCTGACGGGTATTTTGACAGGTTCTATTTTGGCAATCGGGCGAGGTGCGGGCGAGGTCGCGCCGATTTTATTCACGGGGGCGGTTTACTCGCTACCGGAGCTGCCCGACGGCTTGTCCAGCCAGTTTATGCACTTGGGTTATCACTTGTTTGTACTCTCCACGCAATCGCCAGATGTGGATAAAACCATGCCGCTTCAGTACGCAACCACGCTCGTGCTGCTGCTGCTGACGTTCACACTTAACTTTACCGCAACGTTTATTCGTTCACGGCTTCGCAAAAAACGCTAACAATCGTGTATCATGGGTAAAAAACATACATCAATCAAAATTCAGGCGACCGATCTTTGCGTGTATTACGGGGAGAAAAAAGCGCTTCACAACATTAGTTTGGACATCAATGAATACGAGGTAACGTCGTTCATTGGTCCATCAGGGTGCGGAAAATCCACGTTTTTGCGGACGCTTAACCGCATGAATGACCTGGTTGATGGAGTTCGAGTCACGGGCAAAGTTGACGTGGATGGTGTGAATATTTACGAGTCGGGCGTGGATGTCGTGGAACTTCGCAAGCGTGTTGGCATGGTATTTCAGAAATCAACTCCGTTCCCGAAATCTATTTATGACAATGTTGCATTTGGTCCGCGTTTGAATGGTATTACCGACAAAGCACGTTTGGATGAAATTGTTGAACAAAGCCTGAAACGTTCTGCGCTGTGGGAAGAAGCGCATGACCGCTTGAACACTTCTGCTCTGGGGCTTTCCGGCGGGCAGCAGCAGCGCTTGTGTATTGCCCGTGCGATTGCGGTTGACCCCGAAATTTTACTCATGGACGAGCCGTGTTCAGCACTTGACCCGATTTCGACAGCAAAAATTGAGGAACTCATTCTTGAACTCAAAAAAGCATACACGATTGTCATTGTCACTCACAATATGCAACAAGCAGCACGGGTAAGTGAATATACGGCATTTTTCTATATGGGACATTTGGTAGAATACGATAAAACTCGTAAAATATTCACCAACCCGTCCAAAAAAGAGACGGAAGATTACGTCACAGGACGCTTTGGATAAAGCAAATGTTGTTCGCGCTCTTCGCGCTTGCGTGGCGTACTTATTTCGTATTTTGCATCGTACACTCCCAAACATATTAAAACCAAAGACCATGCACCGTTCATTTGAAGATAGCTTAGACAAGCTCCGTTCGCGCATTATTCGCATGGGGAGTTTGGTAGAGGAACAAGTTGAGTTCGCCATCCGCGCCGTTTTAGAGGATAAACGTGAATTTGCCTCCATCGTGATGGAACGCGACGACAAAGTGGATAAACTTGACATTAAAATTGACAAGCAATGTCAAAAAATTTTCGCGCTGCATCAGCCCGTAGCCAGCGATTTACGCCTGCTGCTCGTGGCGCTTCGATTGAACAACGAATTAGAGCGTACGGGAGATTTGGCGTTTAATATTTCTCGTCAAATGCTTGGTATGAAGAATGCTGCGGCATTAGCCGAGCGCATAGGTTTGGAGCAACTCACCCAAGCTACGTTTACGATGGTCAAAGGCGCATTGGATTCTTTCGTGAATAACGACCCACAACTTGCTTACCAAATCATGCGGACGGATGATCAGGTTGACCGACTGACCAAAGAGTTCACCGATGATTTGGTGCAAAAGATGAAAAAAGATGCCGACATGATTGAAGAAGGGGTGGCAATGATTACCATTGTCCGCACGTTGGAACGCATGGCAGACCAAGCAACGAACATAGCGGAAAACGTTATTTTCTTGGTTGAGGCAAAATTAGTCCGTAATACCCCGTCAACACGACACGAAAGCGAGCGTTACTCCGACGACTCAGAGCGCGATGACTCAGAGCATGATGATGATCTGTAACACAGCGTCCTGAGCAACTCAAGCAATAATGTTTAAGCAAAAATTTCAAGGCATGCGTTAACTGCATTCAGGTCAACTGTATTCAGGTCGCGATGCCTTTTTTATTGACTATAGATAGATATTGAACTTTAGATAAACTTCTGGAAACCGCATCAAACCTTACGCGCAAGAACCCCACTCAATCTCCCCTTATAAGGGGAGAAGCAAGACGCAACACGTCTTCGTGGCGGCTTGTAGAGGGGTGATGCGCTCGAGGATGGTCAAGATTATCTAAACTTCAATAGATAAGGACGGATAAAAGCCATCCACGCCGAAATTTCTTGAAAATTTTCTGTACTTTCTGCATATTACATATCTGTTTTGTTCTTTTGAACAAGCGGAATGAAAAAATTGGAACTCCTGTTCCCGCAAAACACCCAAACTTCGACATCACGTAAGCTATCAACATTGTCCGTATGGCTTCTTTGAACTTGTTCTCGAACGATATTGCTATTGATTTAGGTACCGCCAATACACTGATTTGGGTAAAAGGCAAAGGCATCGTTCTCAACGAACCGTCTATTGTTGCATTCGACCGCGTGACAAAGCGCATTGTAGCTATTGGGCGCGAGGCACAGTCAATGTTGGGCAAAACGCACAAAGATATCCGCACTATTCGTCCAATGAAGGATGGTGTGATTGCTGATTTCGAGATAGCCGAAGGTATGTTGCGAGCATTTATTCGCAAGATTTCACCACAGTGGCAACCTGCACGGCGTGTAGTAGTATGCGTACCGTCGGGTATTACCGAAGTTGAAAAACGCGCCGTCCGCGATAGTGCTGAACATGCTGGCGCGAAAGAAGTCTATTTGATTGCTGAGCCAATGGCAGCCGCTATCGGTATTGACCTCAACGTCGCAGAGCCAGTGGGGAACTTGATTGTAGATATTGGGGGTGGAACAACGGAAATTGCGCTTATATCGCTTTCTGGCATTGTCGGGCATGAATCCATACGCATTGCAGGTGATGAAATGACGGATTCCATCGTGCAATACTTCAAGAAAAATTGTGGCATTCTTATAGGCGAACGCACTGCCGAACTTATTAAATGTCAAGTCGGCTCTGCCGTACCATTCCAAGATGAAATCGACATTGAAGTTAAAGGTCGTGACCTCGTTGCTGGTGTGCCGCGTATGATTATGGTTAGCACCGCAGAAATCCGTGCCGCGCTGAACGAACCTGTGGTCGCAATGGTGGATGCAATTCGCACGTTGTTGGAACGAATGCCGCCCGAACTTTCTGCCGATATTTTTGACCGAGGAATTATGCTTACAGGCGGCGGTGCGCTGCTCAAAGGGTTAGATGAACGCATTCGCCGTGAGACGAATCTTCCTGTCCACGTTGCAGAAGACCCACTTTCAGCCGTCGTGCGTGGCACGGGCAAAGTGTTGGAAAACTTGAACGATTATTCGGCAGTGCTTATCAAAAGCCGCCGCTATTAACGCTTTTCCCGATACCATCGGGATAAAGTTTTACGTTTTGAATTGACAGGCGTGAAAGCAGCATCACACCATAAATTCAGAACTTTAGTACGTAAAACTCACTACTCCTACCTTCTCCGATGTTCCGATTTATTGAGCTTATTGTCCGATTCAAAGAATACGTCATTCTCGCGGCGCTTATTGTGATGAGCATTGCGCTGATGAGTTTTGGTAATGCCGCGAAATTAGGCGGTTTTCGGACAATTATCATCGGCACAATTGGAGTGTTGCAAAGTGTCGTCGCATCGGTTCCGAACCTGCTTACCATTACCAGCGAAAACGCAGCCCTTCGTGACCTAACCTATCGGTTGAATCAAGAACTCATTAACACACGCAAATCAATCACGGAAAATCAGCGCTTCCGTGAGCTTCTTGCTGTCAAAGACAGCGTGGAATATCCAGTGGTGACAAGTAAAATCGTGGGGCGTACGATGGACAAAACACGGTATTATCTGACGATAAATGCGGGAAAAAAAGACAGTATTCAAGAAAGCATGGCAGTCGTGAATTATCGCGGCTTAGTGGGTTATGTATTCTCCACATCCGACCACTATGCGATTGTCCAAACAATCCTTGACCGTAATACACGCATCGCAAGCCGCGTGGAACGTACTCGGGTGAGCGGTATTGTGGCTTGGGATGGCGGGGATGGATTATGGCTCAAAAACGTCCCGAAAACCGATACGGTAGTTGTGGGCGACATTGTGGTAACCTCCAGCTATAGCAGTCGCTATCCGTCGGATATTGTCATCGGGCGTGTGATGGAGGTACGCGATGAGCCGAATACGCTGTTTAGCAAAATTCGCCTTGAGGCGGCGGTGCAATTCCCAACGATTGAATATGTACTTGTACGCCGTCAGCAGCCTGATCCCGAACGTTTGATGATTGAAGAAATGTTAGAAAAAAAAATGCAGAAAAAATGAGTTTGTTGTAATACCAAACAGCGAATGTCAATGCGACAAATGAACTGAATTTATGGCTTTTTTTCGCCGTGAAAACTACCTTAGTGACCAACCGCCAGCGCTTGCTAATCCAACGCTGCGCTATCTTACGTACGCCATTATCGCATTATTGCTCTCGGTGTTGCATGTCGTATTTGTTCCGTTCGTGGCATTAGAGGGTGTAACACCGGATTTACTTCTCATCTGGGGTGTATGGATTGCTTTTCAGGAGGGACAGCTTGTGGGGATGCTTGTAGGCTTCGGTTCTGGTTTGGTATTCGACGTGGTGGCATCCGAAGTGTTGGGCAGCAATGCGCTTGCAAAGGTCATCGCAGTGTTTATCGCGGGCTATTTCTACAAAGAGGGCATGGAGCGCCAACGAGCTGGTAGTTGGCTATTCGTCATTGCCGTGTTGCTTTGTGGCTTTGTTCACAACTTGATTTATTACTTTTTCTATATTCGCCCAACGGACATCGAATTCATCCCATTTTTCCTAAAATACGGCGTTTACACGACGCTTTACACCACAGTGCTTGCCGTTATTCCAAAATTGTTTGTTTCCCGAAAAACTGATTTTTGAACCGAGCTTCTTGCTCTTATCTGCTTTGTACGGTAGATGTGAGCTTTATACACTGTTCAAAACTCACCTTTTATAGCTTTAAAAAATGTATTTATCGCACATTGAGATCCTCGGATTTAAGTCCTTCGCACAAAAAACAAACGTGAAATTCAACACCGGCATGACGGCAATTGTCGGTCCAAATGGCTGTGGTAAAACCAACGTCGTGGATGCAATTCGTTGGGTATTAGGCGAGCAAAAGGCTTCCACACTCCGTTCCGATAAGATGTACGATGTCATTTTCAACGGAACTAAAAGCCGCCGCCCGCTTGGATTGGCGGAAGTATCGCTGATTATTGATAACAACCGCAATGTGCTTCCCACAGAATACACGCAGATAAAACTCACGCGGCGTTTGTTCCGAAGCGGTGAAAGTCAATACTTGATGAACGGGACGGAATGCCGCTTGCGCGACATCAATGACCTGTTTATGGACACGGGCATGGGACCCGATGCGTACTCGGTGATCGAGTTAAAAATGATTGAAACCATCCTCAGCAACCGCACTGACGAGCGTCGTCGTCTGTTCGAGGAAGCTGCGGGGGTAACAAAATACAAATCCCGCCGAAAAGAAGCAGAGCGCCGTCTTGAAGCCGTGCAAGGGGATTTAACGCGCATTCAAGATATCGTATCCGAAGTACAAAAAACCGTACGGAGCCTGTCGCGTCAAGCTGCGAAGGCAAAATTAGCGGCAGAAATTAAGCAAAAATACAGCCGTGTGGAGCGTGCGGTGATGTTGATTGAGTATGCGGCACTCGTGGAGCAA
This sequence comes from Candidatus Kapaibacterium sp., assembly GCA_025358765.1. Taxonomy (GTDB): domain Bacteria; phylum Bacteroidota; class Ignavibacteria; order Kapaibacteriales; family UBA4661; genus JANYIG01. Next base: position 6,285 of record JANYIG010000196.1, read on the forward strand.
ATTAAACCTCTGCAAGCGAGAATTGAAGCGGAGCGTGCAACTAAAGAGCGCCTTGAAAACGACATAAATGACCAAGAATACATGCTTGCGGAGCTTCAGCGTGAACAAGATACCATTGAACAGCGTTTGGGCGAAGCGGAGAATGCATATGCCGATGCAAACCAGCACGTAGCCTTTGCATCCAAAGAGCTTGCGGTGGCGGATGAGCGCCTGATTGCTTTACAACGCTCGCGCGAACGCTTGCTCCGCGAGGCGGTTGAGCTTCGCCAGACGGTAGAGCAAACGAGCATTCGCCTTGAGGAATGCCGTTTGCACAAAGAATCACTCGCATCTGAATTTCGTAGCGCAGAGAACGACTTTTCTCGTGCCAAAATACTTGCCGACGAGATGAGTACTCATATGCAAAGTGTTCGTGGTCGTGTTCGTAGTGCGAACGATGCTGTGATGACCACAATGAACCAGATCAACGCTGTTCGCGCTACTTCGGAGCGCACTATTGCATCTATCAATGCCCTCCAACGCCGCATCGAAGAGACAGATCGTATGATGCAGCAAAACCAAGAACGTGCTGCCAGCCTTCACCGCGAGTACGAAAGTGCTCTGGCACGGCTTGTGGAATTTGACCACGCCGTAGAAGATGCACAGAGCGAATTACAAACCGCGCAAGAGGAGCAGCAAAGCCTGCAATCTACTATTGATGCCACAAAACAGGAGATTGCAAGTCTTCAAGCAGAATTCAGCCGCAAAAGCGCATCGTTAGAGTTTTTACAAGGTTTGGTAAGTAGTGCCGAAAGCGGGCAATTTTTAATGGATACTCCCACGTGGCAGCCCGCACAACGCCTTATTCTCGCGGACGCTTTCGATGCTGATGCGCCGATTCGCATTGCGCTGGAGTCTGCATTAGGTGATGCGGCGCAATACTTTGTCGTGGAAACCGCCCAGGAAGCGGCTGCTGGGATGGCGGCGCTGCGCGATGGTGGTAAAGGCAAAGCGACGTTTGTGTGTTTGGAGCGCGTGCCCAGTGTTGAAGCGCCTTCCAACGTTACAACGAATGAAGGCGTTCTTGGCTGGGCGAGCGAACTTGTGCGCCTTGCGGGAACAGACGAGCGTTTACGCTGGGTGTTGCGTGGATTGTTGGGTAAAATGCTTGTCGTACAATCATTAGAGATTGCTCAAAATTTGGTGTCGCAGGGAATTGCAGATGCCGCAGTTTCGCTCAATGGTGAGGTCGTAAGCAAATCGGGTATGATGCGTGGCGGTGGCACAAAACCCAGTGAAGGCGCGGCAATTGGCAAACGAGAGCATATTGAACAGCTTCAACGCGAGATAGCCGAATTGCAAACCAGTATTGAAGCCGAGCGTGACGAGTTGAACACGAACATCACACAGTTGCGCGAGATTGACGTGAAACGCCTTAGTGAAGCGCTTCGTCAGGCAGAAACCGCCAAAAATAAGCATGAACAAACGGTAGCACAACTTGATTACCAACAGCGTTCGCTCGAAGAGGCAATGGAGTCTCGTCAGAGCGATATCGAAAAATTTAGGAGTGAAATTCGTTCGCTTGAAGAAGCGGCGCAGACGCAGGGAGCGTCAGGAGTGAACGATTTGGATAAGCTCCAACACGAAAAATTGCAAGCCGAGCAAGACCTTGCCATCACACAGACTGCTTTACACAACGCGGAGGAGCAATTCTCGCTCGCAAGCGATGATGCCCGAAAAGCAGAGCTTGCGCTTGTGCAGTTTCGCAACGATGAACGCACTCTTGCAAGCGAGATACAGCGCCTTGAGCAGGAATGCATTAGTCTCGATAAGCGCATTGCAGACCGCGAGCGTGAGGCAGAAAGCACTGTTCAAGAAGCAGAGACCCTGCAAGATCGTGCAAATGAGCTTTCAAGCAGCTTCGAAGCATTGCAACACGAGGCGCAGGAAGCACTTTTAATCCGTAATGCTATTGCCCAAGAGCAAGCGGAATTGCGGAAGCGTTTGGCACAACAAAACGAGGAACTCCGCTCAGTGCGTCGTGAATACGAGAGCCTGACGGCAAAAGTACACGAATATGAATTGCAGCTTACAAATTTGAGTAACCGTGCAGATGGCTATAGAACTCGTGCTCAGGAAGAATTTACGTTCGATATTGACAACCCGCCGCCAGAAGAGCCGATGCAAGAAACAATCGAGGAATTTGAAGCACTTTTCACTATCAGTGATTCAAAAAACAGCCTTGATGCGCTGAAATCGGAATCGAAGGCGCTCAAATCGCAGATTCAGTCTATCGGTACGGTGAATCCGCTTGCATATGAAGAATACGAAAACGAAAGTCAGCGGTTAGAGTTTTTGGAGACGCAGTTTAAGGATTTGCAGGAGTCGGAACATACGCTTAAACACACGATTCAAGAAATCAATCAAACCGCGCAAAAGCAGTTCTACGATGTGTTTGAGCGCATTCGTACAAACTTCATTAGCATTTTTACATCGCTTTTCAACGAGGGTGACGAGGCGGATTTGCAGATTGAGGAAGGCGATCCGCTCGAAGCAGCCATCCGCATCACCGCAAAGCCGCGCGGAAAGCGCCCAAGCTCCATTGATATGCTCTCCGGCGGTGAAAAAACATTGACCGCGATTGCACTCTTGTTTGCGATTTACCTTGTCAAACCTAGCCCGTTCTGTATTCTGGACGAAGTAGATGCGCCGCTTGATGATGCAAATATTGACCGCTATATTCGTTTGATTCGGAAATTCAGCGAAAGCACACAGTTTATCATGATTACGCACAATAAACTGACGATGGAAGCCGCCGAGACGCTGTATGGCGTGACGATGGAAGAAGAAGGTGTCTCGAAGGTTGTATCTGTGCGGTTTTCGGAGTACGAGCGGAAGGAAGAGTCGGTTGCGGAGGTGCTGGAAGCCGCATAAAATGAAGAGGGTTTTTGTTTGTAGCGGCGTGGTACTTTAACACCTATCAATCATTTTTTCTCGTCGGAGGTTGCCGCCTGCTTGCGTTCAATGGGTCGAATGCTGATTTCCTTGAAATATACTACATCGTTGTCGCTATGATTTTGCAAGCCGATATATCCTTCGTTGGGGCGTTTGCCACGCTCTGGCTCTGATGGATTCTTGCGAGCGGGTACATCATCACCTTCAGTAAACTCTGTCACTTTCGCACCGTTGACTGTTACGTGGGTTGTCGCCCCGTCAATGGTAATTTCAAGTGTATTCCACTCATTTGGCTTGCTAAAACGATTCATTGCCTTCGTAAACGAGTATAACGTTCCTGTCGTGTGGTAGTCATCTCCGGAGTCGTCTATCTGAACTTCATAGCCCTTATTCACCGCCATCCAAGGTTCAGTTGGACGTTGTGGGATGCGAATGAATACACCAGAGTTAGATTTCTTATTCGTCGTTTTGTACACCACACGCACAACAGTGTTGCCAATAATGCGCTCGGTGTACCACAACAATCCCATCCCGCCTTGTGTTTTAAGCAATCCTTTTTCGATAATAAATTGCCCTGCGCCGCAATGCTGCCACCCATTCACATCTTTTCCGTTGAACAACTGTGCTCTCATGCTCACAGGCATTGTTTGAGCGGGCAAAAAAGCGGTAGCAATACAGACGAGAAATAAAGCGCTTAGAAGCGATTTGATATATCCGTTCATAAAAATTTCGTCAAGAAGGTGAAGCGTGTTGTGTTTGATTATCTGATAGAGAGCATAGACGAGGAAAATCCCTGTCCGCAATACTCATGGCAAACATAAAGGCAAACGTAGCGTGATTTGCCCTGATTTCCAAGATAAAATTTGGTAAGATTATCCACATTCGCGCCTACCATGTCGTTATTGCTTTAACGGTTCTACGACAGGCGTTTTGACGGTAATTTCCACCATACGGCAATAGAATCGTCCTTCGGGTAAATCGTTGTCGAACAAAAAGGGCGATTCACCCGCGCCAACAATCTTTGCACCATTCAGACGCATAAGCTCCGCAACGGCTTTTGCCCTATCATCGGAGAGCTTGCGATTATAGTCCGCATCGCCTACACGGTCGGTATAACCTGTAATGGTAACCATTGTTTCCGGCTGCAATCGGCGGCGTATCTGCTCTCGAATTTGTTCCGCCATGCGGATGTTTTGCTGCGAGACGGTGGTTTTATCGAAGTCGAAAAACATTAACGAATAGCGGTCAAACTGTGCGTCCGATGCGGCAATTTGCCTCTTTTGATCGCGCGTAACGAAGCGTAGTGGAAGGCTTGCAACCTGTGTTCGGACAACCTGACCGTTTTTATCACTCACCCGCAGTCTATACTCCAATTTGGGAGTTTTGTTGGTTTCGACCATGCTTTTAAGCGTATTTAACTCCTCGCCAAGTAAACGATAGTCAACCGTCCGCACGGTTGCGTCTGTTCCGTGCAATTCACGGATAACGCGACCATCTGAGAGAATATCAATACTCCACGATGCAATCGCTCCTATACCGTCATCAGATTGCATCACGGGTTGGAAGCGGATTGTTTCCGGTGTTGCAACACTGTACGCATTGTCCTCAATAACTGGAGAAATCGTACTTTGTGGTTCAAGAAGAATCTCCACACGGCGATTTTCCGCCATGCCATCCTCCGTCTGACTGTTCGAGGCACGGTCAGGTTTATTCCGTGCTTGAATCTTGATGCGCCGTTCGTTGATGCCCCACACTGTTGTGAAATATTGCTTTACCGCCAGAGTACGCTGGCGGGAAAGCTCCATACCATTGCGTTCGCCGCGTATGTCGGCATTGCAACCTACAAGCCGCACTGTGATTGTCGGATTGGTGTTGAGATAATCACCAAGCAAATTCAGAACGTTGTAATAAAGCTGGAAAGTGCTAATGTTCTGGTGTGCAAGCATCGGTCGAGAAATTTTCACTGAATCCCTTGTTAATTGCAGGTAGCGGGGAGGAATCTGTGCTGAATTTTCCTCGAAAAATACGTAATTGAGTAACGGACGAGTCACAATGCTACGAAACTCCTCCACCCGCACCGTATCTCGTGTTGGGATAATTGCCCGTTCATTGCCAGATTCATCCACAATACTTGCGCTCAATGAGGCGGTGAGATTACTGGCCGTGCCTTCACCTGCAAATTGTACCACAACTGGCTTCTGAACGCTTGCGATTTCAAACGCAATCCCCCCCGTTGTTCTGCCCGTGCGTTGGGGCGTGAAGCGCACCGAAACACTCACGGAGCTATGTGGTGGTAGGATAAGAGGCGCGGAGACTGAAGGCATACTGGCTGAAAGTAAAGCGGCTGAACTTATCGAATCGCCCGATAATGCTATGTCGAGGATATGAAACTGTGCTGTATCCGGTGCTGTCGTCCGAATGCGGGTAATCGTCATGGGAACGTCGCCCGTATTGCGAAGCAAAGCGCAATTTGTGTCTTTGCTTTGCCGTAAGCGAATATCACCCATGTTCACAAGCGCTGTAAGTGTATCAAATGTTTTGACAACACCGATTCCACGAACAACCGAGCGTAGTGTATCGGTGAAGGTAATAACTTCCATCGTTGCTGTTCGTTCACCCCTCATGGCAGGTGTAAAGTGAAATTCCAGCGGACGTGATGTTCCGGCAGGTATGTCAAATGGTGGAAGTTGAGAAATGAGGCTAAATTCTGCCGATGCGGTTGTATCGTTCAGAAGACGGATATCTTGCACTCGTACGATGGCTTCCGTTGCCGTTTCCAGATTAGTGATGGAGGTATTGACGGTTGTATCCGTGCTAAAACCGACCATTGCCGAACCTACGGAAATGTTTTGTACGGCGGCTCGTGGTACGCGAACCGTGAATGGTGCATCCGACACATCTTTTTGCAGAAAGCCACCGCCAATATCCCACACTTTCCCATCGGTGTCAATGCTGGCAGCCACAACGCGCGAGGCATCAGGGTTGAACGCCGCATGGTGGAAGCCACTGAGCGGACCTCTGACTGTGTTGGCAATGGTCGCAAGGAGCATCCCAGAATCTGCATCCCAAATTCTCAGCGTTCCGTCAGAACTTGCCGTCAGAACGCGCATCCCGTCAGGGCTAAACGCCGCCGACCAAATGACACCTGTGTGACCTTTGAGTATAAGGAGTATTTTTCCGGTTCGTACATTCCAAATCCGGGCTGTTTTGTCGGCACCAGCTGTGACAATTCTTGTGCCGTCGGGGCTAAATGAACCGTGATATACTTCACCCGTATGACCAATAAACGAACGGTCGGGTAGGTGAAATCTACGATTGCCAAAACCATCTTTGATGGATTCCTCAGTGCTTGACGATACGCTCCAATACTGCGCTCCGGAAGCGCTGGAGGTAAGGATATGAGAGCCATCGGGGCTGAATGCAACATTATACCATGCTCCTGCAAAATCCAGCATAAAAAATTTCCCAAATGTCAAATTGGGTAGTCGCCAGAGGACAATCAGTCCTTGGTCTAACGTCGTTGCAAGGTATTTGCCAGCGGGGTCGAAAGCCATCGAACTCACCCTATGAACATAACTATTGCGCTGACCTGACAGGCGCATAAGATCGTATGTTTGCGTACTACCCGTTGGCGTGATTCCCGTAATATATTGTCCATTCTCAGCATTCCAAATCCGAACAGCATTCAAATCGTCCACTGTTGCCACGACAACACCATTCGGATGAAATAGCGCTTGATTAACCTTTGCTGGATGAGGTAAAATGCCAATCAACATCCCTGTGTTCGCATCCCAAACACGAGCGGTTTTGTCGGCACTGGCAGTCACAATCTTTGTGCCGTCGGGGCTGAATTCTGCGTGCATCACAGAACCGCTATGCCCGTCAAGCACAAGCGAAGGTTTATCGGAAAGCTCTTGCGGCTCCCATATCTGCGAAGCCCGCATCCATACTTGTTGAGCAGAATCTTTCTGTCCAGCAACAGCGGGAACGCGCCAAGTGTGTTTAAGCCCATTCGTTCTGCTCACGGAAGTCTGCCACGCAAGCCCAGCATTGGTGCTGTATTCAAGGCGTACTGCATCCGACGGCATAATCCCCGACCATGTTGCAAGTGTGTCTGCACCGGCATAAAATGCTTCACCGCCATTGGGAGCAGTGAGTGTGAGCGTTGGCGGACTAACCATGCTGCCTTTCCTGTATATATAGCCGCCTGTGAGGTAGATGGGCGTTGGCGCACAGGCATTGGTTTTCACATCTACCCGCCCAAATTGTCGTGAAGAGTCCTTTGGCACGAAACCAATCGTGAACGTAAATTTTTCACCCGCTTGAAGTGTGAACGGTACGTCCAGACGGCTAATGAAGAATACCGAATTATTGCTTTCAATCGCCGTCACCGTGATTGGTTGGCGTTCCGCCGTGAGCGTTACTTTTGCGCCTTGTGTATTACCGGGGGCAATATCTTTGAACGTTATGGAGCGAGGAATGGCAACGAGACGAATCAGCGAAGTTGGCGGGGCGTTATAATCTGTATTGTCCGTAATAGCTTGCGGTTGCTTATTTGCAGGATTAACGAAGGAAATCTGTGCGGTGCGGTACGCCGCACACGCGGGAACGCTTTCCCACACAATTTCACCAACGGGCGTTTTGCGGGCTTCGTGGAGAATCATGCGGTAAATCTTCACAAGGTCGTCTTTGTCCGTTACGTTCTGATGCCACGTGCCGCCTGTACGTGTTGCAATATTCTTGAGAACAGTAGGCATATCCATTCCAAGCGTTACACAATGCACCGTCACACTGTCGCGCAGCGCCGCTTTGACGACCGCAGCTTCGGAGCCACCGCCTAAGCCATCGGTAAGGAAAACGAGGATGCGTTTATTTTTGCCGCGCCGTGCAACGTTGATCCCACCAGCCACACGGTCAAGAAACCCTTTGTCGTAGCTTGTGCCTTCCATTGGGTGCAAGCTGTAGGCGGCAGAGAGCAAGCGGAAACGGTCATGCGTAAAATCTTGGTTAAAATAAGCCTTGTCGTCGAAGCTGGATAAGGCACATTCGGAATCATCAAGCGACATAGCCTCAATCCACGCCGCAGCGCTGGTGCGGGCGATGTCAATGCGGTCGTTTTGCACCATTGAACCCGACACGTCCACTGTCAGCACAGCTGATAGCGCCTGCTCTGGTTCAGCTGAAGGCATAATAACATTTTTGATGAACCGTCGTACACCGTTCTCCGTTACCGTGAAATCACGCACCGCAACCGTTCGCAATGAACGCCCATTGCTATCGAGCGCATAAAACTTTGCACGTACAAGCGGAAAATCCGATGCGTCAGCATCGAACACAGTGAATGATTGTGCTTGCGCCGCCGTAGGAAGCACACAAACACAAACTATCAAGAGAATACGGTAGAAATATAGCATAGTCACAGTATCAAGTGGGTTGTCATAATGTACTGCTTTGTGGTGGGGAAAGTTACAAATTTTTTCTTCGTTTTTCACATTCTTCTTGACAGTAAGAAGTGAATTATGTAGTTTCGCTCAAAGTGAAACATTTGAAAATTTTCAAACGTTCCGAAGTCCTCACACGCATCAAAACTCCCCGCTCAATTCAATTATTATGAAACGCCATGAACCATAATCGTAATGCCGTCCTCCGCTCAACAGGGAGTTATGCGCCGGAGCGCATTTTGACCAATCAATACTTCAACGACCTTCTTGGGGAAGATGTTAGTACCTGGCTCGAAACCAATGTGAACATCTACGAACGCCATTGGTGCGCTGACGATGAATCTACGGCAGATTTGTGTGTTCATGCCGCTCAAAAAGCGCTCCAGAAGGCAGCAGTAACGGCGGATATGCTGGATTTGCTCATCATCGCCACCGACACGCCCGAATACATCTCGCCCTCAACGGCATCGGTCGTGCAGCACAGATTAGGTGCTACACGTGCTGGAACCTTCGATATCAACACCGCTTGTGCTGGATTTGTAACTGCGATGGATATTGCCACGAAATACATCCGTAGCGACGAACGCTATACAAATGTTTTGGTTGTTGGTGCCTACGCGATGAGTAAATATCTTGATATGAAGGATAAAAAAACAGTCACACTTTTTGCCGATGGTGCAGGCGCGGCGCTTCTGAGTGCTGAAATGTCCGATGCCCCAAACCCGCGTGGATACATCACGAGCGAACTCCACACGCAAGGGCAGTATCACGATTGGATGGGCGTATATGCGGGTGGGACGCATCAGCCCATCACCGATGCAACCCTCGCGCACAACGACCATCTGCTTCGCTTTGCAAAAAAACTCCCCAAAGAACTTAACCCGGAACTTTGGACACAAATGATTCTGGATATGACTTGTCGTGCGGGATTGACACCACAAGACGTGCAGCATTACTTTTTTACCCAAATCAATATTAACAGCATCCGCGAGACCGTAGAACGTCTGAATGTGCCGTTTGACCGCACCCACAATATCATGCACAAATTCGGTTATACCGGTTCAGCCTGCATCCCAATGGCATTGGACGACGCTTCTGGCAACGGCAAGCTCCAAAGCGGCGATGTGGCTTGTTTTGTGGGTTCTGGTGGCGGATTGTCGTTTGCCGGCTCGCTTTTTCGGTTGTAATTCTTTATTGCCTATAGTTCGCCTTCGTCTTTTTATCTCATTCCTTTGTTCCAACAACAATGATACATCCTTCGTTGCCCGAAACGTCCGCTCAAGCCCGAATCCCAGCGTATGCGTGGTATGTGTTAGGTTTGTTCTGCGCGGTATATATCATGAATTTCCTTGACCGAACGCTGATGTTTATTCTATTTGCGCCCATTAAGCGCGAATTGATTTTTTCCGATCTACAGTTGGCACTGTTAGGCTCCACGTCGTTTGCGATTTTCTACACGGCGCTTGGCATCCCGTTCGGTCGCCTTGCCGACCGTACAACACGCAAAAATATGATTGCAGGAGGACTGGTGGTTTGGAGCGTATTTTCAGGTTTGACGGGTGTTGCAACAGATTTTTGGACGATGTTTGGTTGTCGCGTGATGGTGGGCATTGGCGAGGCAACGCTTGGTCCGGCAGCGCTTTCAATATTGAGTGATTATTTTCCGCTTAAACGCCGCGCGACGGCTCAATCCCTGTATTCGGCGGGCATACCGATTGGTGCGGCAGCGGCGTTTTTTCTGGGCGGGGTGCTAAACGATTCCGTTGGGTGGCGTTGGACGTTCTATCTGCTCAGTTTTCCGGGTATTGTGCTGGCATCATTGGTGTGGTTTGTGCGTGAGCCTGTGCGCGGCATCACGGAAAGTGCTTCGACTACCAAACATGCTTCAAATCACGATTGGCGAATACTTATTAAGACCCCATCGTTGTATTTTCATACGTTTGGGTATGCGTTTGCAGCCATAGCCTCGAACAGCCTCAGTTTGTGGATTCCGACGCTTTTTAATCGTGCTTACAATATGCCGTTAAAAGATTTTGGTGTGATGGCAGGGATTTCATCGCTCATTGCGGGCGGCGTGGCAACAGCGTTTGGTGGTGCGATTGCGGATAAATTCCGCGAGCATAATAATGGCGGTCGCATGAAGTTTACCGCTCTTTGCATCGTGTTTTGTGCACCACTTTGGCTCACGCTCTTACTGTCGGATAATATGACGCTGATGATCGGCGCGTATTTCCTGCTTTCGGGGTTGAACCTGATTTGGCTTGGTCCGGCAGCGGCAGACATGCACGACGTTGTGGGACCCAATCTGCGTGGATTGGGCATTGGGGTATATTTTTTTGTGGTAGGAATCATCGGCTACGGCATTGCCCCGCCGATTGTGGGCAAGGTCAGCGATCTGCTCGGTGCAATGCAAAACCCGCATCAAATGACCTACGCTCTGTTGCTCTTGCCCGCGTCGTGTATAGTAGGTGCAGTATTGCTTTGGCGCGGAAGTAAAGCGTTAGATAAGTAAGAATTTTGAAATTGAGAATGAAGAGTTGAGAATACAAAAACGTGAAATTTGCTATGAACAGAGATTGGATCGCTCAGTGGGCAATGTATTCGCCCAACAAAATCGTTATCAGCGAGTACGGAACAAATCGCTCGGTGACATACGGTCAATTGGACGCGCTTGGTAACTCCATAGCTGCGTGGTTCGAGAGTATCGGTGTTCGCAAAGGCGCACGGGTGGCGGTGTTGGCGGAAAACTGTTTGGAGCATTTTTTCCTTTTTGCTGCCGCGCAAAAATCCGGCATCATCATCGTTCCACTCAACTATCGGCTTTCTGCGCCGGAAGTAGATTATCTCTTGAACGATTGCACACCGCAGGTGGTGATTGTCCAGGATAAATTTCAGCAAATGGTAGAAAGTTGCCCGCAGTACGCTTCTGTTCCGCACCGTTTTTCGCTCGAAGAGTTCACTTCCATTCAAGTTTCAGGCGATAAGAATCAATCAACAATCACAAAGCACGAAGTACCAAGTATTGAGGAACACGACCCGCTTCTTATTCTCTACACTTCAGGCACGACGGGCTTTCCGAAAGGGGCGATTTATACGCACGGCATGGCGTTTTGGAACGCTATCAACACAGCAATGCGATTGAATCTTACCGAACATGACCACACAGTGATTTTTTTACCGCTTTTTCACACAGGCGGCTGGAATGTCTTTGCTACGCCATTTCTGCACTTTGGAGCGTCGTTCGTACTAATGACATCATTTAGTGCTGAAGCTATTTTGGAGGTACTCGAAGCTGAGAAGATGACGGTTTTGATGGGCGTTCCGACCACGCTCAAGATGCTTGTTGCTTCGCCGAAATTTGCTGATGTGCGCTTAGATACCCTCCGTTATTGTGTTGTGGGTGGCGAACCAATGCCTGTGCCGCTTATCGAGGTGTGGCATACGAAGGGGATTGCCATTCGCCAAGGCTTCGGGATGACGGAAACGGGTCCCAATTTATTCTCGCTGCATCAAGACGATGCCACGCGCAAGATAGGCTCTATAGGGCTTCCCAACTTCTACGTGCAAACGCGGGTTGTGGATGATGACGGCAACGAGGTTTCACGTGGTGATTCGGGAGAATTGTGGATACGAGGTCCGATGAATACTCTTGGTTATTGGAATAATCCGAAGGCAACGGCGGAAAATATCACCGACGGCTGGCTCCACACGGGCGACATCGTTCGGCAAGACGAGGAAGGTTATTTTTTTGTGATGGACAGGAAAAAGAACATGTATATCTCCGGCGGAGAGAACGTGTATCCGGCGGAAGTAGAAAAATTCCTCCACACGCATCCTGCTGTCGCGGAAGCAGCAATAATCGGCGTTGCAGACGAGCGATGGGGTGAAGTTGGCAAGGCATTCGTCGTCCTGAAACCCGGTATTACGGCAAGTGCAGAGGAAATCCTTGCGTTTTGTCAGGGCAACCTCGCCAAGTTCAAAATTCCCCGTTCGGTCTCATTTTTGCCCGTCCTCCCGAAAAATGATGCGGGTAAAATCAATCGGATTGCGCTCCGAAGTACGTAAGAAGGTTTCAATTTTAAGTCAACAAGTACCCCAATTGTCAATACTTTATTGTCAGTTGTCCATTTATTCATTATCCACAAACAATTGCTCTCTGGAGGAGTGTGTTATGAAACGTTTGTACGCAACAGCAGTTCTACTGCTGATTCTGGGTGTTTCTTGTGTGTTTGCACAAGGCGGCGAAATCAAGGGGATGGTCTCCGACCAACTCTCGAAGACTGGATTATCGGGTGTGACGGTAAGCGTTCAAGGAAGTAAATTTGGTGCTACAACAAGCCCCAAAGGGCAATACAGCATCAAAGGTGTTCCAGCAGGCGCATACACGGTACAGGCATCGTACATTGGCTATAACCGCTTCACAGCGCAAGTAACCGTGCGCGATGGCGAAGCGGCAACACTTGACATCACTATGAGTGCTGGTGCTGTGCGGCTCGAAGATTTGGTGGTAGTTTCCACGTCGCGTAAAGCAGAAAAAATCACGGAATCACCAGCAACAATTCAGGCTATTCGCGGCGTGGATATTGAAAACATGCCGATTATCGGACAGGCATTGATGAACGTGCGCGGTGTGGATATTGTGCGCTCAGGAGTGGACGGTATCGGCTTTAATGCTCGCGGCTTTAACAGTGCGTTCAACACGAAGATTTTGGCAATGAACGACGGTAGATTTTCGACACTGCCGGGTAACGGTCTGCCTAACGGCAATTTGAACACGAACATCAAAGAGGACATTGAGCAAATTGAGTTAATTTTGGGTCCCTCCTCGGCGCTCTACGGTCCAAACGCACACAACGGCATTATCAACACCATCAGCAAAGACCCACGCACCTCGCAGGGCACGACAGTAGCAATTAATGGCGGAATGCAGAGTTACTTCAGCGCCCGCGCTCGTCATGCTGGTGTGCTGGGCAATTTTGCTTTTAAAGCGTCGTTCGAGTATAATATTGCGAAGGATTTCGAGTTTATTGATACGGTCTATGGCATAAGCGTTGCGGGCTTAAACAACGCCTTTCCAAGCCGCGCACAGCAGTTGCCGGGCGGAACGTTTGGCGCTGTCTCGCCTACATACACGGGCGTTGCGGAGTTCCAACCCAATTTCGACATCAAACACATCCGCTTTGAGGCAACAGGCATCTACACGTTGGCAGAAAACGCTGACTTGTACTTTTCCTACGGACGCAGTGACAACTGGGGGCTTGGTCCGACAAACCCGGGCAGAAATTACATTAACGGTTGGGCATTTCAATACGCGCAGATGAAGTTTGTTTCGCCGCGCTTTTTTGCTCAGGCGTACTACACGTGGAATAATTCCGGCAGCACCTATCCAGTGCAGAATGTGACTCGTCTTATGAACCGTACGCCTATTTTCGGTCCTACATATGATCCGATTCTGAGCAAGGTAAACGCTGGTACGGTTACGTTTGACGAGGCAATACAGGCATCGAAGTTTGTGGAAAAATCAGGCAGATGGAATGCCGAAGCGCAATACAATGACAGCTTCGCAGGTTTTAATATTGTGCTTGGGGTGAACTATCAGCTTGATGTGCCGTTAAGTGAAGGCACGTACTTGAGTGATGTGCTGGTAAACGGTGCACGCCGCACCATTCCAAGTATCTTGCAAATCGGCGGCGCTATCCAAATTGAGCGAGAGATAGTAGATAACTTGAAATTCGTCCTTGCTGGGCGTTTGGACAAACACGATAACTTTGGCACGTTCGGAGCACCCAAAGCCGCATTGGTCTATAAAATCGGTGAAGGTTCGCTCCGTGCTACTTACGGTCGCGGAGTGAATACACCGACAATCCTCAATCAGGAAATACTCATTCCTGCCGGTGGTACAGCTGCCTTGCCGTTTGTATTGCGTGGCAATGGCAAAGGTTTTACACTTGCCGATGGTACAGTGTTTGAACCGTTACGCCCCGAAATTATTGACACGTACGAAATCGGTTACAAAGGGCTTATAGCAGAACGATTTTATGTGGACATCAATGCTTATTACGGGGCATCGAAGGATTTCATTAGCCCTAATATCGTACTTGGTGTTGCTAATACTGGATTTGGTACTGCACCCGCAGGAACCATAACTGCTGGTAATGCTACTGCTGCGTTTCCGGGTGCTTCCTCAGCACAAGAATTTGTACTCAGCTATATAAACTACGGTCAAGTGAATGCATATGGCGTGGACGTGGGCGTAAATTACTTTTTGTCCGATAATGTCAACGTAAGCCTTAATTATTCGTGGTTTGGCTCCGACCTTGACGTTACCAAACGTGATGCAAGCAAACAATATGTGCAAACTGCTGCCGAAAAAGCTGCAGGTACGGCGGCACCGAATAAACTCATTTGGGATGTGACTAACGATCGATATGTAAGCCCAGGCGAAATTAGCTTGAATACGCCAACACACAAAGGCTCAGTATCCCTCAATGCAAAAAAATTGCTCGACGGCAAATTATTTGGTTCGCTTGGTGTACGTTTTATTTCAGCCTACACTTTTGTTTCCGGCGTACACTATGCTGGGGATGCTCTGCCTGGACAGCAGCTTGATCAGCGTACGTTTGTGCCGCGTGATGCAACGCAGCCACTGAGTGCCACAAATCCTCTTTTGGCATCGTTTAACATCAACCGCGGCGCATTAGGTGGCTTTGCGACGGTGGATTTGTCGCTTGGATATAATATTTCAAGCAACCTCACTGTTTCTGTTGCTGCAACGAATCTTTTTGGCGTTACACAGCGCGAAATGGTAGGGTCGCCGCTCATTGGGCGCTTGGTTATCGGCGAAATACGCTACACGATTCCAGCATTCTACTAAACAGCGCTTAAAAAATCGCTCAACGCTTAACCAATGTCCGCGAAGAATATCAAATCATGCACTGTATGTTTGCAAATTTTGATATGTTTGATTTTCGACCGTGAATTTCAAATCCTTTGTATTCTTCGCGGACATTTTTTTCGTCTTGATTTTCCATTCCTATTTCATAAAAACGCTATGACAATTGGTTCATTCTTTCACGCGCCAACGCCTTCATCAGCCTTCTGGGAAAGCCTTGCTATGCTGTTTCTGGGCATGACGAGCATGATGGGTATGGCGACCATCTCCGCAGCATACGCCCAACAACAGCAAATCCCTGTGATGAAAGGTATCACGGCGCAAACCGTGACCACAAGCCGTTTAACAACGCGCGTTTTGCTCTCTGGTGCCGACAAAGACGTTTCCGTAATATTCTTGCACGGCAATTTATCTTCCGCCACGTGGTGGGAAGAAACGATGCTTGCGCTACCGAAAGGCTTTCGCGGCATTGCGCCTGACCTACGGGGTTTTGGGAGCGCCGACCCCACGAAACTCGTTGATGCCACACGCGGTGCGGGCGATTGGGCGGACGATGTAATTGCACTTATGGACAAACTCGGCATTCAAAAGGCGCATCTGGTGGCTAATTCGCTTGGCGGACATGCGGCATGGCGCATTATCGCGGAGTATCCTGAGCGGCTGTTATCGGTGACAATGGTGGCAACGGGTTCGCCGTACGGTTTTGGCGGAACAAAAGATACACTTGGAACGCCCTGTTTTAGCGACTTTGCTGGTACGGGCGGCGGCTTGAGCAATCAACTGCTCATCAAAGCCATCAAAGACGGTGATCGCAGCACAAATACTATATTCACACCGCGTTCAGCACTGAGAAATTTCGTCGTGAAGCCGCCGTTTATTCCTGCCCGCGAAGAAGAGCTTCTTTCCTCTATGATGAGCGTTCATTTAGGCGAAAAGGCGCTTCCGGGCGATGCCACAAAATCCACGAACTGGCCTTCGTTTGCGCCGGGCGTGTGGGGTGCGGTCAACGCGCTCTCGCCAAAATATGCAGGCGACGTGACGAAACTATGGCGCACGGACAAGGCAACGCCGAAAGTGTCCGTGCTATGGATTCGTGGCGCGAATGACCTTGCCGTCTCGAACACCGCTGCGTCAGACATCGGCACACTTGGAATGCGTGGTATTATTCCGGGTTATCCGGGTAAAAACGTCTATCCGCCGCAACCGATGCTCGACCAAACTCGCGTGGTTCTTGGTAAATACAAAGCTGCGGGCGGCTCGTACAAAGAAGTCGTGATAGAGGATTGTGGGCATGTGCCGTACCTTGAAAAGCCAACGGAATTTGCGAAATATTTCCATGAGCATCTTCGCAACGCCAGATGAGGGAAGCGATTGATGTGATTGACGGAAGTCGGTTTACGGACGTTTCGCAAGATTTCGGTATATTGTAGGAAATATTACAGGAAAACATCCTACTAACCAATGTATTTAGAGATTAGAAAGACTTGGAAAACATGGCAGAATCATTTACTCCAGACGAAACAATAAAACGCGAGATGTTGCAAGCCTTTGGCGAGGCGTATCGGGGGCTTGGGCTGAACAAACAAATGGGCTACATCGTGGCTTTGCTGCTCATGTCGCCTGAACCGCTTTCGCTTGACGAAATCACGAAAAGTCTTGGGATGAGCAAAGGCCCTATAAGCCAGATTACACGCCGCTTACAGGAACGCAACATTATTCGCAAAGTGTGGAGTCCGGGTTCGCGTAAAGATTACTACGAAATTCAGCCGGATATCTTCGCCAGTGCGTTCAAAAATTTTGCGGAAAAAATGCACACTAACACCATGATTTCCCAGATGATCCGCAAGCAGATTGACAGCTCCGGAGCGAGTGTTCCCGAAGTATTTGACCGTCGATTGAATGAAATGGAACATTTTTATGCGCTGATGGATAAACATTTTACAAATTTTCTGGACGAGTGGGCGGAAGAACGCACAAAAATTGCTTCACCAACTGTGTAATCTCGCTTTGACTCAAATCACCACGACCTACCAACAATTATCATGAAATATTCTCTTCTTCAGCGCGGCGCTCGGTTTAAGCGGGTTGCGGATATGTGGCGAGCATTTTTAGGCACGACCACATCATCGTTGTTGCCCTCGGCGGCGCACAAAACAGCGACTTCCAAGCCTACATTACCCATCATTACAAGCCTTGAGGATAGTGAGCATGGTTTCAGCAGTTTGCGCTATCCGTTCTCCGTCAATACCGTACAACTGAGCAATGGTGTCACTCTTGCGTACATTGACGAAGGTACGGCGCACGGAGTAAATGGCGAGACAATTATTTTTCTGCATGGTTTAGGCAGCTATATTCCAGCGTGGAGTAAGAACATCGGCGCATTGCGTGAGCAGTATCGGTGCATAGCGTTGGATTTTCCGGGCTATGGGAAATCCAGCAAAGGCGAATACCCATTTTCAATGGAGTTTTATGCCGACACAGTGAAGGAGTTGATGGACGCACTCAATATCTACAAAGCCACGTTGTGCGGACATTCGATGGGCGGGCAAGTGGCAATGACAGCGGCTTTGCGCCACCCCGAGCGCGTAAAACAATTGATTCTTGTTGACCCCGCGGGGTTGGAGCAGTTTTCGGCGCGAGAAACATCGTGGATGCGGAATGCTGTAACGGCTAAAGGCATTGCCTCTACACCCGAATACCGTTTGCGATTGGCATATCGATTGAACTTTTACCGAATGCCGAGCGACACGGAGCCAATGATTCAAGATCGGCTTGCTATGCGGAGTTTTAAGGATTTTGACCTTCATTGTTATGCGCTTGCAAAATCCGTTCATGCAATGATTGATGCACCAGTCATAGAGCGTCTTCCAGAAATTTCCCAACAAACGCTGATTCTTTTTGGCGAGAACGACACGCTTATTCCCAACCCGCTTTTGCATTGGGGCAGACCTGTTGATGTGGCACGATTTGGAGCGTCGTCAATTCAGAATAGCCGTTTGGTGATGATTCCGAAGTGTGGGCATTTCGCGCAGTTCGAGCAGCCCGAAGCGGTGAATAATGCTATTCGTGCTTTTCTGCCGGCGCTGCATCCTGTGGAATGACCTTCTATAAAAACTTCATGCAAGGCGGCGTACATATCCCTACCAACGTTCCTTCGTTATTGTTTCCTGCACATTTCCTATCTTGCGGTTTGTGAATCCGTACCGAGGGAGCATTCTGCCCCCTGATATTCCTCGCACACTCGCTTTATGAATGCTCAATACCAACAGTTGTCGAACGAACAAGTCTGGGAGATGTTTCGTCAGGGTGATGACGGAGCATTTGGCGAACTGTACGAACGCCTGTTTAACGATTTATATCGTTACGGTTACCAACTTTCGCGGAATCACCTTGCTGTCCAAGATTGCCTACACGATTTATTTCTCTACCTCCACCAGCATCGCTCCACCATTGGCGCGGCGCAGTCCGTGAAATTTTACCTCATGCGTGCGCTTCGGCGGCGCATGGCACACACTTCCCACGAACAAGCTCATCTCGTTTTGTCTTCCGACGATGAAGGATTTGAGTTTGAGGGAATTATTCCCCCCGAAGGCTCGCCCGAAGATGAGTGGGTGGCAAACGACGCGGCAAACGAGCAACAGCGCACAATCCTCGGATACGTCAATCAACTGCCCAAACGCCAGCGCGAGGCATTATATCTGCTGTATTATGGGGGAATGACGCACACACAAATCGCAGAAACAATGGGTGTCAAAATCGAAACTGTGTACGCGTTTTTGCATCGGGCGATGGAATTTTTACGCTTGCACTTACTCACGCTTCTTTTCGTTCTGTGGTTTACGGCTTCGTAACCTTCCTTTTTAAATTCCTCTAAAGCGTTGATTTACAATAGGTTCGCTTATGGCGTGTTCGCTCGTGGCGAAAAAAATATCGCTTTTTGCGAAAAATAGTAAAGAATTCGTAATCTGATCGCTCTTATCTAATAAGGATAATGGAGGAGTGATAACCCAACAGAAAAATAACAGTATTTGGTGTGTCACCATTATTTCCTAACAAACATCTATGCAACAACAATCATATTCTTCTGCCAGCGCATTAGCGTTAGACGCTTCATTTCAGGAATGGGTACAGCATCCAACCCCTGAGAACGCCGTGCGATGGGAACAGTGGATACAGCAAGAGGCTTCCCATCAACAATTAGCAGACGAAGCGCGGCGAATGCTTCTCCTGCTCAAACCCGCACAGGCGGACATCCCAGACCACGCACGGCAGCACGTCTGGCAACGATTGCAAGCAAGCATAAAAATTCAACCTACCGTGCAGAAGGCATCGGTGCTAACGCTCGTAACGAATCCGTTCCAACGCATATATCGCACCCCTTCGTATCGCTGGGCAGCAGTTGCCGCAATTGTTGTCGTTCTTATGGGTGGCGCGTATTGGTCGTTTTTCATGCCACGCGACACCGAAGTAGCAACTACTGTCGCAGAAATAAAAACATTGACGTTGCCCGACGGCTCGACCGTTGTTCTCAATGCTAATTCCACACTGACCTACGATGCGCGGTGGGATGGAACGGCGGAACGCAGCGTTACGCTGTCCGGCGAGGCGTTTTTCAAAGTGACAAAACAAAACGTTCAAGGGCAGGGAGTAAAATTTCTGGTTCGCACGAAATATGCAACGGTCGAAGTTCTCGGAACGCAGTTTAACGTGAATACCCGCCGAGAGCGCACAGCGGTGGTGCTGAACGAGGGGCGAGTAAGGCTTGTCAGCCCAACAGCGAATTCGCAAGTGATAGACCTGCGTCCGGGCGAAAAAATTGAGCTTACGGCACAAGGTTCTTTTACCAAAACGCCTGTGAATCCGGATGTTTGGACTTCGTGGAAAGATAACAAGCTCATTTTCAACGGTGCATCGCTACACGACGTTGCCCAATTGCTGCAGGATAATTACAATGTGACGGTGATTTTCGAGGATGATGAGTTAGCAAATCTAAATTTCACGGGTGGAGTGCCCGCGAACGATTTAGACAAACTTGTCCGCGTTATTGCGGAAGCATTTTCTATCGAAGTCACGCGGACGGAACAGACAATTGTTGTTCGTCGCAAACGATGAGCGGCTGTTTCTAAATGTAAAAATCTCCGCCCTTCGACATGCACCAAACGGAGTGCTCTGGATGGGGTGAATGGTCTCATCCAGAGCCTGTCGGAGGTATGTTGGTTGGAGAATATACAATTGACAATAAAAAAAATGAGAATGGCGAATTGGAGGTTGTTTCGGACGCGAGTACAATCCTCATTTGCTATTCGCAAGATATTCGGAGGAGTGTAGTGTGAGACAGGGCGCCAGTTCTTGCATTACAGCCATTAACGTACTTTGTTTTTTAACCCCATCTATTGTACTGCTATGAACCGTTTTTTACCTACGACAACGCGGTGGATGCTGGGCATTTACGCCTGTTGCAGTCTTTTTTTTCTGACGGTGAATGAAGCTCCAGCGCAGCTTATAGCGCAGCGTATAACCAATCCTACGAACCCCGAAACCCGCAAGGAAACACGTCAGCGTGTGCTTTTGCGGTCGCTGTTGGACGATTTATCGAAAAAACATCAAGTCTTATTCAGCCATAACACCGATGTTGTGCGCGATGTGTATGTGGAGCCTAAAACGCTTGAAATCCCAAAAAATGAGATTGAACGACAGCTCAATGATTTATTAGAAGGCAGTGATTTACACTGCAAAAAAATTGATAACGAAACATTTGTGATTCGCTCCACGAATGAGCAGCGGTTGGAGTCATCAAAATCAGAAAAAAAATTCGACGGCGCAGGTGAGTCGCTACTTTCACCTGTGCCTGCCGGCTCGGTTGTGGCACCAATGGCGGATGTTCTAGTGAAAGGTAAAGTAAAAGCAGCGCTGGAAGGAACACCGCTCGGCGGCGCGACCATCCGAATAAAAAACAAGGCGCAAGGCACAATAGCCGATGTACGCGGTGGATTTGCGATTTCTGTGGCAGAAACAGATACTCTTCTTATTTCCTATTTGGGTTTTGAACCGCAGAGTGTTCCTGTGCAAGGGCGTACAGACATTCTCGTTTCATTAGAACTCAGTCTGAATAACTTTCTTGACCAAGTAGTCGTCGTTGGCTACGGCACACAGAAAAAATCAGACATTACGGGTTCAGTAGCGAATGTGAAGGGCGAAGAACTGAGCAAACAACCAGTTCTGACGGTAACGCAAGCGCTGCAAGGTAAAGTTTCTGGCGTTCAGGTGATTGCTTCGGGAACACCCGGTTCGGCTCCCGTTGTGCGTATTCGTGGTACGGGAACGATTTTGGGTGGTGCTGACCCGCTTTATGTCGTAGATGGTGTTCTTACAAACGATATTCGCAACATCAACACGTCGGATATTGCTTCGGTGGATATTCTCAAAGATGCCTCCGCAACCGCTATCTACGGGGTTCGCGCCGCAAACGGTGTGATTGTGATTACCACCAAACGCGGCAAAGGCGAAAAGATGACCGTCACGTACGACGGGTTTGTAGGCTTTCGGACACCGACGAGCAAAGTCCAGATGGCAGATTCTAAGCTGTATGTAGATTATTCCAACGAAGCACTTGCCTACGATAATCAAAAACCAGCCTTCAGTATGGACACCATCCGCAACAGCACGAACTGGTTCGATGAAATCACTCGCAGTGCGCTTATTCATAATCATGCGGTTTCGCTCAGTGGCAGCTCCGAGCAAGTGAGTTACTTCGTGAGTGCTGGTTATTTGAACGAAAATGGAATGCTCAAAGGTACGAATTATGAACGGATAACGCTTCGTGCGAACAACGAATACCGCGTTGCCAGTTTTCTGAAAATCGGCAATAATCTGAGTCTTGCCACCGACCAAACTGAAAACAAACCAGGCAATGCGTTTACGTCTTCGTACCGTCAAGCGCCTATTGTGCCTGTACGTTATGCCGATGGAAGCTACGGTTCGGTTTCACAAAATAATACAGCAAATCCTGTTGCAGAACTTGATTTCACCAACGACCGTTCGACGGGTTTACGGCTACAGGGCAATATGTTTGCGGAATTGAATGTTCTTAACCATATCACGGCGCGGACAAGTTTTTCAATCGAAAACTCAAATAACGCAGGACGTGTCTATAACCCCGTTTATACGGTCAATGCCAATCAGCGCAACCTCGTTAGTTCGCTGAATATTTCCAAAGGCAATGGCTATCGCTGGATTTGGGATAATACTGTTTCGTACGCAAACCTCTTCGACGGCGTTCATAGCGTGAATGTGCTTGCTGGCACAACATCGGAGCGTGGACACAGCGAAACGGTGACAGGAACCCGCCAAAATGTCCCGCAGCAAGAGCAATATTGGTACTTGAATGCTGGGACGCTTTCAAGCGCGGGCAATAGCGGGACGGGAACCGAAGACACACGCAATTCCTACATCGGCAGACTGAATTACGGCTATAACGGGAAATACCTTGTCACGGCAACGGCGCGGTACGACGGTTCCAGCAAGTTCCCAACGCAAAATCGGTGGGGCTTTTTCCCGTCGGTCGGGTTGGGTTGGGTGTTGAGCGAAGAATCGTTTTTGAAAGATGGAGCATTTAGTTTGCTGAAACTCCGCGCAAGCTGGGGACGAAGCGGGAATGATCGCATTGACCCCGCGGCATTTCTTTATACCATTGCGTCGGGCTTGGATTATCCGCTTGGTAACCAAAAAGACTTGGTTCAGGGCAATACCATCACGGACGTGAAAGACCCAAATTTGCGTTGGGAAATCACGCAAGGAATCAACATCGGTATGGAGTTTGCGTTGCTCGGCAATAAACTCTACGGCGAGGTGGAATATTACAACAAACTCACGACGGATGCGCTCATCAACAAGCCTATTGATGCGGTATTTGGGACAACGCAATATCTCACTAATGCTGCCTCTATCCGTAATAGCGGCGTGGAAATAAGTTTGAATTGGCGCGACCAAATCTCGAACGATGTTCGCTACAGCGTAGGCGTGAACCTCACGGCAAACTCGAACAGCATAGCAGAGGTCAACGGCGGGCTGCCGATTACCGAAGGTGGCATCGGTAATGGTCAAGTGACAACGCGCACCGAAGTTGGTCAGCCAATAGGCAGTTTTTGGCTCTACGAGACAAATGGCGTATTCCAATCTGCGGCTGACATCAAGGCGGTGCCACACCTTGGTAATGCAAAGCCGGGCGATTTACGCTACAAAGACAACAACGGCGACGGCGTGATTGATGATAAAGACAAAATCTACGCTGGCTCGTACCAACCGTCATTCTACGCGGGTTTTAACGGTAGCCTTATTGTCGGAAGTCTTGATTTTTCGTTTGATTGTTATACAAACGTAGGTAACAAAGTCTATAACGGCAAAAAAGCAGTGCGCTTTGGCAATGAGAATATTGAGGCTTCACGCGCAAGCCGTTGGACACCGACGAACCCGTCCAACACGGAACCACGCGCTTCCAACGATGTTCCGGTATCTTCCACATACTTTCTGGAATCTGGTTCGTTTTTCCGCGTGAATAACATTACGCTTGGATTCACGTTGCCCCAAGAAGTTGTGCAAATGTTTGGCGCACAGAGATTCCGCGTGTACATCGCCGCACAAAACCCAATCATCATCAAGAGTTTTTCTGGCTATTCGCCAGAACTGCCGGGTGGTACGCTGAATTCTGGTATTGAGCTTGGTTCGTATCCGGTGCCATCTACGTATATGTTTGGTATCAATCTTGGATTTTAAGCGAAGGACAGATTGGGAAGCATTTTTCATTCCCAATTCTTACTTGAGATAATTGACAACCAATTTCCCACAATCAAACGGTATCATTTTTATGAAATCCTTTTCTATTTTCAAGAAGCCATTCGCGCTTGGTGCAGCGGTAGTGATTGCGACGGCATCTATTGCAGGCGGCTTGGCTTCATGCTCCAAGAGCTTTCTCGACGTTCCGCCGCAAGGTGACCAGACACCGGAAGATTTTTTCTCCGGCAACCCCAATTCGGCAACAAGTCTGGTGAACGCTGTCTATAACAAAATGCTCGACTGGAATTTGCACACATTTTCGTGGATAGGTATTTCCAGCATTACCTCCGACGATGCGGACAAAGGCAGCGATCCGGGCGATACTGGCACCGATAAACACGAATTAGACGGTTTCACATTCACGCCGACAAGTCTCTCCTTCAATGAAGTCTGGGAAGCGCAGTATCAGGGCATTGCCCGTGCGAACCAAGCCTTGAAGTACCTTCCAAACCTTACGATTGAAGACGGCTTGAAAAAACGCCTTATTGGTGAAGTAAAGTTTTTGCGGGCGTATTTTTATTTCAACATGGTGCGTTCTTTTGGTGGTGTTCCTAAAGTGGATAGAGTCCCTGACCCGACCAACGCCACAGAGGTTGAAGCAGGTCGTGTTCGTGCCACAAAAGAGCAAATCTATCAGCTTATCGAAGAGGATTTGAAGGCGGGCATTGAGTCGCTTCCCGACCAATATCCTGCCAGCGATGTAGGCAGAATCACCAAAGGCGCTGCAAAAACGATGTTGGCAAAAGTCTCCATGTATCAGAAAAAATGGAGCGAGGCGCAGCGTTTGACGGATGAAGTCATGGTTTCCGGTCAATACGGCTTGGTGGCGGATTATGCGACTATCTGGCGTGAATCGGGTCAGAACAGTCGTGAGTCTATCTTCGAGGTGCAAGGGCGCGGTTCAAACCCGAATAAAGGTTTGCAAGGTTATGTTGAATGTCAGTCTGTACGCGGTCAGTGGGGTTGGGGATTCAACACCCCGACGGAATCGCTGTACAAAGCATACGAAACGGGTGATCCACGCCGCGAAGCAACCATCATCGTTCCGGGCGAAACACTCTGGGATGGCGAAAAAGTGAATGCTGATGCTCCAAACCCGCGTTACAACAAAAAAGCCTACTTGAGCCGCACGAAAGAAACCTTCGACGGCAATTCGTGGGAATCCAACAAAAACCTTCGCATCCTGCGTTATGCTGAAGTATTGCTCATCAACGCAGAAGCAGCAAACGAGCTTGGACAAGCTGGCAAGGCTGTTGCAAGCCTGAACCAAGTACGGGCAAGAGCGCGTGCGGGCAACAAAGAAATTCTGCCAGACGTTACGACGACCACGCAAAGCGATCTTCGCTTGAAAATCTGGCAAGAGCGCCGCGTGGAACTCGCCTTTGAGCATGATCGCTTTTTCGATATTGTGCGTCAAGGGCGTGCGGCGGAACTTATGCGTGCCAACGGCAAAAATTTTATTGCCGGCAAGCACGAATTGTTCCCGGTTCCGCAAAAACAGATTGACCTAAGCGGTGGCAAACTTACGCAAAATCCAGGCTACTAACCTTTAGACATGGTGCCGCTTGTGAATTCCATAAGCGGCATTTTTTTGCCCCTTTTGCTAACGAGACCAAACTCTGGATTCCTATATTTTTCCCACTTTTCGCCTAATCATTTAATTATGAGGCATCCCATACTTTTGCTTGCGTTTTTGAGCGCAATGCTATTGTTCGGCGCGTGTTCGTCGCCGGAAAAGCGCTCTACTACTGGTACGAACGACGCTATCGAACAGCGCGTGGATTCTCTGTTGGCATTGATGACGTTAGAGGAAAAAATTGGTCAACTCACGTTGTACTCAAGCGATTTTGATGTGACGGGTCCGACAATGCGTTCAGGCTATTTGGACGACGTGAAAAGCGGCAAAGTTGGCGCAATTTTTAATGCGTTCACAGCGGCGTTCACGACCAAAATTCAAAAATTAGCGATAGAGAATACGCGCCTAAAAATCCCGTTACTTTTTGGTTATGACGTTATTCACGGCTTCAAAACCGCGTTTCCTGTACCGCTTGGCGAGGCGGCGAGCTGGGATACGGCTCTTTGCGCTCGTTCGGCGCGTGTGGCGGCAGTAGAAGCAGCGGCGGCGGGCTTGCACTGGACGTTTGCGCCGATGGTGGATATTGCCCGCGACCCACGCTGGGGGCGCATTACCGAAGGTGCTGGCGAAGACCCACATCTCGGCTCGGCGATTGCAGCAGCCAGAGTACGCGGTTTTCAGGGCATCAACGAAGGCAAAACACTTGCTGCGAACGATGTGGTGCTTGCCTGCGTGAAGCATTTTGCCGCCTACGGCGCTGCCGAAGCCGGACGCGACTATAACACGACGGATATGTCCGACCGTGTGCTGCGGGAAATCTACCTTCCGCCTTACAAAGCCGCTATTGACGCGGGTGCGCTGTCCGTCATGAGCGCCTTCAACGAACTTAACGGCGTACCTGCCACGGGCAACCAATACCTGCTCACCGACATCCTCCGTAACGAGTGGAAATTTAAGGGCTTTGTTGTTACTGATTATACTTCAATCAACGAAATGATTCCGCATAATGTCGTTGCAGACTCGGCTGAGGCGGGCGAACTCGCTATCAACGCTGGTGTGGATATGGATATGCAAGGTGGTATCTTTCAGTTCCAGTTGGCGAAACTTGTCAAGCAAGGTAGAGTCTCAGAGTCAACCATCAACGAGGCAGTGCGGCGTGTGTTGCGATTGAAATTTATGCTGGGTTTGTTTGAAGCGCCTTACGGACGTTCCGACACCACCCGCGAACGCGAGCGCACAATGACACCAGAGCATCTGGAAGTCTCGCTCGATGCGGCTCGGAAGTCTATTGTTCTCCTTAAAAATGACTCATTGAAGGGTAACGCCATTTTGCCGCTTGCTTCCACCATAAAAACGATAGCAATCGTGGGACCACTTGCTGACAGCAAACGTGATATGCTGGGCGCATGGGCGGGCGCGTGTGACGGAAACAAGTGTATTAGCCTGCTCGAAGGCATGAAAAAACGGTTTCCGCAAGCGAATATCCTCTATGCAAAAGGCTGCAACATCAATGATGATTCCACGAACGCCTTCAATGCCGCACTACAAGCCGCAAGCAAAGCAGATGTTGTTATTGCAGCATTAGGCGAGACATCCGAAATGAGCGGTGAGGCTGCAAGTCGCTCAAATATTGGTATTCCGGGCGTTCAAGAAGACCTTCTGAAAAAACTTGCCACTACTGGCAAACCCGTCGTGCTTGTGCTGATGAACGGTCGTCCGCTTGCGATTCCGTGGGCGGCGCAAAATATTCCTGCCATCGTCGAAGCATGGTTTTTAGGAACGCGGGCGGGCGATGCTATTGCGGAGGTACTTGCGGGCGACTACAACCCGTCCGGCAAGCTGCCCGTGACGTTTCCGCGTTCGGTTGGGCAGATTCCATTGTACTACAATCACAAAAACACTGGACGACCGATCAACCCTAAAGACAAATATACATCGAAGTATCTCGACATTCAGAATACGCCGCAGTTCGCTTTTGGTCACGGGTTGAGTTATACAACATTTGCGTACAGCGCTTTGCGCTTGGAGAAGTCGTCTATCAAGACCTCCGAGCAAGTGCGAGTAAGTATTGATGTGCAGAATACAGGCACACGTGAGGGCGTGGAAACAGCGCAATTTTACATCCGCGACCTTGTCGCAAGTGTTCCACGCCCCGTGCAGGAATTACGCGGCTTCCAAAAGGTGGTACTGAAAGCAGGCGAAACAAAAACGCTTACGTTCACGCTCACGCCGGAGGATTTGATGTTCTATAACCGTCAGATGAAGCGCGTTGTAGAGCCGGGCGACATTAAAATTATGGTCGGTGGAAGCTCCGACAATACGCTCACAACAACACTAAAGGTGACACAATGATACAAAGCTGTATGAAATATAGGAAACAAAGCAGCGTTTTTTTGCTTCTCATAATGTTGATGCTCGCAAGCTGTTCCAAAGCGCCTGACCAAGCACAAGTGAAGCCCTATTCGTTTACGTTCGATCCGTTTTTAGATACCTTGCAACAGCGTTCATTTTTGTATTTCTGGGAAGCGACAAATCCCAGAAATGGTCTTACAAACGATAGAACACCTACGAAAGCGTTTGCCAGCATTGCCGCCAACGGCTTTGGCATGACGTGTTACCTTGTGGGTGCGGAGCGGGGCTGGATTAGCCGCCAGCAAGCGGCAGAGCGGACGTTGACGACATTGGAGTTTTTCTGGAACGCTCCGCAAAACGGCAACTCTACTGGCGTGACGGGCTACAAAGGTTTTTTCTATCATTTCCTCGACATGGACACAGGTGAACGCTTCAAGAACATTGAGCTTTCGACGATTGATACCGGGCTATTGTTGATGGGCATGTTGTCGGCACAAACGTATTTTGACGGGAACACATCGCAGGAAACGCGCATTCGTGCGTTGGTGGACTCCATTTACCGCCGCGTGGATTGGCAGTGGTTTGCGCCGCGCCCGCCCGTTTTGAGCATGGGATGGCATCCAGAACAAGGCTTTAACAGTGGCGATTGGCGTGGCTACAACGAGGCAATGCTTTTGTATGTTCTTGCATTCGCTTCGCCGACGCATCCTATCTCGCCCGAAGCATGGAAACTTTGGACGAAGGAGTATCTTTGGACGACGTACCGCAATCAAGAACACGTCAACTTTGGTCCGCTTTTCGGGCATCAATACTCGCACGTCTGGATTGATTTTCGCGGCATCAAAGACGAGTATATGCAAGCAAAGGGCATTGATTATTTTGAAAATTCCCGCCGTGCAACCTATGCAAACTGGGAATATTGCAAAGCAAACCCGGGCAAGTGGAAGGATTACGGCGCGGAAATTTGGGGTTTAACAGCCTGCGACGGACCCAAAGACACTATTGCTATTTACAGTGGAACACCCACAAAATTTACTTCCTATAACGCTCGTGGTGCTGCTCAGGGCTATATTGTGGACGACGGGACTATTGCACCAACGTCTGCGGGCGGCTCTATAGCGTTCGCGCCGGATATTTGTATCCCGGCACTCAAGGCAATGCGAGCAAAGTATGGCGATAAACTGTTCTCGCGCTATGGTTTTGTGGATGCGTTCAATCCATCCTATACCTTCGGTGCGGGCAACGAGCAAGGCTGGTTCGATGTAGATTACCTCGGCATAGATCAAGGACCAATCGTGTTGATGATTGAAAACTATCGGAATGATTTTGTGTGGAATCTGATGAAGAAAAACCCGTACGTCGTGGATGGCTTAAAGAAAGCGGGGTTCGTGGGTGGATGGTTGAAGTAATAAATGGTCGTAACCACAGAATATCTTATCCGCCGCGACGAAAAAAGATGTCATAGACGCTCAACAAGATTTCACCGGCAATCAGGATGACCACGTACCACTCCATCCGAAGTGTTCGTTCGTTTTGCAGGATGTCAAGTTCCGTCTCGACTGTGCGAGCTATCAAAAGTAACTTGCGTTCGATACCGTTGTGGCGTTCCACAAGCTCGTACTCATCCTCCAAACGTGCATAGAGGCGGTTCAATTCCGGTCTGTCCCATAACAATTCTGGTTTTTCGGTAACTTCCACACGCCCGACCATTTTGTGCTGAATCAGCAGCGTGTCACCAACATACTGGGTTAGCGTTTTTGATTTGTCGCGCACAAATACTCGTTGTTTTAAGCCAATGGCAAAAGGTTCGATGGCATCGAACGCACTGGCAATGCTGACTTCATAATGCGCCAGTACAACGCTTTTTGCCAGAATATCCGCCACCACCTGCAAACGTTCCACAGAAATCTCGCGCACGAACACGATGCCGTTCGTTGCGCCCTCGTCGCCCTTCGCGCTCACCTGACTCACTTGAATATCTGCTGTTTCCGTTTCGTGCCGATCGAATGGCTGCGAAACAAGCGGCTCAAGCTGTTTGAGGAACGAAACTTCTTCGAGCGGTTGTACATGAAACAGCACCACTACGCCGTAGCGAAACAGTACCACATAACCATCTTCACCCGTCGGGATAAAGAGCGGAAACGTCGCCAAACGGTTTGTCTGTTCTAAACTGCGTAAGTCCAAGCGCTCACCGATGTACAACGCTCGCGCTTGGATGCGAGATTTGTCGGTAAAAAGCGCTGTTGTGTCGTGTGTCGTTTCGTTCATAGTTCACTTACGTGTTGATATACACTTGATTCATGTATCAAGCACAAAGGTACATAAAAATCCGCAAATGACAGACGCGGTTGATAGCAATTACCTATTGTTTCTATTTCATAGAACAAAATTCTTGCCTTGAATTAACAGGCGATGTATATTTGTTCTATTCCATAGAACTAATTCAAAAAGTATATGTTACAATCGGAACTTCTCTCGCGGATTGAGGAAATTATCCTCATCGCCGTATTAGAATTAGGCGATAATGCCTACGGTGTGACGATTCGTGCTTACGTCGAGGACGCACTCAAGCGCAAATGTTCTATCGGCGCAATCTACGTGCCGCTTGAACGCCTTGCGGAACGTGGCTTCCTGAGTTACCGCGATGCCGAACCCACACAGGAACGAGGCGGGCGATCAAAACGGATGTACACCGTCACCGCAAAGGGCGTAACAGCGCTGCGCGAGGTGCAACGGTTGCACGAATCGCTTTGGTCGAACATTGCCAACGTCATTCCTGCATTCAACTAACTTTTTGGCAGCATTTGTTCTGGTTTTTACCTCACGACTATGAAAATCTCAGCCTTACCTCTATTCGCGGAACGTGTACTCACGCTGCTTACAGCCGAGCATGACCGCGATGCTGTTTTGGGTGATATGGAAGAACTTTACGTCGAGTATTCTACTGTAAACGGCAGCACCAGCGCGAGATTCTGGCTTTGCGGCGAAATTCTACATTCCGCACCTACACTTGCATTTACACGCGGCAAACATGTTGTAAAAATGTTGAAACAGCGTTCATTTCGCAATACTGTTGTACGTGCGCTAACACTGGCGAATGCCTTGCTTGACGCTTTTGCCGATATTGCCATATCTCAGCTATCGCGTGTGCGGATGCCGATAGATTGGCTCATTGGTCTGAACCTTGGATTTCTAATCGTTTTTATTATCGCAGGTGATATATTTACTTGGTGGGAACTGGTATTATTACTCGTTATCAGTCTTAGCATTTTTACTTTTGCTCTGAAAGCGAGGGTGAACCTGAGAGCGCTGTATATGGGTGCAGGTTGGCTGAATATCGGTATAATGACAGTGACAATTATGTGGAAATTTCTGCACTTACCACAGATTTTTCAACGCGATATTGTTTTTACCATTTCCGCACTGCTGGCGGGTTGTACAGTTTTTTCTCATATTGGCGTTAAAACGCAGTACTTCAAGGCATTGCGCGAAGATGCCTAAAACGTATCACCTTTTTATCAATCACAATGAGCATCATCCTCAATCGTATCTCAAAACAGTTTGGCAACAACACCATTCTGAACGACATCAGCTTCACCATTGGGCTGGGGCAATGCTTCTGGCTCGTGGGGCGCAACGGCGCTGGCAAAAGCACGATGATTAATATTTTGTCGGATATGATTGCCCCAAGCGCAGGTGTAGTCACGATTGGCGGACTGAATTACGGCGACCATGAACTTGCCATCAAGCGCAATTTGGGTGTTTTGCCGGACAAAAATCCTGCCATTCCGCATTTGACGGGTTATGAATATCTGCGATTTGTCGCACTGTTGCACGAAATCCCGCCAGACGAGACGAAACAACGCACAGAAAGCCTTTTGTCGTTTTTCTTTGAGAGCGAGGACGAGCCATACAAGCGCATCAGCACGTATTCACACGGAATGCTCAAGAAAATAGCGCTTTGCGCGGCGCTCGTCCACCGCCCCCAATATTTGGTTCTCGACGAGCCGTTTGCAGGATTAGACCCCGTGTCGAACGCAAGGCTCGTACAGTTTTTGCAATCGTATTTGTCGCCAGATCGGGCAATATTCTTGTCGTCCCACGACCTTGGCTACGCACAAAAAGTCATCACGCATTTGGGCATTTTGGACGACGCGCGGTTGCATTTTGTCGGCTCGGTAGAAGAGTTTACCTCCGCATCGGAACAGATGGATGCGTCTATCCTTGCTGTGTTGCGCCCGGCGGAAACGGATGTCCAACAATTAGATTGGCTCTTGCAATGAACACCTCAAAGAACACCCCAAAAATCTTCTGGCTGCTCTGGTTTTTGCTGTTTGCACGGTTGCGTGAACTGTTCCAATGGCAATATACACTTGGCATCATCGGTCGTGGAGCATTTTTCATTGTGACAATGCTCTATGCAGTAGGCATAGCCTTTGCCCTGGACAATGCGGAATTTGCAGACAAGATTCAGCCCGACGTGTTTATTCGTTGGATGAATATTGCGATCGTGGCTTCAACGTTCCTCAAAAGCTACTACCCTACATTCCGACCTGTGAACGCAACCGTCGAGGCATTTCATCCGCTTCGTGCGGGAGAGCGAGCGTTCATCAGCGCGGTGCTCGACATCGCGTCGGCATATACAGCAACGATGACGGCATTTTACGGTGTAATTTTTGCGCTGTCGCACACGTTCGGAGCCGCATATTTTCTTGTGTCATTACTGGCGCTGTGGTCTGCGGTGCTGCTTGACCGTTCGCTGCGGCTTGTGTTGACGTATAACGTTCCGAATCGGTCTGCTGTAATTGTGAGCATTGGCGTAACTGCGGTTGCGCTTATGATATTTTTATTCCCCAAAAACATCTTCGGCATTGTGGTGGGAAGCGGGCATCCAGCATTGTGGCTGTGCCTGATGACAGCGGTATGTCTTGTGGCTGCGGAGGAACACTACCGCCTTGCTCGCATTGCTGCGCTGCCCACGACTGATTATGTGGCAAATTCTTCCAGTACAAGTACCAATGCAGCTTCCAGCGCAACGCCTTTTACGCTGAATGGCTTGCTATGGCGGGCATTCCTCCGCGCAAAGCACGTGCGGTTGATGCTTGGCATGGCGTTCGGTTTAAAGGTAATTATTGTAGGGATTTTGCTATACAAAGGACGCGTAGATGTTTTCACAAGACCGCACTCATTCATGTTGTTCCTTTTGCCGGTGATGCTGTTTACCTACATTTTGAACAACTTGTGGGGCACGAACTGGCAACTCTGGCAAACGTATCACGCATCGCGTGGCGACAGGCGTTCAGCGTTTTTGCTGTATATGCAACTTGCCATGCCACTGCTGGCGTTAGACGCGCTTGTGTTTGGCGTAGCAATCTGGTATGGCGGCTTTGCAAACGCAAATATGGTTTTGTTGTACGTTTGCACAACGGCGGTGCTGGTAGCAATCGGCTTTGCAACCTCTACGTTACGACCACTCAAACGTGAGCAAGTGCCGAGTTTTGGGAGTTTTCAGCAGTATTCGTCAGCAGTTGGAGTCATTGTAGCGATGGCTGCCATCTGCATTGTTTATGTCGGCATCGTCGTTGGCTTTGGAGCAGGTTTTACATGGGCGCTGTGGTTGACGTTCCTGTTTGTGATACTGATTTGGGTGGCAGCTGTGGGCATCACGGCGGATTATCACATCCATAAACACGAGGCGTATTCGGCGATTCACGGTTGAAAGGTAACAACAGTATTCCAAATATTTTACACGGGCTTTGATTCGTAGCGATCTATAAATTCTCGCACAACGGCATCGGTGCTAGCGCGGAGTTCGTCGGGTGTCCCATAAAAATGGACGCGCCCGTTTTCGAGCATCGCAACATTTTTAGCGATATTGTACACCGAAAACATGTCGTGTGTGATGACGATGGAGGTAACGGCAATCTTCTTCGTAAGGGCAATGATAAGTTGGTCTATCTGCTCGGAGGTTACGGGGTCGAGTCCCGTTGTTGGTTCGTCATACATAATATATTTGGGGCTGCCCACGAGTGCCCGCGCCACGCCCACCCGTTTCCGCATCCCACCCGAAAGATCGGACGGCTTTTTATCCCGCAAAATCGCATATTCCTTCTCGAACGCTGCGCTGCCTGATTGCTGCTCGTCCGGCAACAAGCCCACTGCCGCTAATACGCGCCGAGCCTCGCCGTCCATCACGGTATTATCACGTTCGCCATGTTCATACAAGCCTAACACCACATTTTCCCAGACTGTCATGGAATCAAACAGTGCTGCGCCTTGAAACACATAGCCGATTTTTTGCCGCATGGCAAACAACTCTTTTGTAGATAGTGTGCTTACGTCACGTCCATCCACTATCACCGAGCCTTTATCCGCCGCGAGCAAACCCACGATATGTTTCAGCATCACGCTTTTTCCGCAACCAGATTTGCCGATGATACACATCGTTTCTCCGTCTTGAATAGTCAGGTCAACGCCGTTCAGGACGTGCTTTGCGCCAAATGATTTGTGTAAACCTCGAATCTCAATCATGCTTCTAAAAAGGTACGTTCGAAGAGAAATCCATTTCCGTGTTTGGATATGAGGCGTAAGTTCACGAATTTTGTGATTTTGTACAATACTTTGTACGCATATTTTTACCAAATAATGTATCGGCTTCCTCAACGAATACGATTCACTGTGTCATTCAACAACAAAAACACAAACAAACAGAACCGATTTATGAAACAATCCCGCGCTTTGCTTCTGGCAATGCTTTCCGTTGGCTTCTCGCTATATGCGCTCACAACCACAGCGCTGGCGCAGCAAAAAAACACTGCTGACAAAACCGTTGAAAAGACTACTCTTGACAAAACTGTCTTGGCAAAGGTTGGTAAAGAAAGCATCACCTATAAAATGCTCGAAGATGCGTATCGCAAAAATATGAGCAGCAAAACAACACAGTTTTCCCAGCTTTCCGCCGATAGTTTGAAGGATTTTTTGAACCTCTATGTGAATTATCGTCTGAAAGTGCAAGATGCCATCGGGCGTGGCTATAACAAGAAGCCGGAAATTGTCATGGACATCAAACAAAATCGTGTGTCGCTGGCAACGCCATATTTCTGGGAACGCAAACTCACGAATCCTACAGTTAATTTGGCGGTAGAGCGCCGCAAAAAGGAATTTAAGGTTGGCTTGATTTTGTCAAATATTTTGAGCGATTCCGTAGCTGCCTACAAACGAGCATTAAAGCTGATTGACATGCTCAAAAGCGGCACGGATTTCGTGCAGTTGGCAAAAGATTCTACCGATGACCAGTTTGGCAAAAACGAAGGCGGCGTGTACGGACCAGTCACAAGTTTTCAGCTTTTACGCCAGATAGAAAACTTTGTGTACACCGCAAAACCCGGCGACATCTGCTCAACACCAATTCGCACTTTGCCCGGCACACCGCCTGGATACTTCATTGCAAAGCTGATGGAGATACGTCCGCGTATCTCTGTTTTGCCGCGCCAGATTACCTTTAATTTCGTAAATGCCCAGACGGCGACTGATTCCGCGGCGGTTTGGCAGCGTGCCGATAGTGTATTAAAACTTCTCCGCAATGGTGCCGATTTTGCTCAATTAGCACGTGCCATCTCCGACGAAAAAGCAACAAGCGAGAATGGCGGTAAATTTATTTCGGCATATTCGTACAGCACAGGTTATCTGAACGGCACTCGCTATCGTGTGCCGAAGCCAGTGGTGGACAAACTTTATGCGATGAAGGATGGTGAGCTTTCCGACGTTGTAAAATCGGATTTGGGGTTGCACATTTTACGCCGTGATTCTTCATTTGTAGCGGGTGACGACCGTGAGGAACTGAAGAAATTCTACAAACGAGTTCACTTTGATACAGACAGATTGGCATTTTTAGATTCCGTCAAAAAAGCTCGCAAATTTGCTGTTGTCACAAAGACGCTTGATGCGTTCCTGAAAGCCGTTGACACGACGAAAACATTCGACAGCACACAGAGTACGAAACTCCCCAAAAAACTTCTGAAAGAGCCAATGTTCGCAATGGCAAAAACGCCGTTAAGCGTACAGCGTTTCAGCGACTCACTCATAAAATCGCCCAATCTCAAGGGCTTCACAATGAACCACGAAGGCACAACCCAAGCGCTTCGCAAATTAGTTGACGGTATGCTCGTGGAAATGCTGACGAACAACCTTGAAACTGAATACCCTGAATTTGGTGCGTTGATGCGGGAATTTCAGGAAGGAATTTTGATTTTCCGCGTTGAGGAGCAAGAAATTTGGAATAAAATGAAGTTCGACACCCTGCGTGCCCGCACGTATCACGATTCGCTCAAAACGAAATTTATGACTGAGGTGAAGTACGATTGCTCGGAAATCTATGTAAAAGATTCCGCAAAGGCACAAAAAATCTACGCTCAACTCAAAACTGGGGTAAAATTTGATTCGCTTGCAGCAGCAATAACCGAGCGCGAAGGTTTTGCCATGAAAAAAGGACGCTGGGGCGAAGAACCTATCTACGCAAACATCTTTATCAATGCCGTTGCAAAAGCAAAAGTCGGAGAGTTTATAGCGCCGATGGCGTTTCAGAGCGGCTACAGCATTGGTAAGCTCAATGCTATTATTCCAGCGCGGCAAAAATCGTTCGACGAAGCATTGCCGGACTTTGCCGCACAATTTCAGGATATGACCCAGCACGAGTTCTCGCAGAAATGGACAGCAGCCTTGCGTACAAAATATCCTGTAACGATTGACTTCGGCACAATTGAAAAACTTTGGCATCGGACGAACTAAATCTCAACAATCCATAATTCTGCCTTCATTCGTTTGAACGTACAACCACTATGAACACCATATCTCGCATTATTCACCGAAGCGTCGTTTGCGCTTGTGTCCTCATAGCGAGTGTGCAAGCCGCTTCCGCGCAGTACAAAGCGGGCGAGGCAGTTGACAAAATCGTTGCCGTCGTTGGCAATGAAATCATTTTGCAGTCCGACGTGATGAGCAACGTGATGATGGCTGCACAACAAGACCGCCGCTTGAACCCAACCGACCCGAAAGTGCTTAGTCGCGCTTTAGATATGCTCATCAACGACCGTTTGGTGATTATCAAAGCGCAAGAAGACAGCGTGACGGCAACGGAGGAGGAAATCAGCGAACGCTTGGAGTTCCAATTGCAAGGGCTTCGTAGCCAAGTTGGTTCCGACAAACGTATTGAAGCGCTTTACGGCATGTCTATCGCACAAATCAAACGCGAATTCCGCGACGACATTCGCAAACGCCTCCTTTCCGAAAAAATTTCGCAGCAAAAATTTGCAGGTATTAAAGTTTCTGCTAAAGAAGTACAGGATTTTTTTAAACAATTTAAAGACTCCATTCCGAAAGTGCCGCCGCAATACGAATTGTACCACATCGTGAAATACGTGGATGCCTCGAATGCCGCAAAGGAGAAGATGTTGGCGCTTGCTCAAAAAGTACGAGATTCACTCGTAGCGGGTGGAAAATTTGCCGAATTTGCCAAACGCTATAGCGATGATCCGGGGTCAAAGGGAGCCGGCGGCGATTTAGGGTTAGTGAATCGTGGGAATTTTATTGCAGAGTTCGAGAAAATGGCGTATTCGCTGCAACCCAATGAGATTTCGCAGCCTGTGGAAACGCCATTTGGCTACCACATCATCCAGCTGATTGAAAAACAGGAAAATGCGGTCAACACACGGCATATCCTCTTCAAAATCGGTCAAACCGAAGATGATGGAAACCGTGCGAAAAAATTCTTGGACTCACTCAAACAACGCACGGAAAAATCTGAATCGTTTGAGGATTTTGCAAAAATGTACTCAGACGATACCGATACAAAAGCCTTTGGTGGCTCGTTGGGTCGCATCGAAACGGCAAGGATGTCGGAGGCATTGATTACAACGGATGTACAAGCAAAAATTGAGAAATTACCGGATGGTGGCGTTGTGGAACCAACTACATATGCACCGCCATCGGGTACAAAAAGTGGTTATCGGATTATCTGGCGCAAAAAATTCTTTGGCGAGCATCAAATCGCGCTTGAGAATGATTACAAGCGCGTTGAACAGCTTGCAACCGCGCAAAAACGGGCAAAACTTTACGAGGATTGGATGAAAGAACTTCGCAGAACGATTTACTGGGAAGTGAAAAAATGATAGACATCCTTCATGCTGATTTTGTTCTGGGAGCCACACAGCCTGTCCATTTTCCAAAATCGGCACTACCGGAAATCGCGTTTATTGGTCGCTCAAACGTTGGGAAATCGTCATTGTTGAACAGCATTGTGCGCCGCAAAAACCTCGCACACGTGAGTGGTACGCCCGGCAAAACGCAACAAATCAATTTTTTTACGATAAACGGCATCTGGATGTTCGCGGATTTGCCCGGATTTGGCTACGCAAAAGCGTCGAAGCAAGAACGCAAGCAGTGGGCGGGTTTGGCAGACGCATATTTAAAAAAACGAGAGCAGCTACGCTTGGTGTGTTTTCTGATGGACAGTCGCCACGACCCTTCCAATCCTGAATTGGCGATGATAGAAGAATTGGAACTTGCTGGTAGGCGTTTTGCCATCATTCTCACAAAAAAAGATAAAATTTCTGCAAAAGCAGCCGCAGAGCGCGAAGCGCAGCTACGCGAGGTGACGCAATTTTGTGAAGGTTGTGTAGAAATTCTACCGTATTCGGTTGTCACAAACGATACGCGTCCAAATTTACTGGCGATTATCAAACGCGAGGCAAACGCGATAGTCGTCAATGAACAGAAGAATAATGAACAATGAAATTTTCCAAAAGGGGTTAGCAGTAGAATATTATGCCAAATAAAAAATCAAACGCGAAGCACAAAACAGCCAAGAAAGAAGCACCAATGCCGCTTGTAGGCATCATCATGGGTAGTGATTCCGATTTACCGACCATGCAACACGCGGCAGATGTATGTAAACAATTTGGGGTGAGCTACGAAATGCGAGTTGTTTCGGCACATAGAACGCCTCAGGACATGGCGCAATACGCCCTCACGGCACACGAACGCGGGCTAAAGGTGATTGTCGCCGGTGCTGGCGGCGCGGCGCATTTGCCGGGCATGGTGGCATCACATACTTCGCTTCCCGTGATTGGCGTTCCAGTGCAAACGACGGCGCTCATGGGTTTGGATGCGCTGTTGTCCATCGTGCAGATGCCGGGCGGTGTTCCGGTGGCAACGGTTGCCATTGGCGGCGCAAAAAATGCGGGTTTGTTGGCGGTGCAAATTCTGGCAATAAACAACGAAGAGCTTCATCAGCGCCTTTTGGATTACAAAAAGCATATTGCTGACGAATCGCGTAAGAAGAATAATCACGCTGCCTTCAAGGGTAAATCCGTTTGATGATGATCACGTATCGAATGGAGTACGAACGGAAGTTCGTCAATGATTGAACCTCTCGACGCATTGCGCGTCTGCAAATTTCCGTTCGTACTCCAGACTTTGTTATTCCATTAATCCGCCGTTGGTAATACACCTTTTACGAAACAAACTTCGTCGAATCTTGGTAAGGGAAATCAAATGCCTCAGCAACCGCTTTATACGTGATTTCGCCGCGATAGATGTTCAAACCTGCCCGTAGTTCTGCACTTTCAATAATAGCTTTTTTGTAGCCTTTGTTGGCGAGTTGAAGCGCGTACGGAAAGGTTGCGTTTGTAAGGGCAATCGTGGACGTAAATGGCACTGCGCCCGGCATGTTTGCTACGCAATAATGCAGCACACCGTCAATGGTGTACGTTGGATTATCATGTGTGGTTGGTGTACTCGTCTCGAAACACCCGCCCTGGTCAATCGCCACATCTACTAATACTGCTCCTTCTTTCATGTCTTTGAGCATATCGCGGGTGATAAGTTTCGGAGCCAGTGCGCCCGGAATCAACACGCCACCAATGATCAAATCTGCCGTTTTACTTACTTCGCGGATGGTATAAGGATTCGACATCATCGTCACCACGTTTTTCGGCATCACATCGTCCAGATAGCGCAAACGGTAAAGATTGGTATCCAATATGGAAACTCGTGCTCCCAATCCTGCCGCAATCTTTGCCGCGTTTGTTCCGACAATCCCTCCGCCTAACACGACAACATCTGCTGGAGCCGTTCCCGGAACACCGCCCAAAAGAATGCCACGTCCACCCATTGCCCGTTCGAGATATTTGGAGC
This sequence comes from Candidatus Kapaibacterium sp., assembly GCA_025358765.1. Classification (GTDB taxonomy): domain Bacteria; phylum Bacteroidota; class Ignavibacteria; order Kapaibacteriales; family UBA4661; genus JANYIG01. Next base: position 46,504 of record JANYIG010000196.1, read on the forward strand.
CTTCGTGAGCCGCCATGCGCCCTGCAACTTCACTCATCGGAATCAGGAGTGGTAACGAACCATCGGCACGTTGTACGGTCTCGTAGGCAATGGCAATGCACTCGCTTTCAATGATTGCCTCGGTGAGTTCACGTGCTGCCGCAAAGTGAAAATAGGTAAAGAGTATTTGCCCCTCACGAATCAACTCATATTCCGGCTCAATCGGCTCTTTTACCTTTACAATCATCTGCGCTCGTTCATAAACTTCCTGAGCGCTGTTCACGATTTCCGCTCCCGCTTTGATGTATGTTTCGTCTGGAAACCCACTACCTTTGCCAGCAGTTGTTTCTACGATAATCTCATGCCCGTGTTGCTTGAGAACTTCTACGCCAGAAGGAACCAAGCCAACACGATTTTCGTATGCTTTTATCTCTTTAGGAACACCGATAATCATAGTTGTAAGAAATTAGGAATGAAGAATGAAGAATTACGAATCACAGGTTGTTGTTTGGAGCAATCGTATCAACGGAAGTGGACGTGCGAAAGTACGAAAAAATCGTCATTCGAGCGTGGGAATTTCTTGGAAATTTTTAATTCAAGGAAGGATGTTCCGGCGTGTTTCCAAGAACAATATAGTCACCACCGAGACTTCGCACCGAGCGTGTCCACATATTTTTGGTGGTTTCGGCAAAGACAACATCAGCGCTGTCGTGCTGAAGCAACCAGGATTGCTCCCCGATTTCACCATCTAATTGCCCGCTTCCCCAGCCCGCATAACCCACAAAAAAGCGAACATCATTTGACACGATAGCACCGTGAGCAATGAGGTCATAAAGCACGTCGAAACTACCGCCCCAGTACACACCTTTTGTTACCTCGACAGCACCCGGAATGTGCGTTCCCAAACGGTGAACGCAGTGCAACGTATCCGTCTGACACGGTCCACCCCAGTACAAGGGAATTGCGGATGCAAGCGTACTCAGAGCTGAGGGTTCATCCGGTAAAATCTGGCTCAATGTGGTTTCTAATCTACGATTCAAGACATATCCAAGCGTACCTTCGTCCGAGTGTTCCGCAAGAAAAATAACCACCCGCTTGAAATTAGATTCAAGCAGCGTTGGGTGTGCAATAAGCAGCGAGCCGGATGTTACAGTGTTGGGCACAAACAACATGCCTCAATATGGGTGCAAAAAACGAGAGCTTGTTTACCTATTTTTCACCTATTCCGTTCGCCAAGCGCTACTGCTCATCAATCATTAGTGCTCACCAAGTTCACGCAAAAGTGCTTGGCGCTCAATTTCAAGCTGGCGAATTTTGCGTTCAACAGAATCAAGTTCTTCCGGCATAGAATCAATCTCAATACGGAGTTTGCTGGCGGATTCGTCCATGAGGTCAATTGCCTTGTCCGGCAAAAATCGGTCAGTAATATAGCGGTGCGAAAGTTGCGCTGCTGCCACAATTGCTGCATCAGTGATACGGACACCGTGATGAACCTCGTAACGCTCCTTCAAGCCACGCAAAATCGAAATTGTGTCTTCCACACTCGGTTCGGCAATATACACTTTTTGAAAACGACGCTCAAGAGCGGCATCTTTTTCGATATATTTCTGAAACTCATCTAATGTAGTTGCGCCGATGCAGCGCAAATCGCCCCGCGCTAATGCGGGTTTGAGAATATTTGCAGCATCCATACTGCCGCCGGAAACCGCACCAGCACCGACGAGTGTATGTAATTCATCAATAAATAAAATAATCTCGCCGTTAGATTCTGCTACTTCTTGTACAACAGCTTTTAAGCGCTCTTCAAACTGTCCACGAAATCCTGTTCCCGCCACAATCGCGCTCATATCAAGCGCAATGATGGTTTTGGTTTTGAGGCTTTCCGGCACATCCCCCTCAATAATACGCCGTGCCAACCCTTCTGCAATGGCGGTTTTGCCCACGCCCGGTTCACCAATAAGGACGGGATTGTTTTTTGTGCGGCGCGAAAGAACTTGTAACACCCGCCGAATCTCGTCTTCACGACCAATCGTCGGGTCGAGTTTTCCTTTGCGTGCCTCGTCGTTTAGCACCCGCCCGTAGCGTTTGAGTGCTTGATATTTGTCTTCAGGATTTTGGTCGGTAACACGCCGCGAGCCGCGAAAATCCTTGAGGATTTTAAGAATGCTGTCTTTGGTAACGCCTTGATCGCGAAGCAGCTGTGCAATAGGTGTTTTTTGGTCGGCAGAGGAAATGAGAATATGTTCTGTACTCACGTATTCGTCACGCAGGCTTTGTGCCTCGTTTAGTGCCGATTCAAGCAATGCGGAAAGGTCGCGTCCTACGTACTGATTGCCCAATAGCGCACCGCTTATTTTGGGAAGTTTTTCGACTTCTTCTTCCATTTTTCCCTTCAAATACTCAATGTTTGCGCCGAGTTTAAGGAGCATCGGAGGGATAATGCCGCCTTCGTCCTGTAGTAGTGCCAACAGGACGTGAACAGGTTCAATCGCTTGGTGATTATTGCCAGAGGCAATTTCTTGTGCTTTTTGAATGGCTTCCTGAGCCTTGAGGGTGAGTTTCTGGAAGTTCATATGGGGTTTTTCGTTCGTGGCTCCTTGTTCGTAACAAATCACGAAATAACGATTTTACCGCGAAATTTCAAGGATTTCGTATTCAATCATACCCGCTGGAACACGCACGTTCACAATTTCGCCAATGGATTTGCCCATAAGTGCTTTGCCAACTGGCGAATTTACCGCTAATTTATTTTTCTCAAAATCCGCCTCTTCCTCGCTTACAAGCAAGTATTCAAGCGTGGCGTTGTTTTTCTTGTTTTTCAGTTTGACTTTCGATAAAATATACACTTTGTCGTTCGGGAAATCACTCGCTTCCACGCTCCGCGCCCGCGAGAGAATCGTCTGAATTTTGTTGATACGAAGTTCCATTAGGCCTTGCGCTTCTTTAGCAGCATCATAATCGCCATTTTCTTTCAAATCGCCATGGGAGCGAGCTTCGCCGATTTTACGGGCGATATCTGCACGTCCTTTGCCCGTGAGTGCATTAAGTTCATCCTCATATTCTTTGAGGCGTTCACGAGTCAGATAAATTGGTTGAGCGCTCATAGCACACCATGAAATTGAAATGATAAAAGAGGGTATTGGTTCGAGACGCTTGGCGGCTCCCTTACGAACGAAAAAAAACAAAGCCATCGCTCCAGCGCCAATGGCTTTGTTTTAAAGTCTGTACAAATTTCGAGATTTTCACCGAAAGTTCATAGCTTTTTTTGCTGCTATTTCTCTACCGTCACAAATCCAAAAGATGACCAAGTTTTGTCTTTTTCGTCCGTAAATAGTCAATATTACGGCTATTCGGTGAAACAAGGACGGGAACACGCTCAACCACTTCGAGCCCAAAACTTTCCAACCCGACGCGCTTTTGAGGGTTGTTTGTGAGCAAACGCATTTTTCGTACACCTACGTTCACCAGAATTTGTGCGCCGATGCCGTAATCACGTGCGTCAGGATGAAAGCCTAATGCTTCATTTGCTTGCACTGTGTCCATGCCTTGTTCTTGGAGCGCATATGCACGAAGTTTGTTCACAAGCCCAATCCCGCGCCCTTCTTGACGCATATAGAGCAACACTCCTTTGCCCGCTTCGTTAATTTGCTTCAACGCAGCATCAAGCTGGGGACCACAGTCGCAGCGCACGGAGCCAAATACGTCGCCCGTCAAACATTCCGAATGCACCCGCACAAGCACGGATTCATCAGGTTCCCACGTACCTTTGACGAGTGCTACGTGCTCCTTGCCATCTACCACGTTTTCATACGCAAAGATTTTAAAGTCTCCGTGTTCGGTGGGGAGGTCAGCCGTTGCGACGCGCTTCACAAGCGTATCTGTGCGAAGGCGATAGGCAATGAGCGCTTTTACCGTAATAATTTTCAAATCATGCTCACGAGCAAATTCAAACAGCTGCTCACCCCGCTTCATATTGCCATCATCATGGATAACTTCACAGAGAACTCCACAGGGTTTGAGTCCCGCAAGGCGCATCAAATCTACCGTTGCCTCGGTATGTCCTGCACGGCGCAACACACCACCTTCCACCGCAACGAGCGGGAAAATATGCCCCGGGCGACCTAAATCTGCCGGTGTAGTATTTGCGTCCACTAGTGCGTGAACCGTTGCTGCACGGTCGAAAGCTGAAATGCCGGATGTTGTTTTGTGGACGTAATCTACCGATACTGTAAACTTCGTGCCATGCAGCGCCGTATTGGAGCCGACCATTGGGTGCAATCTGAGTTCTTGAGCACGCTCTTCGGTGACGGAAACACAAATAAGCCCCCGCCCTTGCATCGCCATGAAGTTGATAATTTCTGGCGTACAGAGTTCTGAGGCGCAAATTAAATCACCTTCATTTTCGCGGTCTTCATCGTCCACAACGATAATTGTTTTCCCTTGGCGCAAGTCTTCAAGCGCTTCGAGAATAGTATTAAAATTCATACATTTGGTATTCATTTCGTAAAAAAACAAACAAGAATGTCTATTCCACTCCGTTCGTAATCATAATGACGGTGTGACACGGACATTCTTGTCTGAGTTCTATGCAAAATTTTACTGTTTCGGTAAAACCGTCGCAATGGCAGATTTCTCCACGCGAACTTTTACGTTATCGGCGATGACTACCATCACAGATTTCTCATCCACACTCGAAACCGATCCATGAATGCCTGACGAAAGCAATACTTTATCGCCTTGTTTTAAGCCATCAGTCAATGCTTGAAGGTCTTTTTGGCGTTTGGATTGCGGGCGAATGATGAAGAAGTAGAAAACCACAATCATGGCTCCAAACATCACCATCGTGGAAATAAGCTGGCTGGACGAATCGCCGCCTTGTTGAGGAGCAAATGCAAGAAAATTCATAGAAATGGATAATTGACAATGAAATAAAATGAAGAAGGTGAACCTTGATTAGCCGTATTTTGGCTCCCATACGTCCTTGAGAACACAATCCCAGGGCAATTTGTATTCATCGTCAGGGTCGTAAGGATGGGATTGGAGGTTGACTACAATCGTTTCTGGCTGCGAGAGTGCTTTCCAGCCGTGCATGATACCGGGCGGGATGAGAATCATTGCGGGGTTTTGGATGCCGATGATAAACGAGTTTACATGCCCCAATGTCGGCGACTTTTCTCGAATATCCACGCATATTACTTGCATTTTACCACGCGTCACAGTGAATTGATCGGTGTGAATCGCATGAAGATGCCACGCTTTGATAACGGAATAATCCGTTGCCGACTGATACACATGTTGCGGAATAATCAATCCTTCCTGCTCGACCCAAGGTAGGCTCCAAAGCTCAATCACATCGCCTCGCCCATCTACAAGTGTCCGAAATTGCTTAACCTTTAATCCCTCTATGGTCGGAGCATGAAACGTGGATTTCTGCTGAAAGGAAAGTGTTTGGAGGAATTCAACCGTAACATTCTTTGGGTGCATAGATTAGTCCACAAAGCAGCATCAGAAATAAAATTGCTTGTAAGACGAGCAAGTTAGCAATTTTTTCTTGCAAGAGTGACTAAAAAATTTGCAACCGCATACAAACTTGCAGTAATTTAGGTAGAGTGAATTTATGCTAATTCCACGACATTCAAATACCTGAATCTATGGACAATTTTCAACTCGTCTCGAACTATAAACCTACTGGCGACCAACCCGAAGCCATCCGCCAGCTTGTGGAGGGACTCGAACGCAACGACAAGCATCAGACATTGCTTGGCGTGACGGGTTCTGGTAAAACCTTCACCATTGCAAACGTCATTGAAAAAGTGCAACGCCCGACGCTTATTATCTCGCATAACAAAACGCTTGCAGCACAGTTGTACGCGGAATTTAAGCAGTTTTTTCCGCACAATGCGGTAGAGTTTTTCATCAGCTATTACGACTATTATCAACCAGAAGCATACATTCCCACAACAGACACGTTCATTGAGAAGGATTTCGCCATTAACGACGAAATAGACCGCTTGCGGCTTAAGGCTACGAGCTCGCTCATTGAAGGAAAGCGTGATGTGATTGTCGTGTCGTCGGTGTCGTGTATCTACGGTTTAGGAACGGTGGATTCATTCCGCCAGATGTTGCTGCCGCTCCGCAAGGGAATGAAGATTGACCGTCAAAAGCTGCTCTACAAACTCGTGGATATGTACTACTCGCGTAACGACTTCGAGTTTGTGCGAGGTACGTTTCGTGTGCGCGGCGACGTGATTGATATTATGCCTGCATTTGAGGATTCCACAGCGATTCGTATTGAGCTTTTTGGTGACGAAATTGATAAACTCAGCTACATTAAAGCGCTTGATGGTAAAACCATCGAAACCGTCGAGGCAACAACGCTTTATCCTGCGCGGCTTTTTACTACTACACAGCCGGAATTAGAACGTGCCATCATTGACATTCAAAACGAACTTCGCAACCGCCTGAAGGAGCTTTACGATATGAATAAGCTGCTCGAAGCGCAGCGCCTTGAACAGCGAACGTTGTTCGACCTTGAAATGATGCGGGAAGTGGGCTATTGCTCCGGTATCGAAAATTACTCCATGCACCTTTCGGGACGGAAAGTGGGCGACAAGCCAACGTGTTTAATTGATTATTTTCCCGAAGATTTTTTGATGGTTATTGACGAAAGTCACGTGACTGCCTCGCAAGTACGCGGCATGTACAACGGCGACCGTTCGCGCAAAACCACGCTTGTGGAACACGGGTTCCGCCTGCCATCTGCATTAGAGAATCGCCCGCTCAAATTCACAGAGTTTGAGGGAATGCAAAGCCAAGTGTTGTATGTGAGCGCTACGCCCGGGGATTATGAGTTAGAAAAATCACAGGGCGTGGTGGTGGAACAAGTGATTCGACCGACGGGTTTGCTTGACCCCGAAATCAGCGTACGCCCCGTTAAGAATCAGATTGACGACCTACTCAACGAAATCCGTATTCGCCAAAAGAAAAAAGACCGCGTGCTCGTAACCACGCTCACCAAGCGTATGGCAGAGGATTTGTCGGGATATTTGCAGAATTTACAAGTAGCGGTGGCGTATATTCATTCAGATATTGATTCATTGGAGCGCGTCGAGATTTTGCGAGACCTGCGGCTTGGCAAATATGAGGTGCTTGTGGGTGTGAACCTTCTGCGCGAAGGGTTGGATATGCCGGAAGTGTCACTTGTGGCAATTTTGGATGCGGACAAAGAGGGTTTTTTGCGAAGCGAACGTTCATTGATGCAGACCGCCGGACGCACTGCGCGAAACGCTGAGGGCTTGGTGATTTTGTACGCCGACCGCATTACAAACTCCATGCAAAAACTCATGGATGAAACAAATCGTCGTCGCAAACTTCAGGTCGAGTACAACACCAAACATGGCATCAATCCTCGAACCGTATATAAATCAATTGAGGAAATTTTGCAGGGTACTTCGATTGCAGATATCAATGTAAAACGCAACGAGCGCAAGAAGGAAGTAGAGTTGCAGCATATCCGCAAAGCAGCCGAGCCGATGCTCAAGTTTATGACCGCCGACCAACGCAAAGACCTCGTTATCCAACTTACGGAGGAAATGAAAACAGCCGCCAAAGACCTTGACTTCGAGCGTGCTGCAGAACTCCGCGATGAAATTAAACGCTTGGAAATTATGGAGCAAACGGGAGTATTAGCATCGTAGAATAAGGCTAACGTGGTTGTGTTGAAGCGTCGGCTATGCAAAAAAAGGGTAGCGGATTTGCCCGTACAATTTAGGTTGAAGTCGCAGAGGAAAGGTAGAATACGGAGGCTTATTAAAGGCTATTGCGAAATCTGCACTGAATTAAGTGGGATTCGTACAAGAATTATCGAAACATTTCTTTGATCATACCCCACGTACGGCGGACAGAGCTGACTGTATGGGTAACAGAAATGGGGTTGGTATAGGTGCTTTTGTCATCGTTTCCCACAATTTTTAGACGATAGACATAAAGCGTCGCGTTCTGAATTGTGCTTGTTCCCGATCCACCACGCAAAAACGCATTTTCATCCACGAAACGATAGGATGTTTGTACTCCAGCAACATTCACGGTGCCGACTTTTTTGAAATCGTTTTGATTTGCCGTTGAGCGTTCAACTTCGTAGAGGCGAACATCAATTTCTTTGCTACAGCGCCATTCAACGGTAATATTCCTACCATCAGAACGAGCCGTTAATGTCTCCAGTGTTGCATCGGAGGCAGTAACGACAGAAACGCAAAGAAAAAACAATATGAGAATGGTGGTTTTCATTATGTTTTAAAATACGCAAGGAGCAAACGAAACACAACAAAAAAGTACAAAAAAATCAGCACTTGCGGTGATTCTTTAGTAAAAGCGGATAAAATTCAGTTCAATTTTTTTGTGAGTTTTAAGCGGTTAAACGGGTGGGCTGGGTCGGAGGGGAAATACTCCACGTCGTCCATCGTCATGCGGATGATATGAACACCAAAGCCACCGCGACGGTGCTGTTCGGCGTATTCGCGAAGATTAGGTGCAGGTACGTTCAAAGGGTCGAACGCCGCACCAGAATCCAAAATTTCAATTACTAATATTCCTTCATCAAAACCGACCTCAACACAAAACTCCTTCGAGCTATCATGCTGATAGCTGTGGCGAATTAGATTGGAGCATGCCTCATCCACCGCAAGCGTGATTTTGTACACACCTTGTTCAGTGAAGCCAAATTCACGTGCTTTTGACTCCACAAAATGCCGAACTCGTTCGAGTTCCTGTGTATCGCCCGATGCGTACATACGTTCTTGCATAGATGATTGTGCTGAGGATTGAGCGGTTTCCATTTCTCTCACCGTATCCGATGACCAACTTAAGCGTGCTGACGGGTTTGGTGACCGTCTCAATTAAATTTTGCGAATGCTTCTTCTTCGGTATCTACTATATCGAATAGCATCGGGAACCCGAGCAAATCAAAAACTGTGAATACTTTTGGCTTCATGCCGGCAAGTTTGATGTCGCCGCTATTCGCACGGACTTCTTCGATGAACACCATAAACACGCCCAACCCTGCACTGCTGATGTACTCCAAGTTATTGAAGTTCACAATGATACGATTTTTGCCTTGTGAAATGACGATGGAGATTGCCGTTTCTAACTGGGGGGCGGTGTGAGCATCAAGAAACCCATTCAAATAGATGACCTCGGCGCGATCATTGCTTTTCTGTTCGAGAGAAAATTTGTTCATAACTGTTCTTCTAATCGGTTAAGTATGCTGTACGCGAAATTGTATTGAAAAGTTGCACAAAAATACAAGAATCTCGCTGAAAATTTCGTACTGTTCTGCTGAGTTATATTTGAAATCTATGTGTTGGTTTGAGATTTGTTGGCGTTTTTAATGAACGCGCCGTTATGAGCGCACCGCCAAAATACCAATGATTGTCATATCATCAAACTGTGTGGCTCCGCTGCTAAACTCCGCCACACGGCGTACAAGCTCGCCCACAAGGTATTGTGCTTCATCGTATTGATGATTACTCATGATCTCGCAAATGGGTTCGTAGCCAAACTCATCATTCTGAGCATTTGCCGCTTCGTTAATGCCATCGGTAAAAATCAAGCAGCTGTCACCTGCCGTAACGGAAAAGCGAACTTCTTCTAATGATTTATCAAAAAGGGCAGGCTTTACCAGCGCAATGCCAAAGCCTTTTGGTGTGAGAAGCTCTACTTTCGGAACGCCGTCGCAAAGTCGTTGCAGCGCTATTGGTGTGTGCCCTGCACGAGCAATCACAAGCTCATTTTTCGCTTCGTCGAGTGCAACCGCCGTTACCGTAATGTATGAACCGCGCTCTAAATTCCCTAACAAGGCAGCATTAATACGTTGTAGCAGGTCTTTTGGCGAAGAGCTTTCCGGCGCAACTGCCAGCGCAACACCTTTGAGTTCTGCCATGTAGAACGCAGCCGTAATGCCTTTCCCCGACACATCGCCTATAATGAGGCAGTGAGTTCCATCTTTCAAACGAACACTATCGTAATAGTCTCCACCCACTTCGAGCGCGGGCGAAGAATACGCCGCAATATCAAATGCTGCAACGTGTGGAAGCTCTTTTGGCAAAAGTTTTTGCTGCATTTCGCGGGCGAGCATAAGTTCACGCTTGTAGCGTTCTTTTTCGAGCGAGTTTTCAAAGAGGCGGGCATTTTCAATAGCAATGCTAATGTTATTTGCAAATGCCGACAGCAGCGAAATATCCTCAAACTCAAATGCGAATTTATCTTTATGCACTGCAAAGACCGTGCCGATGCGCTTGCTATCCAACATAAGCGGCACGGCAATTAGCGATTGGGTAAACTCTATGGTGTACGGATAGACAGATGCAAACGCCTGTTCTTCGTCCAATGCCTCGAAATAGATGGCTTGTGAATCATTCTCATCCTGCTGGGCAAGCACAGAGCGTAGAATACCGTCTTTGTACAACATCTGGAGTTGCTGTTGCGAGATGTTGAGTTGAGCAGCAATGCGAGGTTCCGGCGAGCCATAGAGCGCTTCGTCTTGAAGTTCAATCCACGCCGACGTTGCACCGCATACGTCACGAATCATCGTCGTAACAATGTTGAGCAGCCGATGAAGATCATAGACTTGAGAAATGGTGCGGCTCAGATATGTGAGTGAGCGAACCTCATTGATTTTACGGTCAATCACCGTTGCTGTTGGCAGCGCAAGCACAATCGAAAACGAAACGCGGAAAAAGAAAATGGAGATGAGTGAACTTGCTATCATTATTAAGTTCGATAAACCCGGAAGCACCAAATTGAGCGACCGCATCGTTTCTGTATTTTCCGCAATGTGAATATCCAATCCCAAACTAATAGCAAACGCGAGGACGGAAATACCCAACGCCTTCCACTTTTGGTCTTTGCTGAAGGTTGCTAACCACGGCAAACGGAAGATTGTCACGAGAAACATAATTCCGATACCTGCCAGAATAACCGCCATTATGCCTTGTGCATCGAATCCGAGAATTGCCGCAAACACTTGAATCAATACAACTGTGATACCCACAACTGCAAAAGCAGTGCGAAAACGGCTTGTCATCTCGTTGCGGCGAATGGCAATCAGGATGTTTAGCCATTGAAACTGCCGTGTAATGACGGCAACGACAGCAAGCGAAACAGCATTTCCCAAAAAGCAGCGAATAATATCTTCACTGCGGTCAAATTCAATCACATTGCCTACGAGTGCACCAGCCGCAAACAGCGCAATACTTGATGCCCAGAGGAATCGTCCCGCATTATTGAAAATTTCCACAGGTTGTGTGGACGAAATTGGGTCTTTTTTTCGGACGGGAAAAAGCGAGGCAAAAATTCCGGCAAAGATTCCGGCTACTCCGATTTTGAGGACGGACGTGACACCAACCGATACACCATGAAAAAAGGATTCGTTCGAGGCGAGAAAAAATGTATCAACAATGGTCATCAACGCTGCGAAGAACGCAGTCGCAAGAATGGCACCACTATCTTTCTTCGCTGAAAAACGAGAAAGAGCATTAGACACCGTGTCTGATAAACGTTGTACCAAATTGCTCATACGTAGGCGCTGGACAAGTCAAAATCACAATTCTTGTGATTGTGTGATTGGTTCGTGAAACGTATCTGCTACTACGCAACGATAATTGAAAAGTTTCTTCTCGAACACAACCGATTATTACTATTTCGATGAGATTATACTGCCATTTGGAATATTCGCTACATTCCGGCATTTGCTGTGTAAAAATATTTACAAAGCGCACCAAGTTTACAAAATCCTACGCTGAATGACAAAAAGATTCTATTTTTGCGCCTTGAGCAATAATGAATAACAGCACGATTCCACAACTTTTACGAACGCACATTTGCTATGAAAACCATAAAACCGGGCGAAATTTCTCAACCAGAATTCCACAAACTACTGCTTTCTGGCGTTGCACCCCGTCCGATAGCGCTTGTATCTACGATTGACAAAAAAAATGGCGTGGTGAATCTTTCACCATTCAGCTTCTTCAATGCCTTTAGCTCAAACCCGCCTATTGTCGCGGTTGGTCCCGCACACCGCGCCACCGACGGCACATCGAAGGACACCTACACAAACTTGCTCGAAACAGGCGAATGCACAATCAATGCCGTTACCTACAGCATGGTGGAACAATCAAACCTCAGTTCCTGTAATTATCCCTCAGACGTGGATGAGTTCATCAAAAGCGGGTTTACAAAACGCCCCAGCACAGACGTAAAGCCGCCGGGAGTGGCAGAATCACCATTTATCATGGAATGCCGCCTGTTGCAAATGATTGATCTTGCGCCGGACGTGGCAGGAAGCGGCAATATGGCGCTGTGCAAAGTAGTACGCCTGCACGTAACACATTCGGTCTTTGACGGCAATGTGATTGACCCGCACAAAATAGATTTAGTGGGACGTATGGGCTTATCATGGTACGCCCGTGCCAGCGGCAATGCCGTATTTGAACTTCCTCAGCCGCGCTGGAATGGTATTGGATTTGATGCATTGCCGGAATCAATCCGCTCCAGCACAATTCTTACGGGCAATGATTTAGCAAAACTCGCCAGCGTGAAGCAGTTCTCTAAACGAGATATTGATTTCCCGCCGCCAGATGAATGTGGCGAAGCAGAGGATTTTCCTATTGAATTCAACACGGGCAACGCCTTTGGTGCGCTCCATGCACTCCTTAAAGCGCCGAACAACAATCAAATTCTCTTTCGCGAGAACCTCCATAAAATTGCACAACTGTTCCTGAAGCAAGGAAACATCGAAGCCGCATGGCAAGTACTCATGATTCCTTCATGACGGATATTTATTCTGGTTACAAACCAATGACCGACTTTCTCCACATCGAATATCAAAACGCAGTGCTCGTTTGTACTCCGCTTCAGCCGATGAAGTTAATGAATTCATTCGGCTATGAAACAGCATTCACACGCTTGGCAGCGTTGCAAAAAGAACTAACTACTCCGCAAAAAGCTGTTGGAGCGCTTTGTACGGTAGATTTTTCACGGATTGACGACTACGACTCGTATTGTGTGGTGTGGCTAGCCGCCGTAAAGCGTTTGTGCGCTCGCTACGAGCTTCCACTCCACATTGAAGGCATGAGCGCTTCAATGGAACAGTTTGTGGCACTTTTGGAAAAACCGTTGCTCGCGGAACGCGCCGCGCTTCAACAACCGTCGGGATTGCGGGAATATGTCACCCAAATAGGCATATCCACACTTGCTGTTCTGGCGGATGCACGATTTTTTCTGGAGTTTTTGGGTGAGTTTGTAATGAATGCCGTTCTTCCGCTTTGGAAGCCGCATAAAATCAAGTCCGTCATGCGTTGGGAGGAGCTTCCGGCCCAGTTCATGCGTTCTGGTGTAAGTGCAGTCCCGATTGTCGCGCTTATCGGGCTGTTGATGGGTGTGATTGTGGGGTATCAAGGGGCAATACAGTTGCAACAATTTGGTGCGGAAGTGTATTTAGCAGATATGGTGGCGGTTGCTATGACACGAGAATTAGCACCACTTATGACGGCAATTATTGTTGCAGGGCGCTCTGGCGCTGCGTTTGCTGCTGAGATAGGAACAATGCAGGTTTCGGAGGAAGTGGATGCACTCACGGCAATGGGTTTTAATATTATGCGGTTCCTCGTGATGCCGCGCGTACTGGCGGTGGCGCTCGCTATGCCGCTTTTGGTTTTATTTTCCGATATAGCAGGCATTATTGGCGGTTTATTTATTGGGATAACGGTTTGCAAACTTTCGCTCTCGGGTTATTTGAACGAAACCCGTCAAGCCCTCACTTACGCACATTTGTTTAGTGGATTAGGAAAAAGCCTCGTGTTGGGGCAATTAATCGCACTCGTCGGCTGTATGCGCGGTTTGCAGGTACGCGGTGGTGCCGAAAGTGTGGGACAATACACAACGTCGTCCGTCGTGACGGGTATTTTTCTGATAATCCTTGCAGATGCAGTATTCACACTGCTTTTTCAGGCACTCGGTATTTGAATGTCACTTCTCATAATTCTTCTAAACTCCGCATCAAACCCTCTTTTCCACCGACCACACGACGGCGGTTGCCGTTTCGTTCTGCCGCACAAGCTCCACCGTCTCGCCGCTTTGAAGACGTTCCGAAGCCCCAATAATACCCTCTTTTCCTTTAAGCAGAGCAAATCCGCGTTTGAGCGGTGAAAGCGGATGCAACGAGGCGCAATGTGCTGCCAACGATTCCACACGCTGACGTTTTGCCGCAAATATGCGCTGAACGGCAGCGTTCATGCGGGTAGTAAGTTCATCTACATGTTGTTCGTTACGGCGAATGTGTTCAGGAATACGGCGAAACGCTGGATGTATTCTGTAGCGCTCAATGTCGGTGCGAAGGTCATCTAACCGTTGCGTCACACGGCGTGTGATGTACTCCTTCGTGCCAGCAAGCGCCGCCAACACCTCGTCGGCATCGCGCACAGCAAGCTCGGCGGCGGCGGTCGGCGTGGCGGCGCGAACATCGGCAACAAAATCAGCAATGGTGAAATCAATTTCGTGCCCGACGGCAGAAATGATAGGAATTTCCGAACGAAACACTGCCTCGGCAACTTCCTCTGTGTTGAACGCCCACAAATCCTCGATGGAACCACCTCCGCGCCCGATAATTAGAACGTCGCAGTCTGTTTCGTTCAATGCGTGGATGGCACGCACGATGTCCGCCAATGCGCCTTCGCCCTGCACGAGTGTTGGGCGGAGCAGCACCTCGCACGAGGGCATTCTACGGGCAAGCGTGGCGATGATGTCTCGAACAGCAGCACCTGTCGGCGACGTAGCCACGCCGATTTTCACGGGAAAACGTGGGAGTGGTTTTTTGTATGCTTGGTCGAACCATCCACGTTCGTATAGTGCTTTTTTGAGTGCCTCAAAAGCAATCTGCAAATCCCCTTGCCCAACTACTTCCAACGAGCGGCATTCTATCTGCACCGCCCCGTTTGGCGGATAGAGTGTGACTTTTCCACGAGCAATAACGTTCATACCGTTGGTGGGCGTGAACCGCAGCGTAGATGAGCGCCACATCACGGCTTTGAGCTGTGCTTTGCTGTCTTTGAGCGTGAAATAGCGATGTCCCGACGAATGCTGCACAAAATTCGAGATTTCTCCTTGCACGGCAATATTTCCGTAGCCGTCTTCTAACGTTGTTTGCAGCGCCCTTGTGATGTCGCCGATGCTCAAGACGGTATCGGCGGCTGAAGTGCTTGCTATTTGCTGACTTGCTATTTTTTGAATACGGAGTGCCATAAATATTTGAAAATTATAGACAAATAGAGGTGTAAAGTTACTGATTTTATGCGGTCTTCAAGCGTCAAAAAAAACTGTGTGTTTTCTTACATCCAATTTGCTGCACAAAACCAGCAGTTTGCTGCAAAGCGCCGTTGCACGTACCACATTCATTAAACGATATTGTCGAGACGGTGTTCCAACACAATGAACAGAAAATCAACACTTCGTTGATTTATTCATTTTTCACACATTTCAGGAGTACTCATAATGCACACCGTAAAAACTCTTCTCGTCCTTGTTGTGTTTGGTTTTGGCACAACTGTTTTTGCTCAACAGACCTCGCCTGCAACACCAAGTCCCGAAACGAAGGAAAAAATCAAGGAGAAAATCAACGCTATGACATCGGAAGAAAAAGCCGCCGCAAAAGATAAAATGAAGGCAAAATGGGATGCCATGACACCAGAAGAGAAAGCCGCTGCAAAAGATAAAGTGAAAGAAAAATACAACGCTATGACATCGGAAGAAAAAGCTGCCGCAAAAGATAAAATCAAAGCCCGTCGCAACGGTAAATAAACGCTCAGAATCTCATCTTGCAGAATTTTGTTTTTCCAAGCCGCTACATAAAACCTGTAGCGGCTTGGTGTGTTTTTATGCTTCACTGCTCCCATCGTTGTTGGCAATCTACGTCACTCTGCGATGTTGTTCTGATGGCGTTGCTCTGATTTCGTGGCGAATGTTCGTATATTCGTACTGCAACTCACACATTCACAATCACCTCATCAACGTTGGAGTTTGGTATGAAAGGATTAGTTCAGTTATTAGCGGCAGGGCGCTACGCACGCCCCATGGATGTGTCAACGTGGGCGCGAGGGTTGTACACGGTGCAAGTAAAGCACGGTCAGCAAACGCTTTCGACGACGATGATGATTGCTCGGTAATCCAGTGTTTGTCGCTCTTTCAAGCGATAGCATGGTTGGGCAGGACCCTTGTGCTATCGCTTGTTTCTAACGAGTGCGATAACCCTCAAAAACACTTGCATAAATACAGCTTTGGCTCATTATTGGCAGAAATGAACTCCTTGAATTCAAGCCATTATTATTTTCTTTGTGTCAAGATAACGCCCATAATAGCTAATGCGCCACCCGCAAAGAACCACGCGGTCGGAACCGTACCAAACACGAGAATGGTGAGCAATGTTGCGCCAATGGGTTGTAAATTGCTAAATACTGCCACACGACTGGCTTCCATCCTGCCAAGCGCATAGAACCACATTGCGAAACTCGCGCATGTTGCAAACACCGCCAGATAGAGGATTTGCAGCCATACCATACCCGAAAGCTCGCCGATACCCATCTGGACAGGTAAAAATGGGTACAACGGCACGTACCAGAGCAATCCCGTTATCATGCTCACGGTGATGCTGTAGAGTGCACCATATTTGAGCGTCAGTGAGCGACCAAGCACCGTATAGAGCGTCCATCCGCAGACAGCACCTAATTCCAGCATATTGCCGAGGAAATATTCCGAAGTCAAATCCAACCCTTTCTCGAATAACACAATTAACACACCTACAAAAGCAAGCACAATGCCTGTGAGCTTCATCGGTGTTGGCTTTTCACCATAAAAAAGTACAGATAACACAAACACCAATGTTGGCGTAAGAGCATAGAGTAGCGCTGCATTGGGGGGAATAGTATATTTCAAACCTGTTACAAAGAGGGTTTGATTTATGGGAATATTCAGAAACCCCAACACGAAAAACAATGGCACATCCTTAGGGTCGGGGAGCAAACGTCCGGGTGTTTTTTGAAACGATGAGGGTTGCAAAGCGAACCACGCACAAAAGATTGCCGTTGCGATAATCACGCGAATCAGCACTACCAAAAATGGGTCGGCATGAGTAGCCACACCACGTGCAACTAAATGTGTGGTGGATGCAATTGTTTGTTGCAGAATAATGACCCAGTAGATGTGCGTACTGTTTGTTTTCGTTGAAGTGAGCATGGATGCTTGTGCTATAAGACAAATTTGGACAACAGCAAATAATTCACTAATTTTGTATGTTCTTTCGCAAACGATGGGCTTCGCAAAGCCCATTTTTTGTTTGGGTATGGTAGTGTTGTGAGGAAGCAATCCACGGGACTACTTTTGCCCTGATTAAATTCTCGATAAACTTATACGTCGAATATCCGTGAAATCTATTGCTGCTACGTTGGCTCCTTCCGTCGAAGAATCCCTGAAAGAACTCTGTTCGCGGCACGGTGTCTATCTGCTAGAGGTTGTCCTTCGGGGAACCGAGCAGCGACGTATTGTGGAAATCTATGTGGATTCGCCACAAGGTGTGACGCTTGACCAATGCGGTGTTCTTAGCAAAGAAATGGATGCGATTTTTGAGCGCGACAATGCTTTTTCTGCCGCATATCGCTTAGAGGTCTCCTCGCCTGGCACCGACAGACCACTTCAGTACATTTGGCAGTACGAGCGGAATGTTGGTCGTCTGCTTTCGGTGGAACTTACGGATGGCAAAACCGCCAAAGGACGTATTGGCAGCGTGCAAAACGGCATCGTTACCATCGAACCCTCGAAGTCGCGGCAGAAGCCACCCACAAAAAAAACTCTTGCCGCAGAAAACATTCTCGAATTGCCCGCAGCACTTGACGTAAAGCAGATTCGTAGTGCAGTTGTCGAAGTGGAGTTTTAAGAGAATGAGGAACGAAAAATTGCTTGTTGAGCGCCTGAAATCTGAACGCGAAAAATTATAAAATATAACACTTAAAGAACACCTAAATACATCTGGAGACATGGCACGGAAACTCAAACCTAAATTCGACAAGCAGATTATTGTAGATGCGTTTGCCGATATGGCACGCGAGCGTAGTATTGACCGTGAATCGTTGCAGGAAATTATCAAAGAAACGCTTTCAATGCTGGTTCGCAAAAAACATGGGAACGAAGCGAATTTTGATATTGTGGTAAATATGGAAAAAGGCGATATCGAGATTTATATGATTCGCACTGTCGTCGAGACTGTTCAAGATTCTGTGCTGGAAATTGCTCGCGAAGAGGCGAATCAAGGTGCGGAAGATTACGAAGTGGGCGATGATTTTCTTGAAGAAATCACACTCGATAACATTGCAGAGAGTTTCGGTCGCCGCCTTGTGAACATGGCTGGTCAAACATTAAATCAGCGCATCCGCGATGTCGAAAAGGATAATGTATTTGCTGCCTACGAGCAGAAAGTTGGTGAGATTGTTATCGCTGAAGTCCACCATGTACGCCGTTCGGATGTATTCGTGATGCACAATAATATTGAGTTGCGTTTGCCGCGCGAAGAACAAATTCCGCGGGAACGTTATCGCAAAAATGAACCAGTTCGTGCTATTATCAAAGAAGTTCGCAAACAAAGCCCAACGGGTAACTCTCCCGACATCATTTTGTCGCGGTCGGATAATATGTTTTTGGCGCGACTTTTCGAAATTGAAATCCCTGAAATCTATGATGGTGTTATCGAAATCAAAGCCATTGCACGCGAGCCCGGTGAACGTGCAAAAGTTGCCGTGCAATCGTACGACGATCGCATTGACCCCGTTGGTGCGTGTGTGGGGATGAAGGGTATTCGTATTCACGCCATCGTCCGCGAACTCGACAACGAAAATATTGATGTCATCAACTATTCCGACGACCCCATTACGTACATCCAACGTGCGTTGGCTCCGGCGAAGATTAAGGATATTCAAGTGTCGCCGGAAACCCGCAGCGCAACAGTACTTGTAGGCGATGATCAAGTGTCACTTGCTATCGGCAAAAACGGTCAGAACGTACGTTTGGCATCAAAACTGACAGGCTATGCCATTTCGCTCATCAAAGAAGGCGGCGAGGACATCGAACTCATCGAATTCCGTGACGAGCTTGGCAAAGAAATGTATATGGAACTTATTCATGCTGAACTTGATACAGCACGTGAGTTCTTGGGCGCAGACCCCATGAAAATTCTGGCGATTCCGGGCATGACCAAACAGCTGCTGATTGAGTTACGCTCAATTATGCTTGAAGAATTCGACGAAGAAGATACGGATGAGGCTCGTGAGCAAATTCTCGCACTGCCAGATTTGGAGTCATCTGCAACCGTAGAATCATCAACAGAAGTGCTGGTAGAATCGGCAGATAAAATTCAGGTGGCGGAAACTCCCCAAGATGAGTTTCTTTCAGAAGACGGACAATCTCAACGTACCTAAGTCGTGGACTGCTGATTCTCAACCTGTTGCGAAACAAGTCGGCGAAGCGTAAGCGCCCAGACAAGATTATTTCTCTATTTCAACGTTTAACAAATATTCAGACTGTATGCCAAGTACCGGAACACGGCTTTTTAAGATTGCTACACAGATTAACGTGGGCAAGGAAACCATTATCGAATTTCTGCAAGCGAAGGGCTTCAAGGTTGAAAACAAAGCAACCGCCACGCTGACAGAGGAGATGGTTGACCTTGTTATGGGGAATTTTCAGAAAGAGTACAGCGCCGCAAGTAAGCAGCGTGCGAAGGTTGTTACACCTACTCCAAAAGAAGAAGCTCATGCTGAGACCACACACGACCACCACCACGACCACATTGTGCATGAGACTTTTAACGCTTCATTAGTAGAGTCCCATATTCAAGAGCAGCATGAAATTCACGCGCCGTCCGCGCATGCAGGTTCAAGAGAAGAAGTAGAAGTAAAGGCGGAAGCCGCCCGTTCCGAAACACCAGTAGAGTTACCGCATTCGGTACAGGTATCGCCTACGAAGACCGATGGGATTGCTGTGGGAACAGTTATTCAACTTGATTCAGGTAGCTCGCGTCGTTCTACGCGGGGTAAAAAAGAGCCTGAGCCAGAAGTACTAACCAAAACTACCCCGACAAAACCAGCATCAACGCCGAAAGCAGACGAATCTATTTCGCAAACCTCTACTTCGCAAGCACCTGCTTCGCAAGCACCTGCTTCGCAAATTTCTGTTGCTCCGCAACCGATAGTCGCGGAAGCTATATCGGCGACTACTCCCGTCGTTGCCGAGTCGGCGATTGTGGAATCCGGCGTTGTTGCGCCAGATAGTGTGATTGCCGCTGCCGAAGTAAGTGTCGCTCACAACGACACTGCCCATGATGCGGATAGTCACGATGGGTTGGATGCTTTTGGCAAGAAAAAACGTCGTAAAAAAATGATGGGTGAAATTGAGTATCAAGCCGGCGATTTTACGTCGGCGGCTGCTGCTTCAATGATGCCTAAACTGACTATTCTTGGCAAAATTGATTTAGGGCAGAAGCCACGTGTCGGCGATCCAAAACGCAAGACTGTTGAGGTTGTTAAACGCCCTGAGGTTAAGGCAAAACCTGCTCCCGCGAAAGACTGGGTTGCCGGTGACGATGCGAAAAAAGGCATCGGTGTAAACAAGAAAAAGCGTAAAAAAGGCAAACGCGAGCAGGTGAATGCTCTCGACGTTGATCGTGCTATTCGTCGTACGCTTTCGGGACAAGACGATTCGGCGGTTGGGAATCGGAGTAAACTTCGCCAAAGACGACGTGCAGAGCGTGCCGAAGAGCAAGACCGCCAAGCGGAATTGCGTGAATTGGAAAGTTCGATTTTGCGCGTGACGGAGTTTATTACCGTTGCGGAACTTGCGAACTTGATGAGCGTTCCCACCAATGAGATTATCGTCAAATGTATGAGCTTGGGGTTGATGGTGTCCATCAATCAGCGCTTGGAGAAAGATACCATCAGTTTGATAGCCGATGACTACGGCTTTACGGTCGAGTTTGAGGACGAGTTCATGCCGGATGTGTTCGATGACGAGGATGACGAGGATGAAGAACTCAAGCCACGTGCACCGATTGTCACAGTCATGGGTCACGTTGATCACGGCAAGACCTCGCTGCTGGACTACATTCGGAAGGCAAGCGTGGTTACGGGCGAGTCGGGTGGCATTACGCAGCACATAGGTGCGTATAGCGTGAAAATGACGGATGGTAAATTTATCACCTTTCTTGATACTCCCGGTCACCAAGCGTTTACGGCAATGCGTGCTCGTGGCGCACAAGTGACAGACCTCGTGGTGCTCATTGTTGCGGCGGACGACAACGTAATGCCTCAGACGATTGAGGCTATCAGCCACGCCCGCGCAGCAAACGTGCCGATGATTGTCGCGATGAACAAAATTGACAAGGCGGACGCAAACACGGAGCGTGTTCGTCAACAACTTGCCGACCAAAACGTGCTTGTGGAAGAATGGGGCGGGAAATTCCAGTCAGTGGAAATCTCAGCAAAAAAAGGTACGAACGTTGACCAATTATTAGAAAAAATCTTGCTCGAAGCCGAATTGCTGCACTTGCAGGCAAATCCTGACCGCTCGGCACGCGGCACGGTGATTGAAGCAAAGATTGACAAAGGCAAAGGTCCAGTTGCGACGGTTATTGTGCAAAAAGGGACATTACGGATTGGCGATCCGTTCATTTGCGGTGTATATGCAGGGCGTGTCCGTGCGATGCTCGACGAGAATGGTGACCGTGTAGAAGTTGCAATTCCTGCAACGCCTGTGCAGTTGCTCGGTTTGGACGGCGTTCCGCAGGCGGGCGACGTGTTTGCCGTGATGGAATCCGAAAGTGAAGCCAAAGAGCTTGCGAATCAACGCCAACAAATTAAGCGTGAGCAGGACTTCAAGCAGGTACGCCATGTTACACTCGACGACATTGGAGTACGTATCAAATCTGGCGGCACACAGGAACTCAAAATTATCCTCAAAGGCGATACTGATGGTTCGGTGGAAGCACTTGCCGATTCGTTGCAAAAATTAGCAACGCCGGAAGTCAGCGTCACAATTATCTACCGTGCGGTGGGTCCGATTTCTGAATCCGATGTCATGTTGGCAGCGGCTTCGGATGCCGTAATTATTGGTTTCCATGTACGACCTCCGGCGCAGATTGCCAAACTTGCCGAAACAGAATCGGTGGATATTCGCCTGTATCGCATTATTTACGACTGTATTAACGAAGTAAAACTGGCGCTCGAAGGTATGTTGCAGCCAGAAATCAAAGAAGAAATCGCTGGTGTAGCCGAAATTCGTGAGGTCTTCCGCATTAGTAAACTTGGCAATATTGCTGGTTGCTACATGCTTGAAGGAAAAATTAATCGCAACGATATTGTGCGTGTTATCCGCGACGGGTTCGAGGTATTCACGGGTAAACTTTCCTCGCTCAAACGGATAAAAGAAGACGTGCGCGAGGTAGATGCTGGCTTTGAGTGCGGTATTGCCGTGGATAATTTTAACGACATCAAGGTCGGTGATTTGATAGAGGCTGTTCGTAAAACAGAGGTCAAACGTAAGCTCTAATCATTATTAATTGACAATTGTAGATTGCCACAATTATCAATTGTCAGTGTAAACTTTATGTCAATACGAACAGAAAAAGTTGCCAGTGAAATTCAAAAAGCACTTGCCCGACCACTCTCGGATTTTGCTTCGGAGAATGCTGCTGGATTTGTGACGGTCACTCATGTGCGGATGTCCCCAGACCTGCGGGTTGCAAGGGTGTATCTGAGCATTTTTGGCGGCAAAATTCCGCCCGCGCAGGCGATGATTGTTCTCGAAACCCGCACGAAGGATATTCGCCGTCAGATGGTGTCGAAAATTCGGTTGCGCTTTGCGCCAGAACTACGATTCTACCTTGATGATACGTTAGATATGATGAACCGAGTGGATGAGCTCTTAAAAAAGATTCCACCTAAAAGTGATCAAAGCGACAACGAATCAGAGCATTCCGACGTAGAACTTTGATTGGCACATACGTCACCGTACATCACAAATAATTGACACGAGAGTAAAGGTGGCTTCGACAATGCTGCTAACAAAAGATACACTTCCCCAATACGATGAATGGATAAGCGCAATCGCCACCGATGGTGGGGTTGCGCTTTTTGATAAAGCATTAGATTGGACATCGTTCGATGTTGTGGCGAAACTCCGTGGCATCACGCGCATTAAGAAAATTGGTCATGCCGGAACACTCGACCCACTCGCGACAGGCTTGCTCATCA
>JANYIG010000150.1 GCA_025358765.1 Candidatus Kapaibacterium sp.
GCGCATCAAAGAGCGAAGAACATACCGAAAGAAGCATAACGATTTCCTTTCATAGGTTCGTGGTAGAATCCTGAAAAATCGCGCTTCTTTCGGGTTTTTGAAAGTATTTTTTTTCTTCAAAGAACTGTCAAAACTACTGTATAGGTTTAATAACTCTTTATCAGCGTCGCCACATCGTCGGTATCTATCCTATCTGGTTGTGTTTGTTGCTTATTTATGGATATTATACTGCCATTTTTGGCATAACCTTTTACATGGTTCGTTATCAAGTATATTTTGTGTCCTTACTACTGCCTCTTTCTGGCATTGGGGCATGGCAGTTGATTCAGTCTCGGAAAAAGAGTGCTTCCAGCACGGTTGATTTGTCGGCATAATTTCCATTTTCCCAATGATTCTTATACCTGTATGAAAGTATCCATCGTTATCCCCGTTTACAATGAAGCCACATATATTCGTACAGTGCTTGAAGCCGTCTTGCGGGTGGATATCAGCACTCTTGGATTAGAAAAAGAAATTGTTATTGTCAACGACTGTTCTACCGACGAAACGGGCGACGTGCTGGAGCACCTAAAAACCGAGCTGCCAATTCGTGTAGTGCATCACGAAGTCAATCAAGGCAAAGGCGCTGCGCTCAGAACAGGCTTCCAGAACGCTACAGGAGATATTGTCATTATTCAAGATGCCGATTTGGAATACGACCCTAATGAATATCCGAAGCTCTTGCAACCGATTGTAAGCGACAAAGCGGATGTGGTCTATGGTTCACGGTTTGCGGGCGGCGAGCCACACCGCGTTCTGTACTTTTGGCATTCTGTTGGAAATAAATTCTTAACCCTACTCTCAAATATGCTCAGCAATGTGAATCTAACCGATATGGAGGTATGCTACAAAGCATTTCGCCGTGAAATTCTTCAGCAGATAACGGTGCAGGAGAATCGCTTTGGTTTTGAGCCAGAAATAACCGCAAAAGTAGCACGGCTTGCGAAGCAGAACCAGTGCCGCATCTACGAGGTCGGCATTTCCTACAACGGTCGGACGTACGCAGAAGGTAAAAAAATCAACTGGAAAGACGGCGTTAGTGCTCTTCGGTGCATCATTAAGTATAATCTTTTCGGGTAAATGTAATGACTGTGACCCCAACGGTTTCTATTGTCATCGTCAGCTACAACACCAGCGCTATTCTGCGTGAATGCTTATTATCCATCGTGCGCGAGACACGTATCCCGCACGAAATTGTTGTTGTGGATAATGCCT
Source organism: Candidatus Kapaibacterium sp. (assembly GCA_025358765.1). Classification (GTDB taxonomy): domain Bacteria; phylum Bacteroidota; class Ignavibacteria; order Kapaibacteriales; family UBA4661; genus JANYIG01. Next base: position 1,255 of record JANYIG010000150.1, read on the forward strand.
CGTCGGATGATTCTTGTGGTATGGTCGAACGCGAGTTTCCGAACGTACACCTTGTGAAAAACGTCGGCAATGTTGGCTTCGCACGGGCGAACAATCGAGGTTTGGCTGTGGCTTCAGGAGAATATATTTTGTATCTGAATCCCGATACCGTGATATTGGAAAACGCCATAGAGCGGATGGTTACTTGCTTGCAACAGCGCCCGCAGACGGGCTTGCTTGGACCGCATGTGTACAATGCCGATGGTAAAACACATCAAGCGTCTGTTTTTCGTTTTCCAACCGTAAAACGGCTGTTCCACGTACATGTTCCGATATTTCGGCTGCCGCCGCTTGGCTGGCTTGTGAAGCCGGAGCATAATTATCCATACGTTCCGAAGATATCCGGCAGCGTGGAAGGCGTTTCTGGCTGTTGTATGCTCATGCCAACCGACCTTTCGCGTGATATTGGCGGCATGAATGAAGAATATTTTATGTATTCAGAGGAATTCGACCTCTGCGCGGCAGTGGTGGAGCGGGGACGCGAAGTGTATTATTTCCGCGAGGCGAGTATCATCCACTTGGGTGGCGCTTCGACATCGGCGGTTTCCGAAACAATGTCCGTTGAATTGCTCCGAAGCATGATGCGTTATTTTCAGCGCGTGAATCCAAGCGCCTTACCAAGCGTTCGTTTGCTGTATGTTATTGGCAGTTCGTGGCGGTGGGCGATGTGGGTGATTGTTGGAGCGCTTGGGATGAAGACGGGCGAGGCGGAGATGAAGCAACGCAATCACGCGGCAATGCTCCGTTGGCTCTGGAAGGATTTTGATTTTTGAATGCGAAAGTTTTAGAATGTTATGAATGACCTTGTTTCGATTATCACGCCGAATTATAACGGTGCGCGGTTTATCACTGAGACGATAGAGTCTGTGCTGGCGCAATCCTATCAACATTGGGAAATGATTATCGTGGATGATTGTTCGTCCGATGAGTCGGTCGAGATTATCCGGCGCTACCAAGCACAAGATGAGCGTATTACGCTCGTTCAACTATCCACCCGAAGCGGTGGACCTGCACGACCGCGCAACATTGGATTAGATCGTGCTCAAGGGTATTATGTGGCTTTTTTAGATAATGATGATCTTTGGCACCCACAAAAATTAGAACTCCAACTTTCGCTAATGCGAGAATATGGCGTTGCAATTAGTTCCACGGCGCTCTTGCGATTTTCCGAACACTCCGAATTGACAAAAGCACAAGAGCCTCTTGTTGCTTCCGCAATAGCTGTGCGACGTATTACGCACACGATGTTATTACGTCGGAACTTTACACCTCACATAGTAGCAGAGCGGCGATTATTTGAACATACCCGCTTTAATGAAGACCCACGCTATGTTGCGGTTGAGGATTATGAGTGCTGGTTACGATTGCACCAATATTGTGTGACCTATAGCATTAAACTTCAGGCACAGTTGATATTTTATCGCCAAGTGCCAACGTCAATTTCTCGTTCCAAACTGCCGATGCTGCGGAAAAATTATATTATGTATTCGGAATACGAGGTTGACGGCAAACGCTTGGGTTGGAAGGCGTATTGGTATATAGCTGTGTATGTTGTGCGCTCGGTAGTAAACCGAATTGGGATGAAATTTAATATCCCGGCACTGAATACTGTTGATTTTTAATCCTCACGCCACGTATGCCGCCAACGATAAATATTTCTGTTGTCATCGTGAATTACAACGTCAAGGATTTCCTTGTGCAATGCTTGTACTCGTTGCAAGCGGCGCTGCGTGGTATTCCGTCAGAAATTATTGTTGTAGATAATAATTCCACCGACGGCTCTCTTGACTACGCCGAACCTATGTTTCCCGACGTGCAGTTTGTGCGACTTTCGGAGAATCTTGGTTTTGGTCGAGCGAACAATCTTGGCTTCGACATGGCACTCGAACACGGCGCGAGGTTTGTTCTGTGTTTAAACCCCGACACGCTTATCAGCGAAGACACGATGACGACGATGCTTCAATACATGGCGGAACACCCCGATGTTGGTTTGAGTGGCTGTAAACTGTTAAACGCCGACGGAACTTTTCAACTTTCGTGCCGACGCGGGTTCCCAACGCCGTGGGCATCGTTCACAAAAGTGTTTGGATTGCAAGCGCTCTTCCCGAAATCACGATGGTTTGCACAGTACAATCAAACCTTCCGCAGCGAAAACGAAACCTATGATATTGATGCTGTTGCCGGCGCGTTCATGTTTATCCGGCGTGAAACATTAGAGCGTATTCATGGCTTCGACGAAGATTTTTTTATGTATGGCGAGGATTTGGATCTTTGCTATCGCGTTATCGTCGCGGGGTGGAAAGTGGCATATATCCATTCTACGTCCATCATCCACTACAAAGGCGAAAGTACACGTCGTAGCGACATCAACGAAGTGCGGGTATTCTACGAGGCAATGGTGATATTCACTCGCAAACATTTTAGTTCATCGCCGTTATTTTTGCTGTTTTTGCGGGCGGGAATTTTTGTGCGAGAGGGGATAGCGTATTTGTCGCATTACCGCCGCGAGGCATCATTACTGCTTGCAGACGCACTTGCTATCAATGCCTCGTTATTGATTGCCACAAAACTTTGGAAGAGTATCTGGTTTGCATTTCCGGATTACGCTTATCCAACCGTGTTTATTGCTGTAAGCTTGGTCACACTTGGTTCTGTGCTGGCTGTAGGCGAGTATTCTCCATATCAAAAACCTTCTATCCGGCGGGTATTTTCGGGCTTGATGATCAGTTTTTTCATACTTTCCACACTGCCCTATTTTTTCAAGAGCTATGCCTTCAGCCGCGCCGTATTGGTTATGACGATTACCTTCAGCGTTGTATTCACGGCGATGATTCGTATTGGTCTTACACTTTTGGAAAAAGTAGTTCACTCGCAGTCGGAACGCCGTGTGGCATTGCTGGGTATCAACAGAGCAACAGAACGTCTTATTGAGCGACTTCAAGCACCACAAGGATTGGGAGGCTTTAATGCGGAGATAGGCTTGCAAGAGGCTTACAGTACTATTATTGTAGGAATTATCTCCACAGAACAAACCTCTATGAACCAGTCATCTGCTAACCAGTCATCTGTTAACCAGCTATCTGATGGAACATTGCAATCTCTGCAATCTCTCCGCGATGTTCCCGTCATTGGAAATGTATCGTACTTGCGAAAACTCATCGAACAGCATCGTATCCACGAAATCATCATCACTGATACGGTGATGCCTCGTGCCGAAGTTATCCGCATAATGATGGATGCAGCAGAGCTGCCAGCACAAGCCCGTGCAACATTCCGCTTTGCTCGCGAATACGACGACGTGATTGCCGAGCGTGTGTTGGAGCGCTATACGGGTGACACCCCCGCAATCACCCAATATAATCTGGCGCTCTGGAAATATCGGTTTGTAAAACGCTTATCTGATTTTGTCGGTACTCTTTTTCTTTTGACAGTTGGGCTGCCCGTTGTATATTTGGTGTCGCAAGATTTCGTCCATGCCGTCAAAGCCTTCTTTGATGTGCTGCGGGGCAAAAAAAGCCTAATTGGTCTCTACCCTCTCAAAGAGAATACCCAACAGCTGGGGAGCATTGGATTAGAAGGATTAACCGGACTTGCCCACGTCCATTCACCGGAACGACTCTCGACCCAAGCAATCCAAAACATCAACGAGTTTTACATCCAGCACTATTCCCTGTGGCTTGATGTGGAGATACTAACAACACTCATGTTCAAAAAACGTCGCCCCTAACTTGTTCACGCTTAACGCACACTTAACAAAGTTATACTCTTCGTCGCTTCATCTTAATAACGTAATCATTTGTCGCGCACTTAAACGACCAAATATCCATGGCAAGGAACGAAACCGTCACAAGCAATAAAAACGCTTCCAAAATCGTCGTTCTTGAGTTCGAAAAACCCATCATCGAATTGGAACAAAAAATTCAGGAAATGCGTACCATGTCAGATGTGATTGACATCAGTGCAGAGATTGACACTTTGGAGCTTCGGGTCGAAGAATTACGGAAAGACGTACATTCTAAGCTCACACGTTGGCAGCGCGTCCAGATAGCACGGCATCCGCAGCGCCCGTACACACTGGATTATTTGCAAAATATGTTCTCCGATTTCGTGGAATTGCATGGCGACCGTACCTTCCACGACGACCCAGCCATCGTCGGCGGACTGGCAAAACTTGGTGGGCAAGCGGTTGTGGTTGTGGGGCATCAAAAAGGAAGAGACACCAAATCCAATGTGCTGCGGAAGTTCGGGATGCCCGACCCAGAAGGCTATCGCAAAGCATATCGGCTTTTTCAGTTAGCCGAAAAATTCAACCGTCCAGTGATATGCCTGCTCGACACCCCGGGGGCTTACCCAGGTATTGAAGCCGAAGAGCGAGGGCAGGCAGAAGCAATTGCGCGTAACCTCAAATTATTGGCAACACTCAAAACTCCTGTTATCATCGTCGTTATAGGTGAGGGAGCCTCTGGCGGCGCAATAGGCATTGGCGTGGGTGACAGAGTTCTTATGCTCGAAAACTCTTGGTATTCCGTGATTGCACCGGAATCATGTTCGAGCATTCTCTGGCGGAGTTGGGATTTCAAAGAACAAGCCGCCGAAGCCCTCAAACTCACAGCGCCAGACCTGAAGAGTGTAGGTGTTATTGACGATATCGTTCCCGAACCTTTGGGCGGAGCACACTGGAATCCGCAAGAAATGTACACAATATTGCACAAACAACTGACAAGCGAGTTACATTCACTGCTTCAAATACCCATCCATCAATTAGTTGAGCAGCGCATCGAAAAATTCTGCGCTATGGGAATGTGGTCAGAGGGGTAACGGGGTTGCACATTGCTTTTCTACGGGAGAAAAAAAGCGCTTCTAAGCATAATACTGTTTCGTCGTGGTAGTTCACCAATCATTTTCCATCCAGCAATTCACAACGTGCTATGAATACCGATAATACAGACAATCGTCCTCCGTATAACCGCGACAACCGCGACGGCAACAATGGGGACAAGCCGTATCGCCGCAACGACGGCTTCCGAACTGAGACCTATCGTAGTGATAATCCTCGCAACGATAACCCCCGAAGCGATATTCCTCGCTATGATACTCCCCGAAACGATAACTACCGCCGCAATGATGGCTATCGTAACGACAATTCTCGAAACGATAATCGCGGAAATGAAGGCGCTTCACGTCCTCACTCATCAGGTGGTTCTTATGGTCGCCGTTACGATAATCGTGACAACCGCGATAATAGAGGCAATGACAATCGTGGCAATGAAGGCGGCTACAATAGCGGCAACCGCGAAGGAGCGAACGTGCCTCCCCGTAACCCGCAATATGGCGGACGGCAACAGTATTCTTCCGGCGGCAGTTCTAGCTCAGGACAACGACCGTACCAGTCGCGGTACGGAACCGGCGGACGCAACGACGGGCAATACGGCAGCGGTGGTAGTGGCGGATATAATCGCGGCGGCGGCGGCACATACAGCCGCGACAATCGTAACGACGGGCAACCGCCGCGACCGCGCTTCGATAACCGTGACAATCGTGGTGCTGATGGCGCACCGCGCGAACAACGTCCTTATGAGAATAGAGGTGGTGGTGACAATCGTGGTGGTGGTTATTCCCGTGATAGTCGCTCCGGTGGTGGTGACAATCGTGGTGGTGGCTATTCCCGTGATAGTCGCTCCGGTGGGGGTGACAATCGTGGTGGTGGTTATTCCCGTGATAGTCGTGACCGTACAAATACTGCCTCGCGTGATCGAAATGACAGAACCGATCGTAGTAGCTCCATTGATAAAAATGCTGAACCTAAACGGTTCCAGAAAACGAATAAAGCCTCGCGGAGCCATGTTTCGTTGCCGCGTATTCTCGCACTCCAGAAATTTGCTTGCCGCAAGATTGCGATTGATTTCGTGCAAAACTCCCGTGTACGCGTAAATAACGCGGTTGTAACGGATTCTAACTACCGCGTTCATGCAAAGCGCGATGATATCATGGTGGACGAGCTTTCGCTCAATAAAGACCGCCCGAATGTCTATATCATGATGCACAAACCAGCACAATTATCCGCCTCGAAGGAGACAAACACTCGTTCCGTACATTCAATGGTGCCAGATTCCGAACGCTGGCATTTCCCCGCAGGACGCTTGACTAAAGCTGCAACTGGTCTGACGATTTTCACGAACGACCCTGAACACAAAGATTACGAAACTTCAGTTTTTGGAGCGGTAGAAAAAGAATATCATTTTAAGGTTCATCGTGAACCGACAAAAGCAGAGTTGAAAGCTATTTCAAAAGCCCTACAAGCTTTGCATCCAGGCGATATAGCTGCAAAAGTGGAGATATTGCGAAAAAATACTCGCAACACATGGATTTCTGTAACGGTCTATCGTGCAACACTCAATGACGTTTGCACGGCACTGAAAGCAAGTTCGCTGGAGGTACTGGCACAACACCGTTATCGCATTGGCACACTCACCGTTGAATCACTCACGCCAGGTGCGTGGAAACAAATGAACAGTTACGAAATCGCACAATTACTTTCGCAAGATACATCTGAGGCATCGTTCTTTTACAAAGCAAACCCCGTTGTGGAAGAGCTTGCAAAAGATGAGACGGTTTCGCTTTCAAGCACAAATTCCATCGCCGACGACCTACCAGATTTGACGGAAGATATCAGTTGGTCTATTACCGATTAACCCAATTACGCACAATTGTCTTCTGTTTTTTGTCTGTTTATTTCGTCTATGCTCTATTTTCTTGCCCAATACATTCAGCAAAAATTTGCGCCGCCCGGCTTTGGCGTTTTTCAATACGTGACATTTCGTGCAGCAGCAGCGGCTATCACAGCTCTGTTGATTAGCTTTGTAATCGGTCCGAAAATCATCGGCGCACTCAAACGCCGTCAAATCGGTGAACAAGCAAAAATTGAACTCGGCAACACGGGCAACCATGCACTCAAAGCCGGTACACCAACCATGGGCGGCTTAATTGTACTCGCAGCACTGCTGGTGCCAACACTTCTTTGGGCGAATATCTTTAACACGTTCGTGATTCTGATTTTGCTCACCACCGCCTGGCTCGGTGCAGTGGGCTTCACGGATGATTATTTAAAAGTTGTCAAAAAATATAAAAAAGGCTTGATTGCCCGCTACAAGATTATTGGGCAAGTTTCGATTGGATTAATTTTGGGCGGCAGCATTTATTTTTTTCCTGAATGGTTTGGAACTGGCTTTGCAAAGTTAAACACGCTTACTACGATTCCCTTCCAGAAAAATATCAACTTCGATTTCGGTATTCTGTACATTCCAGCCGTCATCTTTATCCTGACAGCAACCTCGAACGCAGTGAATTTGACGGATGGTTTGGATGGACTTGCTATCGGCACAGTCGGCATATCCACGCTTGCGCTCACCGTTATTTCCTATGTCAGCGGCAATGCAAAATTTGCGAATTACCTAAACATTATGCACCTTCGAGGTAGTGATGAACTCACTATCTTCTGCGCGGCGCTTTTGGGAGCGGCATTAGGTTTTTTATGGTTCAATGCGTATCCGGCACAAGTATTCATGGGTGATACAGGATCGTTGGCGTTAGGCGGTGCTGTTGGCGGACTGTTTATCCTTATCAAAAAAGAATTTCTCTTGCCGATACTAGGTGGTGTATTTTTTGCCGAAACGATTTCGGTAATTTTGCAAGTGTCCTATTTCCGCTACACGAAGCGCAAATACGGCGAAGGGCGGCGATTGTTCAAAATCGCCCCGATTCACCACCATTTTGAGAAAAATGGTCTGCACGAATCAAAAATTGTCACACGCTTTTACATCATCGCCGCACTCTTGGCAATTATCACGATGGCAACGTTCAAAGTCCGCTAAAAATTTCATGGTGATTCATAAACGACAAGCCCTGCAATCATAATGATTGCAGGGCTTGTTGTTTTTCAGGAATGAAAGTCAATTCCTTTTTTCATTCTTCAGCTTTTCACCACGTTCATCACTTCTTCTACGTGTCCTGGAACCTTAACTTTACGCCATTCGTGGGTGATAGTACCGTCGGGAGCAATCACAAACGTCGAGCGCTCTATGCCCATATATTTCCTGCCGTACATAGATTTTTCTACCCACACGCCATACGCCTCCGAAATTGTATGGTCTTCATCGCTGACGAGGCTGTAATTGAGGTTGTATTTTTGCTTGAACTTATCATGTGATTTTACGTTGTCTGGGCTAACACCTATCACCACCGCTCCAGCACTCGTCAAACGTTCCATATTATCTCGGAAGTCACACGCTTCTGCGGTGCAACCGCTGGTATCATCTTTCGGATAAAAATAGACCACAACAGTTTTTCCTACAAAATCACCGAGGGAAAGTGTCGTGCCGCTATCACCAGAAGCCTTGAAATCAGGGGCTTTAGAGCCTACAGTAAGAGCCATAGATGTAGTATAATTAAGGTGAAAGAGTTGATATTAGAGCATCAGAATTGGAAGAGTCCATACAGAATATATTAGGACCGAACCACTACTTCGACTGCACCAAAGAGGTCTATGATACTTTGGTCGAGCGCGTGGCGCTCCATTTCTTCGGCAATAGTTTCCACTCCAAGTTCTGAAACCGCTTCTGTATTTGCTAGCGGAGAACCGTTGATGTAATCTGATTCCGAGAACTCCTGAGCCACAGCTTTGAATACAGGTTTAACAGATATTGCTTGTTGTGGTAAAAAATCACCAAAAAGCGAGGTTGCACCTGCTTGTGTTCCGCCGGAGACCACGACCTCGACTGCACATCCAAATTCTCGGGCAAGGACTTCGGCAAGGAGATGTTTTTTATCGTCGAGCAAATTGGCAATGGGCGGAATATCCGCATGAATGTGGAATCCATTATCCACACATTCCACTTTCGTCATAGCTCCGTCGAGGACGTACATCCGTAGGCTTGCATCAAGGTCTTCGTTTGCGCTCAGACGGTCACGCCATTCAGCCGCAAGCGTGGCGGCGCTTACGAAAGTTGTGGTTTGAGCTTGTTGTGACGCGGTGTCTGGGATGTCAAAGAAAGTATCATTTTCCACATCATCACTTTCATCGTCTGCGGCTACAAATGTTGTCAAATTTGGCTTTGGAACCGAGACCGATTTTTCTGAATGCGCGTTTGGATTGGCGCTGTAGGATTGTTGCGGCTCGTGAGTGGCATTGGCGCTATTTGGCGCAGCTACAAAACCAAGTGATGTGAAGAATGATGCCGCATCTGTGCTGTTTATGGAACCAGATGTTAGGTCTTCAAGTTTTTTTTTTAGCTCGGCAAGTTCTTCCAAGAGATCCGAAATCTGTATTGCTGAATCCATTTTTGCCATCTGGATGAGCGCAAACTCAAAACGCAGTCGAGGCTGCGGGGCAAAGCGTAGCTCTCGTTCGGTTGTGATGACGATACTCATAAATTGTAATACATCAGCCTGCTGAAAGTGTGTGGCTTCTTGCGTGTATTGTTCACGGTGGAGCCTCGAGGCTTCGATCAGTTTCGTATCGCTTGTGGCAAGCACCGTGAGAATATTGCGAAAATGCTCCGCAAGCCCACTCAAACATTCTTGTAAGTCATAACCCCGCATGAACACTTGCCGAGCGATGTCTAATACTTTCGCCACGTCATGCTCACGAATTGCCTTACTGAGCATGAAGTAAAATTCTTGGTCAATTAGATTTAGCGCCTCGTTTACACGACTGTATTCGACATTTTTGCCACAAAAGGAAATCACCTGGTCGAAAATGCTCTGCGAGTCACGCATAGAACCATCACCTTTTTTGCCGATGACGGCAAGCGATTCATCGTCAATAGTGATGCCCTCTATATCGGAAATATGACGAAGTTGCGTGGCGATTTCGTCCACCTGCATCCGGCGGAAATCAAAACGCTGACAACGGCTTAAAATCGTAGCGGGAACTTTGTGCGGCTCGGTCGTAGCAAAAACGAAAAGCAAGTGTTTGGGTGGTTCTTCAAGCGTCTTTAGAAGTGCGTTGAATGCTGAAGTTGACAGCATATGCACCTCGTCAATGATGTACATTTTATATGCACCTTTAACTGGGGGATATCGTGCGTTTTCACGGAGCTTACGAACGTCATCCACACTGTTGTTCGAGGCTCCATCAATCTCAATCACGTCCATCGAACGACCGGAATTGATCTCCAAGCACGATGCACACGTATTGCATGGCTCGAAGTCGGCGCTTGGATTCTCGCAATTCACCGCTTTAGCAAGAATACGAGCGGTCGTTGTCTTGCCTACACCGCGTGGTCCGTTAAAAATGTACGCATGATGGATACGTCCGGATTGCACGGCATTCCGCAATGTTCGGGTGACGTGCTCTTGCCCCACAACATCTGTAAAGCGCTGTGGACGCCACTTACGAGCGGTCACGATGTATTGTTCTTGCGATATTTCAGTCATGATAAACGTGTCAACATGCCTTCGGAAAGATTTACGTCTGTTCGACAATCTCGGCGGTAATCGGTTCTGTGGGAAGCTCAATGACAAAGGTTGCACCCCGACCAAGGGTGCTTTCGCACCAAACATTACCGCGCATGGTTTCTGCTAATTTTTTGACAATGGACAATCCCAAGCCAGTTGAATGCTCGCCACCAGTGGGTTTAGCGCTAAGGCGCGTGAATTTACCAAAGAGCTTGGATTGGTCTTCCTCGCTCAGTCCCGGTCCTTCGTCCCGAACCTCGCACCGTACGGCGTGTTCAGACGCTACAACCTGCACAAATACATTTTTGTTGTGTGGGGAGTATTTGACGGCATTCGATATAAGGTTATCCAAAATCTCAATGGTTGCGTTCGGGTCGGCAAAAGCATCGGCATGGTCGTTGCCCGTAGAAAAGTTTAACACGATGTTCTTAACAGACGCTCGTTCGCGATAATCATCCACCGTTTTTTTTACCGCTTCACTGAAGTTAAACGAGGAAAGAGCAAAGTTAAATTTTCCAGTTTCGATAGCATTAATATCCAGCAAATTCGTAATAATCGCCGTCATACGCTGTGCAGTGTGGCGCACGTCCTGAAATTTTTTGATGCGTTGATCAAGCGTCATACGGTCATTGTAGCGTTCCAGCATATCAATTGCCAGAATAATGCCGGTAAGCGGACTTTTGAGGTCGTGCGCGGCAATACCCATAAACTCATTCTTTTCTTGATTGAGCTCGAGCAAGCTTTGATTGACGGCAGTAAGCTGATTGTTTTGTTCTTCGACGATTTGGTAAGCGCTTGCAAGCTGGTTCGTGACGGTATCGAGCGCAGAAAGCACTTTCTGTGTGGCTTTGAGCGAATAATTCGTCAGCCAAAGCTGGACAGTAGTGGATTGATTTCGGGAAACGTCCAAATGCTGCTCAATGCGTTCAAGCGGAAGCGAGGAATTACGCTGAATCGTAGGCAATAGCTTTTTCAGCGATTGCAAGTGTTCATCAGCTTTCTCGAAGTTTTTGAGTTCTTCCGCATAAATCTGCGCCATCCGCGAGAGCGTCTTGATTTTGCTAATATAATCATCGCTATTTACGACCTCTAAATACTCTTCATAGTGCGTGACGGCAGTCACGAGGTCTTCGTTAAGCTCGGCTTGCATAGCGCGACAAATCTCGTGCAAGATACGGCGTGCCGATAATGCCAAATACTGCGACCATACAAAAAACTTCTCAATCATCTCTGCACAGCGTGCTTCCTTGTCGCCGAATTTATCATCACCGTGTGCACGCATATTAAAGAGCGATTGCGCTGCGTAGTAGTAGCAAAACGCCATATCACTTTGTTTGACGGCAGGAGGGTGATCGCTTTCACCACGATGTGCCGCCGTTTGGTCACGCTCTACCTGACGCAAAAATTGTTCATACACATTTGCAGATTGGTCGAACTGCTCTAACTCTGCAAGAAAGTACCCTTTTGCGCCTAAGGCGTACGGCGATTTCTGGCGTTCAAGGTCTTCAATCATGTCGCGGGCAACATCGTAGATACCCGAATACGAACTCCGTTGCGCGATAACATACTGCAAATAGCCATACCATGCTGTTGCCACGCCAGCAGTAATCGCATAGCTCAATGTATTCAAGGCTTGCAGCGTCCAGTCAATTTTTTGGTAAATCGAACCACCCCAATAATCAAAACTAAGCGTGTCTTCGGTGTAGAGTATCTCGGCATGAAGCCGCACGTAGGGCGAAATATGATTAACTCGTACTTCACGAATGTAGTTTTTAAGCGGCGACATAACCTCACTACTTGATTTACTGTACTGGCGTAATGTCTGGATTACGTTATAGATAGGCGATGCAAGAGAGGGTAAGGCAGGGTTACAGATAGATGCAAAGATACCGGCAGAATACTCAAAACGTTCTTCGTCACGGCGCATGGCATAGCAACACGCCTCGCCGTATTGAATAATCATGCGTTCAACCTCGGTCATTTCGCGGCTCAAAAGGCAGTCGGAAAATGATTCAATCGTCGGATTCCAAAAGCAGTAGTTAAAGTTTGCGATTTGTCGTGCTCGCTCAGAGGTTTGCTCAAGTTTTTTCAGTGCGTAGAGCGAAGAAAAGCGCCAGAAAAATTCACCCGTTGCCGCAACGTTTGCCATCACAGAATTCCAATGAATTTCCGCCATTTCATCAAGCGAAAAACCCGGAAGCATTGCTGCCAGACGAGCAGCAGCACGCCAATGAAAGGCAGAAATTTGCGAGTACGTCGAAAAATCAGCAAGAGAAAAGGTATATTCTTTATCGCTGGGTGGCAAGGAAAACTCCATTTGATTTCCCAGAAGGGCGTGATGATGCACCATACGGGAAAACTCCGTATTTGGCATCAAACCCTGTTCGCAGAGCTTTTCAAATTCCTTGTGAGCAATTTCTGCCATACGTGTGGAAGCGTCAGCTAAGAAATGAAGTTGCCATTCAGGAGTTCCGTTCGGTAATCCAATGTGAAGCACAATTGCCTGCCTGTGATAATCTCATAGTTGATGGTTTTGGTTCAATTCGGTGTGACGTATCGCCAGAAGCGTTTTTCGATTGTTTTTTGTGAATATCAGTCAAAAATATAGCGATGCCCTTGCTTAGTCCAGCCCGCAAAGCCAGTAATATCATGTTGTTCAGGGTTATCGGGATAATGAACAATGAACATCTTTTCTCGAACATGCTCCGGCAATGTACGAAGCTCTGGAAGCGAGGCATGAACAGGATTTGGGAAGAACTGACTATCGTGGAACATGTATTCGGCGCGGTCAACATAAATATCCAAAAGCTCTTGGTCGAAAACAGTATCACCAGAAATGAATACACGATGGTCAACAAACAGCCCGTAGGTGATAAATCCTTGTTGCCAAGGGAATGGTTGCTTCGGAAGATGGTTTGTGCGAAAGATTTCCAAATGAATACCGTGAAAATCCAATTCCCAGATTTCACGTGGTTCCTGTGTCTTGAGCGTCGGGCGCACAATGTCAAAAAAATCACCAAACGACAGCCGTTCACCTTCACGGTTGACTTCGTTCCATTCCATACCACCCCGCAATGTCATCTCCCATAAAACCCGCTGATACTGCTCGTTGATAATCATTTGCAGTTTCGGGCGTTGCATCGCTGTCATGCCCACATAACGGTTCAGTAACGCCAGATATTCAATGCCGCCAATATGGTCAAAATGGCTGTGCGTAGGCAGGATTGTTTGCACCTCGACCGCATTGCAACCCGTCGTAGATGGGAAAGCAATCGGTCCAGTTGTACCGAAATCCACCAGAATATGGTGATTGCCTTTAATAATAAGAAAATTCGTTTGATAGTGCTGCTGTGCAAATGCTGCACCAGTACCGATGAAGAAGATTTCGAGTGTGCCGTCGTTCTGGAGTGATAGCTTCTCGTCGGGTTTAAGAATCTTCATATTGTGCGGTCTCCTGCATTTGTTCTGTGTTGGTGTACCTCTTGGTATCACTGTTTGGCAGTTAGAAAATACGTTTTCATTGCTCCTTTACCTTTAATATCAATTTTTCCCCGTTCCTCAAACCCAAATTTTCCCTGCAACTGCTCATACATAGCCTCACTGACATGAATTTTCCCGGGTTCACCATGCGATTCCATGCGACTTGCGGTGTTGACGGTATCGCCCCAAAGATCATAAATAAATTTCTTCGAGCCGATTACGCCTGCTATCACGGGACCGGAGTGCATTCCAATACGAATATTAAGTTGCTCAGCTGAGGTCGAGTTGAATACACGAAGTTCTTTGAGCATTTCTAATGCCATTTCGGCGGCAACCTCAGCATGGTCGTCGCGGCGAATCGGAATCCCGCACGCAGCCATATAACTATCGCCCATCGTTTTGATTTTCTCAACGCCGTATTTTTCCGCTAGCGCATCGAATGCGGAAAACACGAGATTCAGCATTTGGACAATTTCTTCGGCGGAGTATTTTTCGGAGAGTGGTGTAAAATTCGTGATGTCCGCAAAGAACACTGTCGCGTTTTCAAACTTCTCAGCAATATTTCTTTCTCCGCTCTGCAAGCGGTCTGCGATCGAGTTCGGAAGAATATTCAACAATAAGCTTTCGGCGCGTCGTTTTTCGGCATCGAGCAAGGTATTCATGCGGAGAATAACATCGCGTGAACGCTTGAGTTCAAGGTGCGTATTGATGCGAGCAAGCAATTCCGGCGCGTGAAATGGTTTCACAATATAATCCAGCGCACCCGCCGCAAAGCCTTTGATAATTGAGTAGGAATCATTTCTGCCTGTCAGGAAGATGACGGGGATTTTTGCGGTCTCAGGGTTCGCTTGTAGATGTTGACATACCTCGTATCCATTCATTTTGGGCATCATTACATCGAGCAAAATTAAATCCGGTGGAGAGCTTTGCACAATAGACAGCGCCTGTTCGCCGCCCGTTGCTTTTTCAACTTTGAACCCGCGCGTTTTAAGAATACTCTCAAGTGCTTGTAAATTCACAGGTACGTCGTCCACGATGAGGATATACGAGCCTTCCGCCGATGTGTCGGTTTTGATAATTGGAGTTTCTGGAGTCGCTTGTTCTAACTCTGGCATAATCTCGAACCTTTAACAGCATGAACAAATAAACTGTTGATGTTTCTGTGGGTAGAACACAGTTTGTCGGATAACGCAAGTTGAAATATATGAATATTCACGGTTGTTTCCATACATTTTTGCATGAAAATAGTTTTGTTCCCTTATTCTACCGTAAGCCATTGCTCCGTTACTGTATCTATTTCCACAAGCAACGCAGCCAAACGATTACTTTTTTCCGTGAGAATCTTGTAATCAACCCCGCCACTCGTGTTCAAAAACGCTTCAATTGAGATTTTTTCTTGCTCTAATTTTTCAATTTGTCGCTCTAATCGATCGCGTTCCCGTTTCGATTGGTAGGAGTTTTTTTTCGGCAACGTAGCGGGAATCAACAATGCAATATCGCCTGACTCATTACTTGATTCCTTGTTTACCTCATTCTTCTCACTTTTCATTTCCGCCTTTTCACTGTTTTTTCGCTCCATCGTTTCCAAGTATGCCGAATAATTGCCTGGATACTGTTTGATGCGGACTGCTCCGTCGTCGCGTGTGTCATCTGGCTCGAAGGCGTAGATAAATTCTACCGTGCGGTCAAGAAAAGCACGGTCATGGGAAACAATCACCAGACAACCGTAAAAATGCTGTAAATACTCTTCCAAAGCCGAAAGCGTGGCAATGTCAAAATCATTCGTAGGCTCGTCGAGCAAAAGAATATTGGGGTCGCCCATAAGAACACGCAACAGCCCTAATCGCCGACGTTCGCCGCCGGAGAGCGTTCCGACCATTGCATAATGTTGGCGAGCAGGGAAGTTGAAACGGTCGAGTAGGTCTTTGGCAGATAAATATCGTTCGCGCCCAACTCCCGTATCAATATATTCCGCCACCTCACGCACTGCCGCCATGACAGTAATGTTCGAGGCAATGTCGCTACTTTCTTGGCGGAAATAGCCAATCTTCGCACTCGAACCAATTTTGACCGTACCTGAATCTGACCCAATCTCGCCAGCAATGATGTTCAACAACGTTGATTTGCCGGAACCGTTTGTGCCGATTATGCCGATGCGCTCGCCCGGAATGGCTTTATAGGTAAAGTTACTAAACAGAAGCCGCCCACCGATGCTTTTGCTAATGTTCACTGCATCCACTAATTGACTGCCTGCAAAGCGAGTTCCGACCTCAATTTTAATGTTTTTAAGGTCAACACTTTCGCGCATTTTTGCTTGGTCTTCTTGCAACTTTTGCACCCAATCCACACGACTTTTTTGTTTTGAACGGCGAGCTTTTGCGCCCTTCTGCAACCATGCAAGCTCAGTGCGGAGCTTATTGCGCTGGTGTTCGGCGGTGGCTTCTTCCATCGCAACCATTGATTCTTTGCGCTCCAGATAAAATTCAAAATTTCCCTCGTACGACCAAAGTTTGCGGCGGTCAAGCTCTACAATCCGTGTGGCAACGGCATCAAGAAAATAGCGGTCGTGCGTGATGAGCAGCAGCGCACGTGGCGAGTTTGCAAGCCTATCCTGAAGCCATTGCACGGAGTCGGCATCAAGGTGGTTCGTAGGTTCGTCCAAAATGAGTAAATCCGCGTCGGAAATCAACACCTTCGAGAGCGCCACCCGCTTGCGAAGCCCACCGGATAAGTGTTTCACGTTGTCGGCAAACCGCGCTACGCCGAGCCTGTGCAAAATGCCTTTCGCCTCGCTTTCGAGCGTCCAACCGCCCGAAATATCCAACGAGGCGCTTATGTCGTGGAGTTCGGTATTGAGCGCTTCAGTGTTCGTGCTTTCGTCGGCAAGCAGTGAACAAATCTCCGCATGGCGCTTGAGCAAACGATACGTCTCGGTGCGGGCTTGCATTACGGCATCTAACACTATTGCATCATCGGGAAACACGGGGTTCTGGTTCAAATACTCAAATTTCATGGTTTTGTTCAACGCAACCGTGCCATCGTCGGGCGTTTCAGTGCCAGCAATAATGCGGAGAAGCGTGGTTTTGCCTGCGCCGTTGGAGCCAATAATGCCCACGCGCTCACCTTCTTCCATACCGAAGGCAATGCTGTCGAACAAAGGAACATCATTGAATGCTTTTGTAATACTGTGCGCGGAAAAAAGATTCATAACCAGAAGAATGGTCAAAAGAAATGGGTACGTTCGTGTTCACACAAGAACCTGCAAGATACGAGATTTTGAACTTTCCTCGCAGCGCCGTATCATTGTGGTTCATTATTGTTGTTCCAAAACCTCATTTGCACCATGAACCGCATCGAACGCCTTTTCGCCCAAAAGCCTCATAACGTCCTGTCCATCTACTGTACAGCCGGATTCCCACACCTTGATGACACAATATCTGTTCTGCAAGCATTAGAGCATTCCGGCGCGGATATTGTGGAAATTGGTATTCCATTTTCCGACCCTGTTGCAGACGGTCAGACCATTCAACAAAGCGGCGGTGTAGCGCTTCACAACGGCATGACGCTGGATATTTTGTTCCAGCAATTACGCGGCGTTCGAGACAGCAGTCATGCAAACGTGCAAATACCGCTTGTGTTGATGGGCTATATCAACCCAATATTGCAATTTGGCGTACGAAAATTCTGCCAATGCTGCGCCGAAGTTGGCGTGGATGGTGTGATTGTGCCTGACTTACCCGTAGAACTCTATGAACGCGAGTATTTATCGGCATTTCAGGAGTATGGTGTCTGCAACATTTTACTCGTAACCCCGCAAACCTCCGACGAGCGTATCAAGAGGATTGATACCGTCTCCAAAGGGTTTCTGTACGCTGTTTCCTCTGCGGGTACAACGGGCAATGTGTTGAGCATGGATGCCGAGCGCGAGGCTTATTTTACGAGGCTTGCAGCGTTAAAGCTCCAGAATCCCGTAATGATTGGTTTCGGCATCGCCGACAAAACCAGCTTTGATGACGCTTGTAGATTTGCTAATGGTGCCATTATTGGCAGCGCATTCATCAAAGCCATCGGCAAAAGCCAAAATCTTCCGTCTGACATTCGGCATTTTATTTCATCCATCAAAAACTAACGTTCAAATGATTATCCAATTAGAGCCAAGTATCGCAGAACCACAAAAAACAAGTGTGGTAGATGCTGTAAAGAAAATCGGCTACAAACCCAAACACGTTGCCACGCAATATGGCGATTATGTGGTGTGCATCGGCAAAAAAGATTTTGACATTCGCACGATTGGCAGCCTCGCCGGAGTACGGGATGTTCACTATGTTTCGGATGAATATCAACTTGTGTCCTCGAAATGGAAAGTCGGCAAAACAGCCATAGACTTAGGCGACGGCGTAAAACTTGGCGACGGGCATTTTCAAATTATGGCTGGACCATGCTCGATTGAGAGCGAAGAGCAAGTTCGTAAAACCGTCCAACACTTGCAATCATGCGGTGTTCGGGTAATGCGTGGCGGCGTGTTCAAGCCGCGTAGTTCGCCATATGCTTTTCGTGGAATGGGTATTGAAGGCTTGAAAATGTTCTCGGCAATTTGTCGTGAATCTGGAATAAAAGTTATCACTGAAGTCATGGAACCCGCACAAATCCAGCCGATGTACGATTATATTGATGTTTATCAAGTTGGCGCTCGGAACAGCCAAAACTTTAATCTGCTCGACGAGCTTGGTCGTGTGGATAAACCCGTAATGATTAAACGTGGAATTTCAGGGACGATTGAAGAGCTTTTGTATTCGGCTGAGTATGTGTTTGCAGGCGGGAACGAACGTTTGCTGCTTTGTGAGCGTGGCATTCGCACCTACGAAAAAGCCTCGCGCAACACCTTTGACATCAACGCCGTGCCGATTTTGAAAGAAAAAACACATCTGCCCGTAATCGTTGACCCGTCGCACGCTATCGGCATTCGTGAGTACGTCGAGCCGGTGGCACTTGCAGGCGTAATGGCAGGTGCAGATGGCATCATCATCGAAATCCATGAAAAGCCAGAAGAAGCCGCCTCCGACGGCGCACAAACACTGAATTTTGAGGAATCTGAACGGCTCTTTCGCAAGATTCGTGAGGTAGTTGCGTTGCAAGAACGCTGGTAAACGCCTGATTTTTTTCATTCTTCATTCTCAATTTCCAATTATGCACCCGACACTTTCCTCCGCAAAAGCGCATCATGACTTACTTGTGAGCCTTCGCCGTACGATACATCAAAATCCTGAACTCTCGTTTCAGGAACATAAAACGTGCAAATTTATTCAAGCACGATTGTCAGAAATGGGCATTGCATCTCGCGTACTGGCAAACACAGGTGTTGTGGCACACATTGGAAGCGGAGAACGCTGCGTGGCGCTTAGGGCTGACATTGATGCGCTGCCGATTCACGAGGAATCCGGCGTAGCGTTTGCATCGCAGAACCCTGGAGTGATGCACGCTTGCGGACACGATGCACATACTGCAATGTTGCTCGGCGCAGCGAAAATTTTGAAAGAACACGAAGATTCGCTTAGCGGCGTGATTAAACTAATCTTTCAACCCGGCGAAGAATTAAGCCCGGGCGGTGCTTCGATTATGATTCGAGAAGGTGTATTGGACGAGCCACGACCGGAAGTCATTTTTGGTCAGCATGTTAACCCCGACGCTCCAACAGGAAACGTGGGTTTTGTGAGCGGCACGATGATGGCATCTACCGATGAACTAAACTGGGTGCTGCACGGCAAAAGTGGTCACGCAGCGCAGCCGCACCGAGCTTCCGACCCCATTTTGATGGCAGCACATTTAATAACACAACTTCAGGCGCTTGTTTCGCGCAATATCAATCCGCTCGAATCTGGTGTTCTTTCGATAACGACCATTCACGGCGGCTCCGCAACGAATATCATTCCTGACACCGTAGAGCTAAGTGGCACACTGCGTTCGATGAACCAAGAGTGGCGCGAATGGGCGGTACTCGCCATTGGCGAGCAATCACGGCTTGTAGCATCATCGCCGTTATTCAAAGGCGGGCGATGCGAATTTACGCCCGTCCGTGGTTATCCACCGCTTGTGAACAACGATGAAACAACGACGTTTGCCCGCGAAACGGCATTAACATTGCTCGGCAAAGAACATGTCGAACCATTTGAGCCTAAAATGTGGGGCGAAGATTTTGCGTTTTACACGCACCATATTCCGGGAACGTTCTGGATGTTGGGCGTACGCCCGCCAGAACTCACGGAAACGCCCGGCTTGCATAACTCGAAGTTTATTATTGACGAAAATGCGTTGCATATCGGTACGGCAATGATGGTTACAATGGCGCTTGCACGGCTTTCGTCATAACTCTCATGGAACAACCCCAGCATATCGTATTCTTCGACGGAGTCTGTAATTCATGCAACAGCATCGTAAATTTCTTGCTTGACCACGACAAACACCAACGACTTGTATTTGCATCGCTTCAGGGCGAGACGTACCAACATCTTCGCATACACCACTCCGATTTGCCGAAAGACGTGTCATCCATCATCTTTTTCAGCAATGGCAAAATATTTATGCGTTCAACAGCCGCAGTACGCATTGCCCTTGTTCTTGGCGGTGTTTGGCGGCTGTCTGCTATGCTGTTGCTTGTCCCAGAGCCAGTGCGAGATGTACTCTATACGTATTATGCTCGCAACCGCTACCGATGGTTCGGAAAATCGGAAACGTGCCGTATCCCCACCCCTGAATTGAAAACGCGATTTTTGTTATAGCCCACAAAAAACCGCCGGACGGCGGAGAAACCGACCGACGGGAAAGATACCGACAACATCACCGTACAATGTGGAGCAACCGAACTTCCGATTGCCCATCCGCCTGTAACCGTGCCACGTACACGCCATTCGCAAACCCACTCATTCTTGGGAAAACGACTCGGATTAATACCGCCATAGCGGTTCGTTTTGCCACTGCATCGGAAAACCCATAGAGACGATTGAAAGATTTGGAATAGAAGGGAAAGAACGCACAAGCGTAGCAATCTCAGAGGCAAATGTTTGTCGTACCCTCGAATCAATGCTTTCAAGAAGATATACCATACACGAAAGAAGTGCGTAGATGCGGTTATCGTCTATTGCGGTATCAAGAAGCCATTGACGTTGCGGATGCTTTGGTAATGTTGGTTTGATAGTGAGGTGGCGATTCCACAAACGGCTGTGATGGGCACAGATATTACGCATATAGCTTGTACTCTGCAACCAGCTTTCTAATATTCTTGCATCAACAGCAAAATATTGGGCAACCTCTTTTTTTGCCGGAGATTTTTTGAGATTGCGGTAGATTTTGGAAAGAAGACCTATGGACGATACTTCGAGGCTCATCCACGCCGGAGGACGCTCGGGCATGGTATATTTGCTTTTGTAATGGTCTATGAAAACCTCATGCGAACGGTCTATCTCTTCATGGAGTTGCACAAGATTTTTTTGAAATTTTTGTGTATCACTAAAGAGCGTATCATCCTCAAACCACCATGCACCCTGTTGGAGCGACAAATGGTAAATGATTTGTGTGCGAAAAGCGATTTCGATTCGCTCAATAGCATCAAAGACCAAGCCGCGTAAGGTTCTGTCAAACTCGTAGAGCGCCACAATATTTTCAAAGTATATGTTGGGTTTGAATGTGTGTGCAGGGTCGTTCAGGACTTGGAGCGGCAGCATATACGCTCTGAGACGGTAATAACTAACCGCAGCCAGCACGTTGTCGGCGCGTGTTTTGTCGTTGATATGAAGTCCGCGAGATTCGAGCAAGGCAATTTGGTCGGCACGGGAGAGTGCCGGTTTCGAGTAGTTCGTCATGGGCAACTGGCAGTGGAGATTTAAAATAAAAAAACCCGCCCGGGTGCGCTGTTCACCGTGAAATTCACGTGGGAAGCGTGGCAGGTATTGTTATCACAAATATACGGGTTTACGAAGTTGTAGTCAAGAAAATTACTCTGCGGCTTCTTTCCCGATATAGCCATAGCATGAACCGCCTACAATGGCGGGACTCATGTGCTACGGCGCACGGACACCTAACCAGTTATATTGCGCTTACCGCACCAGACGCAACAGCGTTGTTTGTGTACCATTGCCCGTCTGTAACCACGCCATATACACGCCATTCGCAAACCCACTCATATCCGCCGGAACACTGTGCCGCCCTGCTTGCTGCCATCCGTCCACCAACGTCACGAGTGTTTGTCCAAGCGGAGAGAGGATAAACAAGCGCACACGCTGCGGCACGGGAAGCTCGTATTCAAGCGTTGTTTGGGCGGAAAAAGGATTGGGATATTGGGTGAGTGAGGCGGGCGGTTCCGGCGGTGCTTGTACTGTGGTGGAGCCGGTAAGGGAGGTACGAAACACACCGCCGCCTCTTGTCCCTGCAAAGAGCGTTGACCCGCTCGCCGCAAAAGACAAGACAGTTGGACTCGTCAATCCCGTATTGACCGCCGTCCAGCTCGCGCCATTATCCGTCGAGCGAATAACACCATTTTCGAGTGCCCCCGCAACGATAGTTGTCCCGCTCACTGCGAGAGAGCTGACATACGTATTCGTCAA
>JANYIG010000277.1 GCA_025358765.1 Candidatus Kapaibacterium sp.
ATATTCGGCGGAGCGATGAATGCTCGCCAACACGAGCGCCAGAAGCGTGAAGGGCTTATCAAATGCCGCATTCTCAACATAATGACCCATCACGGGATGCCTCAGTCGATCAAGGTCGTCCGAAAAATCGCATAACTATTCCAGCAATTCTCGGTCTGCGTAAGTTGTCGATAAACAACAATCTCAAAAACAGCAAGTGAAAAACATTGATATGCTGAAGATGTCAAATCAGAAAGAGGACGGCTATTTTCCATGCTTGAGATGTGAATATCACCGTTCTGTAAGCACCGCGAACGAGGGTAAAACGGCAAAATTGTGGGCAAAAGTGCAACGAGTGAAAATCGGTAAACTGTTGATTAAAATATAGTTAAACGGCAAAATACTTGATTCTATCATTTTGACCGAGAATTGCTGCTTGATTCTATCATTTTGACCGAGAATTGCTGTAACTATTCAACTGCCAAAGATAAGACCGCCCCTTTTTTGATTCATGCAACAAAGTCCTGTGTGAGTATAAATAGTATTATATTCCTATTGCTGACTCGCTGTCCATTGAGGTATGGACAAAAACACGACAATTCAATTACTAAACAGCATGAAACGTTTGACGAACATCAGGATAGCCGATACAATACAGCCCGATAGAACCTTCCTGTTGATGCACCGGAGAGCTTCTGGAGCATTCTTTATGTGGATAATAAATATTCTTGTATGGGCTATTCCGATGGTCGCTCAAACGCCAGAAACTACTGTAGAAACAGGAAACCGAAGCACCGCTACCGTGTCCTCGATGTATGAAAGGGGATACTTTTTGGATTCCGCATTGGGAAACTATTTTGAAATGCCAATGTCCAAGCCATTTGCGGAGTTGAGGCAACTTGCGTACGAAGCGGTACGTGTTGGGGCGGCAACGAAGAATCTGCGTTTAGAAGCACGCGGACTCCAACGGCTTGTGCAAATTTTCACGCTTGTTTCCAATCAGACCGACAGCGCCCTGCTCTGTAGCTTACATGCACTTCAACTCGCCCGTGCCGCAGGTGATACAGCGCTTATAGGCTCCATACTTCTGATTACCTCACTCACCTACCTCGACAATTTCAATAATTACCATCAAGCGGAGGACTACGCGTTCCAATGTGTCCGGATTGCCGAACGTATTGGACAAATGCCCCTTGTAGGCTTTGCATTTAATATCATCGGCGATGTCCATTTGCGCCTTGGCAATCCCCGCGAGGCGTTGCCGTTTTGCCGTCGGTCGTTAGAAGTGCGGGAAGCCTGTGGGGATAATCCCACCAATATCGCTTGGTCGCTGCATAATCTCGGGCTGGTAGAACAAGCATTAGGCAATATAGATACTGCTATCGTGTATCACCGTCGCTCTCTGGCGCTTTGGCAGGCAGCAGGTGATGCTCATGGCATTCCGCAAGCATGGAAAAATCTTGGTGTGGCATATAGTCTTAAAGGCAACCACACTGAGGCAATCGCCTTTTTCCATAAATCCTTAGAGTTGCGCCGCGCTATTAGCCCGCTGAGCCATTTCCTGCCACCTCTTTTGACCCTCATATCAACGGAAGAGCGCAATGCAGGACAGTTTACAGCGTCGCTTGGTCATGCACACGAGGCACTGTCTATTGCTGAACGGGGCAAGATGCAACAATCTATGGCGCTGGCTTGTCGTGAACTGGCGCTTACGCAAAAGGCTTTGCGCCACTTTGAAGAAGCGCTTCGGTGGCAAGAGCGCTCGAATGCTCTGAGTGATTCCGCAGCACGGACGACCATGCAACGCGCCATCACAGAAATAAGCACACGCTTCCGCATTGAGGATGATGCAGCACGTCAAGCAACACAAATGCGGCTTTTGGAACAGAACAACCAAATAGCGGAGTTACAGTTGCAGCAACAGCGACAAACACAGGCGTTGACGCTCATGGGCGTAGCTGCGGCAGTGATTGGTTCAGGATTGTTTTTTCAGCGCTATCGCTTTCGGCAAGTGCTCCAACGTCGCACGGAACGCGAGGCACAACGAACGCAGATTTCGCGGAATATGCACGATGAAGTTGGCGCTGGGCTAACCAGTATTTCGCTTCTGAGCGAACTGGCTCGGCTGAGTACGTCGCCGGAAATAATAACCCAGCACGTGGTCAAAATACAAAATACATCGGTTGCGATTGGCAATGCAATGCGCGAGATAGTCTGGTCGCTTAACCCCAAAAATGACGTACCGACGATATTTCTGCCATATATTCGTGCCTTTGCCGGAGAATTTTTGAGTGACGCTGGTATTTCGTTCTACGGGAACTTCCCTGATTTCGATGCCGTCACGCCTGTAACGAAACCAGCTTCGAGTATTGTTGTTCGCTTGACTTCAGTTCTTCCATTGGTTCTCACACAATTCGTTTCCAAGCACTTCTTGAATTCAAGCCTTCCCGCCAATACGTCGGCGCATGAATATCATTTCAATCTGACAGGAGAAGCCCGTCGTGCAGTGTTTCTGGTTGTGAAAGAGGCACTGAACAACACAGTAAAATATGCTTCGGCAACAGAAGTACGCTTTGTAGTGCGAATAGAAAGCAACGGCTACGAATTTACCATTGCTGACAACGGGCGCGGATTCGTTCTCGCAGATGTACCGCCCCACGCCCGCGTGAACGGCTTAGAAAATATGCGTAAACGCATTGAAGATATGCACGGCACATTCCACCTTGATTCTGCTCTTAGTCAGGGGACGACCATCCATTTTTTTGTGCCATTTTCTGCCTGACCTTCTGCCTACAATTTTTACATGCCATACTTTCTACATACCGTGCAAATGTAGCGTCGGATTCTCTGGCATGACGGAAAACGCATAACCGTAATCGAGGAGAATATCTGTACAAAATTCAGCCGTATAGCGTATCAGTTCCATTTCGCGCTCTTCGGTCATGGGGGCGTTCACATTCAGCCAAATGTGGTTTGGGTCATCGGGATTGCGTTGCAGATTGAGAAACTCTATTTCTGGATACCGTGCTTGTACCGTTGTCAGCAGGTATTCGACGAATTCTTGTTGCTTGAAATTAAGGGTAATCCCTTCGGAAGCGGTGAAGCTGCTCATGGACGTTATTCCTGAATGAGGATGGAACAAAATATTTGCGCTTTTTTCAGTTGTTCTGCTGCCTTGTTTTTTCCGACACCGCCTTTGTAGTCGGCATTATTACGAACGTCTTGCAATTGCTGCAAGGATTGCTTGATATGCGCCGGATAGATTTTGCGACGATTGATAAGTTCGCCACTAAACATAGCTTGGACAACTTTATGGTCAATGATTGGCGTAAAACCATTTTGCGAAAGCACCACCAATGCTGCATGAAACGCCGCGTAATACGCACGATTCGCACTGGCGTTGTACAGGTCGAGTTCAAAAAGGCGTTCTGCGGCAAGTAGATTTTCTTTTGCTCGCGGGAGAAAGAGGTCTTTCATTGAGAACGGTTTGATGAATAATGTTTTTGTTCAATATACGAAACTGCCTACAATTTTTTCATGCCATACTTTGCTTTAAGGCGCTCCTATGCTTGCAGCGTGTAGCGTACTCTGTTGGCAGTTACTACAAAATCCTGCCCGGCTTGCAGCATTGGTTTGATGCGGTACTCCTTGAATTCAAGTCAAGTAAAAACAACGCAATGGCTCTTCATTTGCTCCCGCTCCCAAAAATGTATGATTCCGTACATTGTGTGCGCCTTAGCAAATCTGTAATTTTGCCCTTGTCGAACGTGACAAGAGCAATAAGGATGCATCACTATTTGTTCAACACTTTTTTCTGACGCTTGTGATATACGTTTCCATCATTGAAGACGAACCCGAAATTCGCAGTTCACTTGTCGCGTTGCTCAAGGGTACGGAAGAATTGACATTGCTCCGTGAGTACGGTAGCGCGGAAGAGGCGTTGCAAGACTTGCCCGTGAACAAACCGACAGTAATTGTAGTGGATATTGGGTTGCCGGGAATGTCAGGTATTGAATGCGCGGCACACATTCAAGCGCTGTACCCTGACGTGCAGATAATGATGAGTACCATTATGGATGATGATGACAATATCATGAACGCCTTGAAAGCTGGTGCAAGCGGATATATCTTGAAATCGTCTGCCCGACCAAGCAAAATTTTGGAATCTATCCACGACCTTGCTGGCGGTGGCTCGGCAATGTCGCCGGAGATTGCCCGCAAGCTTATTTTAACCTTTAAGCAACCGGCAGCTACAACAGCCGCTACGCCTACGCTCACGCCGCGCGAACGTGAAGTGTTAGAACTTCTGGCAAAGGGCTGGCAATATGCCGAAATCGCCGACAAGCTCTTTATCAACGTCGGCACGGTGCAGCGCCACGCCCACAACATCTACGAAAAGCTGCATGTTCGGACGCGGCAGGAAGCAACGATGGTTTTTTGGGGGAAAGAAGTGGAGCGGAAGTGACAAAGAAGTGAAAAAACGCAATAGTTGGTTCGAGAAGCATACAATGACCTCATGCAAAAAAACTCTCCTTCGTATGATACAACTGAAAGCGAAATGTATCCTGATGTTGCTCTTGATGTATGCTGTGCCGTCCACGGCACAAATAATCAAATACAAAAATGACGGTAACAGCTTACAGCGCCGTTTGGATAGCTTAGAAGCAGTTTTATCCACATATCGTGGTGCTAATCGAGTAGATACATCCGTTGTGAACCTTATTCTCTCAATCGCCAATATCCGTGCGTACGAAATGGATACAACGAAAAAAGCCCTTGTCTATGCGAACGAAGCTCGTGCAATGGCTCAAAAACTTGGATACGCTCAAGGCATTGCTATTGCATGGATAACAGAAAGCAAGGCTTTTATGGAATACAACGATTTGACGAATGGGATACGGTGTTGTAACAACGGCATACAGGTACACGGTCAATTATGTGATACGGCTGCCCTCATTGATGATTCATGGGTTCTCGGCACGTTGTATTTTCGGCAAGGATGGTTGGACAAGGTATTAGAATGTTTTTTACGGGTGGAGGGCTTATACACATCCTTTACAACGAAAACTCAAGCCGCCTCCGACCGATTTGCATGGTGTCTGTATCAAGTAGCAGCCTTGTATTTCGAGCGTAATGACCTTGATTTATCACGAAGGTATGCTTTGCAGGCATCACGGCTGAGTGATTCGTTAGCAAAACAGTATCCAGCATATAAACGGGAGAAATACCCATATTCAGGCATTACATTTCTTGGATTGCTGGTGAATATTACGACCAAACAGCAGCGATTTGATGAATCATTACAATTTGCTCAAGAGTCGTTGGCTATAGCGAATGCAGATAGTATAGGACGCGATTACTCATTAGCACGAAGCTATGAACTACTGGCAAATGCTTGTTACAACAACTCTCAATATGCCGAAGGTCTCCGATACGCACTGGCTGGATTATCGTTGAATTTTTCGAGCGGCTCACTAAAAAAAGATGAATTAGCCATGGGGTCACTACATGACATAGCAGCAAATAATTACTTCAAACTCGCGCGTTTTAGAGAAGCTCTGACCCATGCAGAACAAGCACTACAGTTGAATTTGGATGTTTACGGTAAAACACCGAAGACCGTGTTTATGGAGAATTATAAATTCCTTGTAGCCGTAAACGACAGTCTGCATCAACCCGAAAAATCAGTACAATATTATCGCCTGATAACGATGCTACAAGACACCCTTCTGCAATCTGAACGCCGCCGTCTGGTAGCCGATATGCAGGCACAGCGCGAAGCAATCCAACTTCGCCGAGAAACGGAACAGCAAAAAGCACAACGCGACACATTTTTTGCCGCAAGTGTAGGCGTTGTGTTATTCATCATCGGTGCTGGTCTGGCATTCTACTTCCGCAAACGAGCCACGTTCACGCGGCAATTACTCGAAGAATCAGAGCGTACAAGCCGCACGGTCTTACAAGCCACCATTGAAGCTATCGAACAAGAACGTCGTCGAATTCAGCGTGAACTCCATGATGGGGCGGGCGCAAAGTTATCGGCAGTAAAAATCGGTTTGAGCAGCTTTCAAAGCCTTATCCGTACCTATCAACCCGATAGAGCGCAGGGCTATGAAAAAAGTATGTCCGCTTTTACTGAGGCAATTACGGAAATCAAACGTATTTCGCACGATATGTTACCGCCCATACTCGAAAAACAAGGGTTGGCAGTAGCCTTAGAAGAGTTGGTACAGTCGGTTCCAAGCACCATTGATATACAAATTCTGCTCAACGTGGAAGCAATTCTTGGCAAACGCTATAATGCGTCGTTGGAGTTATCAGTCTATCGCTTGACCCAAGAAATTTTGAATAACTGCCTCAAACACGCGGATGCTGCCTCGCTTGTATTGTTTGTTGGATTGGAG
Source organism: Candidatus Kapaibacterium sp. (assembly GCA_025358765.1). Lineage (GTDB taxonomy): Bacteria > Bacteroidota > Ignavibacteria > Kapaibacteriales > UBA4661 > JANYIG01. The sequence continues at coordinate 6,384 of JANYIG010000277.1, forward strand.
CAACGCACGACGGAAGGGAACGTTGTTGATTGGCTCACATTGATTGGAGAAGACGAGGGGAAAGGATTTCATATAGAAGAAATATCTACTCGCAACGGCAGTTTAGGATTAGGTACGATGCAAAGTCGCGTTCAGTATATGGGCGGCACATTGAGCATTATCTCAGAACCGGGGCGCGGCACGTGTGTTACGGCGAAAATCCCTCTTCCCAGCCCGTAACGTGACGTTCGATGTGTTTCTGAATAGCTCTTTTTTCACATAATGGAAGATTGTTTGTATGCCAATACATGTGTTTATAGCTGACGACCAACGCATTTTTGTTGACGGACTTCGGACAATTCTTGAACAGCATCATAGTGAATTTTCCGTTGCTGGATGCGTTTCCGACGCACGAACCATTGTGGACGAAGTGCTACGGGTAAAGCCGGATGTCATATTGATGGATATTGATATGCCCCATCAAAATGGGATTACAACACTGAATCTTCTTCAAAAACACGCTACTCCTGAATGGAAACCATCGGTGATTATGCTTAGTTTGCACGAGGATAGGCGGCACATCGGCGATGCTATACACAATGAAACAAAAGGCTACCTTGTGAAAGGCGCTGTCGGTGAGAAAGAAGTATTGGATGCTATCCGCGCTGTTGCTGCTGGCGGAAAGTATTTTTGCCCTCTTTCGCAATCCGTCCTTACAGCAATGATGACCGAGCCGCAACAACAACAGAATCCCCTAACTCCGCGCCAAGTCAGCATCATTTGCTTAGTGGCTCAGGGCAAAACAACCCCTGAGATTGCAAAGGAACTGTGTATTACGGAAAGCACGGTGAGTCAACATCGTTTTGCGGCAATGCAACGATTGAACATTAAGAACACCGCCGAGCTTGTTCGTTATGTTGTCGAAGCTGGCTGGTAGCGGCTTGTATATGCAACAATGAGCATTGTTACAATAGATACTTCTATCTACATTTCCCCTCAAAAGATAGGTAGTTCTGCGTATAGTTTTCAACAATGCCCTGTTCTATTTTAGCAGTGTAATTCCTTCTGACTCTGCTGGTATGCTTTGTTGGGAACTGTTTTTTGTCGTCGTTGTTTTTCGCTACAAACTCTATGGCTACCTCGCTCAGTACGGTTTCGGCAAGCCCAGATTTTTACCATCAGCGCGTTATGCTCATTTCCGACTCTATGGAAGTAGGGCAAGCGTTAGAGCAATTTGTGTTTAATGGTCTTGCGATGCACGTGGTGGCTCGTATGCAGACGTTTGATAACATAGTGGATGCTGCTCATCGCTTTTCGCCTGACGTGCTGATAGCATACTTTGGTGAGGTTGATGCACAGCGTGTCGAGCGTATTCGCCTTGTGGTTCAAGCATTGCCAACACTCAATGTTCTGGTTATTACCAACACGATTGCGATGTCCGTTGTGCGCGAAGTCTTTTCGGCAGGCGCTAAGGGGTATTTGCTTGATATGCCCTCACGGGAAGAACTTTTGGACGCTCTGACACAAATGGCTGACCAACGGCAGGTGCTGGATGAGAAATTGCGTAAGACTGCGGAGGGGAAACAGTTTATGATGTATCAGTAGAAAGTCTCGAACCGCCAAACATTGTTCAGGTATAGCATTGACGAAATCAATTTGAAAGTATCTTTTTAGTAAACAATTTTTTTCTCTTCCTAAATACTCGGTAAACCCATGAAAAAGATGGCATTTTCTACTCTCCGCACCATAGCTATTTGTACTCTTCTTACTATTACGGCTCCCCATTTTACAGAAGCCCAAACAACAAAAGCAGAATTAATTGATTCGATACGATATTACTCTAAAGGTATTTTGGAGCTGGAGACAGCCCTTTTTGTAGCCAACAAAGGGGCGAGTAAACAAATGGCAGCCTCAAAAAGTAAAGAGGAGATTGCAGGTATAGCATCGGCACTCAAACTTATTGGCGAACAAGCTACCGAACTTAGTCAAGAATACCTAAAAAAACTTGAACAATATAAAGAGATATCCAAGCAATATGGATTATCAATGGATAAAATACTTGAAGACTGCTCAAAAGAGCCAGCAATACGGAAGCTCAATAAAAAGAGAGACCAACTGAAGAATGAAGCCCCTAAACTAACGTGAGTTCGACATAAGAAACCCCTCAAAGTGCGATAATAGGAAGCATTTGGAGTTCATCAGGAAAAATCGTGTCGTAATTGACCGATGGCTTTTTCGGCAGATAGGTGTAAGCAATCAATCCGGCATAAAGATTC
>JANYIG010000278.1 GCA_025358765.1 Candidatus Kapaibacterium sp.
TCGAGTGTTTGCCTTGCTCCGCAATATCGTTATCAATCTTTATCGTCGGCATGGACATTATTCGATGAAGTACGCTATTGAACAATTTACCAATCTTGTCAAAGAACTTTATGAGCTTTTTAGAACTTAGCAGCCCTGCTTTCACAAGGGGGAGGCTGGAAAAAGAGCGAAAAACTTCTACGCTTTGCCCAATATTTGTAAGCGTTCTTGGACTACACGCTCAATCTCTTGGCACACGCCCGATATGTTCTTGAGAACTTCATCATTAGTAAATCGGATAACAGCAATGCCGTACCGCGCTAATCGTTCTGTGCGCTCTCGGTCATATCCTTGCCCTTCGTCGGTAAAATGGCTGTCACCATCCACTTCAATCACCAGTAAAGCTTTGGAGCAATAAAAATCTGCGATAAAATAATCAAGCGGCTTTTGACGATGAAAGATGGCAGTATGATGCCGCAGGTATCGTTGCCATAACAATTGCTCTGCGTCCGTCATATTCTTACGGAGCTTTGCTGCTCGCTGCTTGAGTTCTCGATTGTAGGGAATATGTACGCTGCTGCTACCCATGAAGAATCTTCTGCAATGCCGATATATTCTCGTGTTCATCGAACACCGCACGAACAGGGATTTCAAATCCTTCGATGGCGAGGCTGCGTATTGTACCCGTCGTGACTTTGACGTGCAGGAAATAGGCTCCGTCACGCAATACGTATTGTTCAATCGTTTCGGCTTCGGGGTCGAGAATCCAGTATTCACCCACGCCGTGCGCCGCGTAATCCTCGAACTTTACGCCTCGGTCGTCTTTTTCGGTTGAGGGTGACAGCACTTCGGCAATGAAGTCTGGAGCAGGGAATTTCATTTGTTTGCGGTTGAAATGCTGCGCTTTGTCGTTACCAAAGAAACAAATGTCCGGTTCGTAGTCGTTGCGTGTCAGGGAGATGAAAATTTTTTCAAAGCCCACAAAACCAAGTTTTTTGATGCGGACGTACACGTTTAGCAACTGATACAAAAAGCCTGACGTGTAGTTATGCTCCATTTTCACGGGCGAGTGCATGATCACTTCTCCGTTGATAAATTCGGCTTTTTGGTCATCCCGTACGTCGCGCCAAAACTGCTCGCGACGGCATTGTTCCTCAGCCACAGCATTTTGTAACTGCGTCAGGTACAACCGCAATTTCGGTGAATGCAAGAGTGGTTCGAGCAGCGCATCCATATTTACACCTCCGATTCCATCGCAATTTTTCCGCTTAGTTGGCGGTCGAGCAAGTCAATATCGGCTTCCACCATGATTCTCACGAGTTCTTTGAACCCTACTTTTGCTGTCCAACCAAATTTCTCGCGGGCTTTGGAAGCATCGCCGATGAGCAAATCTACCTCCGCCGGACGGAAATATTTTTCGTCAATTTTCACAAAATCTTCCCAATTCAATCCCGCATGATTGAAGGATTCTTCAAGGAATTCCCGAACGGAATACGTTTCGCCGGTAGCAATCACATAATCGTCGGCAACGTCTTGCTGAAGCATCATCCACATTGCTTCCACGTACTCCTTCGCATAACCCCAATCGCGCTTGGCATCAATATTGCCCAAATACAGTGTTTTCTGCAAACCAGCTTTGATGCGAGCTACAGCGCGAGTAATTTTGCGCGTGACGAACGTTTCGCCGCGTCGAGGGGATTCGTGATTGAATAAAATGCCATTGCAAGCAAACATATCGTAGGATTCGCGGTAATTCACCGTCATCCAATACGCATACACTTTTGCGGCGGCGTAAGGGCTGCGCGGATAAAACGGCGTGGTTTCTTTTTGTGGCACTTCCAACACTTTGCCGTACATCTCGCTCGACGAGGCTTGGTAAAACCTCGCTTTTACGCCTGTTTCGCGGATAGCATCCAGCAAACGCAACGTGCCGATAGCAGTAACGTCGCCGGTGTATTCGGGAATATCGAAACTCACGCGCACGTGGCTTTGAGCGCCGAGGTGATAGACTTCGTCCGGTACGACTTTTTCCATCAAACGGTTCAGATTTGACGAATCTGCCAAATCGCCGTAATGCAGAAAAAGTTTGACATTCGAGTTATGCGGGTCGTTATAGATATGGTCAAGTCGAGACGTGTTAAACGTCGAGGCACGGCGGATAATGCCGTGTACTTCATAACCTTTTTCGAGCAGAAATTCCGCCAAATATGAGCCGTCTTGCCCCGTGATACCAGTGATAAGAGCTTTTTTTGCCATTCGTTTTACATTCATCGTGATAAAGTTTTTGCTCAGGTTATTGAACTCGCAATATAGCAAACTTCCGTATTTTTATCACATCACTTGTCGTCAATTGTCCGAACAAGAGGGCTTTGGAGTGCGAAATTTATTTCGTGCCTGCTCTCGCATACAACTGCCGATGCTCTATTCAGAATAAATTCTGCTGATATAATGCGTCAATCCATGATGGAGAAATGTCGGAACTGTTGTCGTTAAAAGGCAGCGCCAATGGAAGCATCGTCAAAGACACCAAAAAGCCCATCAGATCTATGCTGACGGGCTTTTTGGTTGTCGAAATATGGTGTCTGATTACACTTTGGGTCCGGCACCAACAATCTCCGCGCTCGAATCCGCTTTATATTTCTCAAAATTCTGATTGAACAAGCTGGCGAGTTTTTTTGCCGTTGCATCGTACGCCGCTTTGTCTGCCCACGTATTTTTAGGCGTAAGAATTTCTGCCGGAACGTTCGGACACGTAGTTGGCACGTGAACTCCAAAAATAGGGTCTTCCGCAAATACAACATTGTCCAAGCCGCCGTTGTGAATAGCATCAATGATGGCGCGAGTGTACGCCAGTTTCATCCGCGAGCCCACGCCATACTGCCCGCCCGACCAGCCCGTGTTCACAAGCCACGCCTGTGCGCCATGGTTGCGGATTTTTTCAGCAAGAAGTTCGGCGTATTTGCTCGGATGCCACACCATAAATGCCGCACCAAAACACGCGGAGAAGGTTGCTTCCGGTTCGGTTACGCCTTCTTCCGTGCCGGCAACTTTTGCCGTGTAACCGCTAATAAAATGGTACATTGCTTGGGCGGGCGTGAGTTTCGCCACTGGTGGCAAAACACCAAACGCGTCCGCCGTCAGGAAAATGATGTTTTTTGGATGACCGCCAACACACGGAATTTTTGCATTTGGGATAAATTCAATTGGGTAAGCAGCACGGGTATTTTCCGTGATAGAAATACTGTCGAAATCTACTTTGTGTGTCCGTTTGTCGTACACAACATTCTCTAACACTGTTCCGAAGCGGATTGCGCTGTAGATTTCCGGCTCTTTTTCGGCAGAAAGATTCACGCATTTTGCATAACAACCACCTTCGATGTTGAATACACCATCATCCGTCCAACAATGCTCGTCGTCGCCAATCAAGTTGCGGCGCGGGTCGGCGGAGAGTGTCGTTTTACCGGTTCCTGACAGCCCGAAGAACAACGAAACATCCTGCTTATCACCTTCATTTGCAGAACAGTGCATAGACATCACGCCATTTTTTGGCATAATGTAGTTCATAATTGTAAAAATACCTTTTTTCATTTCGCCCGCATATTCCGTTCCGAGGATAATAAATTCTTTGCGCTCAAAACTGAGGTCAATACTCGTTGAGGAGGTCATATGCGAGGTATGGCGATTTGCAGGGAACCGCCCGGCGTTGTAAATCGTATAATCTGGTTCGCCAAAGGTTGCCAATTCTGCATCCGTTGGGCGAATGAGCATGTTGTTCATAAAGAGCGCATGATACGGACGCGAGCAGATAATCCGCACTTTCACGCGGTACTTCGGATCCCAGCCCGCAAAACCGTCCATCACGTAAATTCGTTCGCACGTATTCAGATACGAAAGTGCGCGGTCGCGGTTAATCACAAACGTGTGGTCATCAAGTTTGATATTCACCGAACCCCACCAAATATCAGCTTGGCTGTCGGGATGCTCCACAATCCGCTTGTCGCGCGGGCTTCTGCCTGTTTTTTTGCCTGACATCGCTATCATTGCACCCACGTCAGAAATTGCGCCATTGTCTTGTTGCAACGCAAGCCCGTATAAATCAGCCGGAGCAGCGTTGCGAATAACATTTTCGACGGTAATATCGTGTTTCGAGAGGTTGAACGTGCTTACCATAACAAAACTCTTCGTAAATTTGTGTGGATGAAAAGGAAATGATGCAAATTTCACTGGCAGCGAAATTACAAAATTCTCAATGTCCGATGAAAACGTTTTTCGCTCCGCGTGAAATTAGGAGCCTTCTAAAGAAATAGAGAGGAATGTTACATTGAAGGTATTACAAAAAATTCTCTTTGTTGATCGCGATGGTACAATTATCGTCGAGCCGCCCACCGATTTTCAGGTGGACTCGCTCGAAAAGCTCGAATTTCTGCCTAAAGCCATCTCAAACCTCCGCCGCATTGCCGAAGAATTGGACTATGAACTCGTGATGGTCACCAACCAAGATGGCTTAGGAACGCCATCGTTCCCCGAAGAGACGTTCCATCCGGCTCACAACAAAATGCTCACTATACTCAAAAATGAAGGGGTGGAGTTTGCGGAAATCTTGATAGATCGTTCGTTTCCTCACGAAAACAAACCCACCCGCAAACCCGGTACGGCAATGCTGACGCGCTATATTGCGGGGAACGGTGCAGAATATGACCTTGCAAACTCGTTCGTCATCGGCGACCGCCCGACGGACGTACAACTCGCACAAAATCTTGGCTCTCGGGCAATTTTTCTTTCTCCAGAAGCGAGCGCTGATAGTGCTGAATTCACGACGACTGATTGGGATGAAATTTACCGCTTTTTGCGCGACAAAATGCTTCCAGCCCGCATTGCAACGGTGCATCGTATAACAAACGAGACAAATATTGCCATCACGCTTAACCTCGACGGCACGGGTAAAGCACAGATTCACACGGGTTTAGGTTTTTTTGACCATATGTTGGAACAAGTAGCGCGGCATTCAGGCTGCGACCTCACGATTCGCGTCAATGGCGATTTGCACATTGATGAGCATCATACCATTGAGGATACGGCGCTCACGCTCGGCGAGGCGTTCGTGAAGGCGCTTGGCGACAAGCGTGGTGTGGAGCGCTACGGCTATTTTTTGCTACCGATGGATGAAGCATTGGCGGAAGCGGAGCTTTGGCTTACGACAGAAAACACAGAAATATATGCGGCGATTGATTTCTCCGGCAGAAACTGGCTTGTGTGGAAGGCAGAATTTAAGCGCGAAAAAATTGGCGAAATGCCGACGGAAATGTTTTTCCATTTTTTCAAATCGTTTACCGACACAGCAAAATGTACACTCAATATTCGTGCTGAAGCCGACAACGAGCATCACAAAATCGAATCAATCTTTAAGGCATTTGCACGAGCGCTGAAAATGGCTGTGCGCCGAGACGCAAACAACAATGTGATCCCCAGCACGAAAGGAGTGCTTTGATGCACGTAATGAACCTTTCGGCACTGTTCATAATTTTTTTCGCGTTATCTTTCTGGTTTAATCGCCCTTATCACGACAACACACCACCTTCACGATGAGGAGCTTTCACCATCATACTGTAGAACTATGATTCCATACATTCTGATTTTATACACTCGGATTCGACACGTCCTCGTCGGGTGTGCATTATGTGTTGTCGTTGGCTGCACGTCAGCAATGACGATGCTTTACGCCGAACAAGATACGCTTGATGTGTCCGTACCCACTGCGCCGAAAAAAACAACAGTTCAAACGCCACAAGAATTCAAAACGTCACAACCGCGTGAAATCCGATGGCTTCTTGGTGGATTTGTCGGGTTGAATATGCTGTCCCACAACGCACAATTTAATACTATCCAAGGTGCTCCAACATGCTGTGGGCAAGATTTTGGGGTGTTCAGCTCTCTTGGTTTTACGGGTGGAGGCTTATTAGAGTATCAGTTTTCACCCCTACTGCGGCTGCAAACCCGCCTTGCGGCATCGTATTGGTCTGCACATTTTCGCCGTGACCTGCCGACAAATTACCTGAATAACGGCAATGACCCACCCATACTGCTTACGTCTGAGCATTCGATTGATGCATCGCAGTTAACGCTTAGTTTGGAGCCAGCTTTGAGCATTCGTGCGGTTGCTGGCTTATTTGTGGAATTGGGAGCAAGTTTTGCCTTTAGCCTTTCATCATCCTACGAGCAGCGCGAAACCTTGCTTCAGCCAGATAATATTTTCTGGAACGACACAAAAAGCAAACTTCGTAACGTAGCAAGCGGCACACTGCCCGCCGCCTCATCGTTAGCAATCACGCCATTCGCTGGAGTTTCCTACGAAATTCCGTTGTCTGAGCATCTTTTTGTAACGCCATTTGCACGATATTATCTGCCTTTGAGTGATGTTGCCCAAACAGAGCGCATTGTAAGAGCCGCGACAACAGGAAATCCTACGCGCGATGTTCAAACTGGCTCGTGGCGCATCAGCACACTACAGTTTGGCGTGGCGGTGAAATTAGGTATTCGCAAACCACTTCGGGAAGAAATTACCTACATCCGTGATACATCCACCGTTGTGAACGATGCCAATGATTTTTCCGTGCGCCTTGTATCCTCGAAAAGCGAAACGAAGACCGTCAACAAATACGGATTGGAATTGGACGAAACAACGATTCGAGAATCCTATTTGCGCGAGATTCCGCGGCACAGTTCTTTAGCATTAGATGTCAATGTTGTTGGTATTGCCACGAACGGTGAACGTCAGCAAAATCCGACGATTGTGGTGGAAGAGTTCGAGAGTGAAGATTACAAGCCGCTGCTACCATATTTATTTTTCCCCGATGGCAACGATAGCCTCGCACTTACGCGCCAACACTTGCTTTCCAGCACAAAGGAAGCCGCCAAATGGAGTGATAACGACGTTGTAGGTGATGCGCTCGACGTGTTCAACGACCTGCTCAATGTATTGGGTTATCGCATGAAGAAAAGTCCAGAATCAAAATTAACTATCGTGGGGGCAAACTCGAATACGGGTATTGAAACGGGGGATACGGCACTCTCTATGCGTCGCGCACAGGCTGTCGCGCAGTATCTCACAAAGATTTGGGGTATTAACACCAAACGTCTTACGTTAAAAGCGCAGAACTTGCCTGACCGTCGTGCCCGCATTGATACGCCCGATGGCATGGAAGAAAATCGTCGTGTAGAGCTGATTGCTACACCTGTCACGCTCCTTGCGCCGCTTGTTGATGATGATGTATCTCGCGAAGTAACA
>JANYIG010000013.1 GCA_025358765.1 Candidatus Kapaibacterium sp.
TGGCTCTACACGAAGATGAGCGCCAATCTGAATTGGCACGTACCACGTTGCCACACCTGCTGGTTGAAACTCTGTTTTTGCATCACCTAAAAAAATGGCTGTATTCAAACCTACTCCCAGACCAATGGTGATGCGCTCTTGAGCAAGCAATGGAGTAGATGAAATAATGATCACGACAGCAGTGAGCGAAATAATCAAGTGAAGCATAGAGTAGAATTTATATCTCATAATTTTGAGAGCGGATATTGAAACCACAAAATGGGATATGAAATCAATCCACGACGACATAGCTGGCTCCTTCATTTGATTATTATCTATCCGTTTTTCCGCGCCAAACTTGAGGTCACTTGGATTCATAAAAATCCTCACCATCAAGGATGCTGAAGGCTGTTAGTTCCTTGTCATTGGTATAATCGTCACAGAGTGCTTCAGCAGAAATCTCCATTTGCCGCGCCGTTTCATGCCGTTTGATAGATTGCAGCGTTGTTTCTATGATAAGAAATTTCTGCGTGAGCGGCAAACGCTCTATTTCTTGGATGAGGGCGCTTGTATCCATGGGGAAGTGTGATAATGTTCGGTGATATTCCTGCTGCAAAGCTATTCAATATGCAGCGTAAGCTGTTTCCCTAAGCCGTTTTCGATTATCCGAAAGAGCGTTGTTAGCTGAATGTCGCTCTGCCCGTTTTCAATCCGAGAAATGTAAGTTTTTTTTGTACCTGCTTTTTCGGCAAGTTCTGTTTGCGTCATGTTTGCTTGCTTCCGTGCTTCTTTAATCAACTCGCCAATAGCAAAGGCTTTGGAATTTTTTTCAAACGCATTGCGCGTTTCTGTGCCGATTGCACCATAGCGGTTGGCTAAGTGCTGTTCAAGTGTAGTGATGTTGTTCATCGTTTCTTTTCCTCGAAATATTGATGTTTCAATCGTTCTGCTTTCAGAATTTCATTACGCGGCGTTTTGGCGGATTTCTTTTGCAAGCCTTGCAATACCACAACAAGTTTTCCAGCATCAAAAAAGCAAAAAAGCCTAAAAATATCGGAACCAACCTTGATACGAATCTCATACAGCCCATCACTACCTTCCAAATGCTTGAAAAATTTCTCCGGTACTCGCTCCACATTTGCAATCAAATCAAGCACATAATCAATTTTCTCTTGGACACTTTTGGGCTGTGCATCGTAAAAATAAAAAAAATGATGTTTGTAAAAGATGATTTCCCGTATCATAGAAAAGTTATCGAATTAGATAACAAAATGCAAATTTTTGTCGTGCAAAAGCTGGGGTGCAGTACGCGCATCAGGAATGGTCTGGGGTTGGGGAATGGTCATGGTTTTAATCAAGATTTTATGAGAAATATAGCCCCACCACAAGCAAGGAGAAGGGCTTTCAAGCCTGATGTAATCTACAGATGCTGGACGTTATTTGAACAACGTTATGGGGCTTTTTCTATAACATTTTTTGTGCCTTAGTCGTTTTCATTATTCGACTTCAAACTGAACCGATGCGGCATTGATGCCCCAGGTTTTTTGTGACGCGCTACTGTTTTGTTTATGTATGAATCTCTAATTTCTTCAGATGCTACTTTACCCTCAAAACTTACACCTTGACGACATTGTCCGGCTTTCTTTGTCTTTGGGGGATATACCCTCTCCGCCTGAAACCATTTTGTAACCTCAAAAACTTCAACAATTAATCCACGATACTCACTTAAAACATACTTCCTCTTAATTCCAGAGTTGTCTTGTAATCGTTTGATATTTATTGCCCAAATACCTTTTGTAGCATTAAAGATTGCATTTTCTCCGCTACCACGCTTGTAAGTTCTATTGATGTTGATAATGATACAATCATCGGGAATAGAATTAAGCTTCTCTGGCTGATATAGTCTAATGATATCATCAGTTGTCATTAAACCTTTTTCAATTGATTTATGACCACCAGCTATGTTCGTTATTGGAAATTTTAGGTATTTACAAAAGTCAATGAGTGCAGCTTCAATTTCATATGCTTGCTGTTCGTTAGCTAATCCATGTCGTAATATCAAGTGCTTAACCCTCTTGCCAGAGTCATGAATACGCTGAATCTCAGCATATTTTTCAGTAATCTCATTGGGATTTTCCAATGCACGATCAAGATGACTAAAAACGCGGCTGCCCTTTCCTTTACCGATATAAAACGGAACATCGTCGTCAGGACTAAGCAAAGCGTAAATATAATATCCCAAGTTCGAGGATATTCCTTCGCTCTCAAATTCGTTTTTTTTTTGCTCAAACATGGCTTTTATTGAAAAAAGTTGGATGCAGTTTTTGGGTTATCAAAGCCCCACCACAAGCAGCGGTGCAGCTTCCAATCAATTACATCTACCCATTCTTCCGCGCCAAAAACTGACGCAACACATAGTGCTTGCGGTCTTCCGTGCCGCCGTACTTGCGAGTATTCCACTTCAATGTTGTTGTCAGAGTTCGGGAATCTACCTTGCATAAGTAAACTTTTGCTACTTCTTTCCGCCTTGATAAACAACTTTACCATGCTCTTTTGCCCAGTTTTCACTAAATCCAACGTGAGAAATCGCATTGCTACTTCTATCAAGCTGGCGTTCCGTTTCTTTAAGCAAAACCTTGGGCTGTATTTCGTAGATCGCTTTCACATCAAGCGGGCTTTTGTAAAAAATGGCAAGATAGATTGCCTGATTTCTGGTAATGCGTGATAAACTCTCCCGCCGTTTGTCTTTCGGCTCTTTGAACATTCGGTCTAACTGCCCCGAACCACCCACGTAGCAAGAAAGATACTCGTATTTGATGTCAGGATTATCAGGGTTGCAAGCGTCGGCATCTCGTTTGGAATGAATCAGTTCATGCCCTAAAATGTTCGCAATAATCATTTCTTTGACCAAGCCGGGCTGCAAAATGTTCGGAATGCCGATGCTGAGAGCTAACTCCTGTGCCTGAGCCACAAGCTGTACGATTGCTTTGATGATGCGATTTTTCTTCATTGAAACAGGCTAAATTCTTGTTGCGAAATGATGTTCTGTACTCTTTCGTTAGCGATTGCGACATAATCAGGATTCAATTCAAAGCCGATAAAATCACGCCTCAATTTTTGACAAACAGCAAATGTTGTTCCTACACCGGAAAAGGGATCTAAAATTCTATCTCCTTCGGTCGAACTTGCTTTCACGATACGCTCAATGAGTTTTTCCGGTTTTTGAATTGTATTGAGAACTTCACGGCTGAGGAGTTCTTTTGATTTATAGGTAAGCTGTTTAATGTCTCCCCACACGTCGCCCGGATTCTTGCCATCGGCATTAAATTTTGTTTTTCCGTACTGACCATTCACTACTGACGGAACATTCTCGCACCGTAAACGATGTTCTAATTCAACAAGTTGCGGTACGCGAATGCTATCAAGATTGAAGGTTTTCGCCTTGCCTTTGGTAAAGTAGGCTATCAGGTCGTAATTGTTTGTATAGTTCACGCGCCCTTGCGCCAAGCGGCTTGGCTGGTACCAAATGATTTTTCGATTGAGCGTCAAATATGGGCGATAATCAATGAAATCCAAGCAATCATCTTTCCCAAAGAGGTACAATGAACCTCCGGGCTTCAAGGCTCTAGAAAATAGCTTGATTAGGTTCAAGTTATACTCTTGAATATTGGCAACTTTATCCCATTCGTTACTTGTAACGCCGTAAGGACCATCGCAAATAATCAAATCAATGCTGTTATCCTCGACCTGATGAATAAGTTCAAGGGCATCGCCTTGGTAGATAGTGTTTGGTTTCATATTTTTTGGAAAATTTTCTGTGAGAAATGCAGGACTCGCCACAAGCAGCAGTGGAGCTTTCAATCAATTACAACTTACGCCTTCCGCGCCAAAAACTGACGTAACACATAGTGCTTGCGGTCTTCCGTGCCGCCGTGCTTGAAAGTATTCCACTTTGCAATTGTTGTCAATGCGGAAATCTACTTTACGGTAAATCAGGCTCCACAAATTCCAAGATTGGCTGTTTTTGGATGTTCTTCACTCTCTGCCTCTCTAACTCGCAATACAGACGGATTTACACGTTCACCTGCCAAACATCCACAACACCTTTTGCAGTCCCGACGGCAAGGAGTTTGTCGTCCGGCGACCAAACAACCTGAGAGATTTCTTGCTGATAGGTCTCTGCTTTAAGCGGCTGTTTGCTCTCATTCGGGCTAAAAAGGATGATAGCGCCAGTCTCATCACCAGAAACAAAAAGCTCGCCACGATGTTGAAACTTTGCCTGCGTCACGCGCCCCGCATGTCCTTCCAGCACTATTGGCTCCGTTCCTTCGGGTCCGTCACCCATAAATTTCCACACGATAATAGCCGTGCCAGAGGGTGTTGCAAGATGGCGGCTTTTAAAATCAAACGTAAGCCGTGTGATTTTCTCAGGATAACCGCGCATCACGGACTCTCGACCTTCTGCGTACGGAAGTCGCCAAAAATGCACCGCATTTTCCTGCAAGCCTGCTGCAAGTACCGTTGCATCAGGACTCCATGCTAATGCCAAAATTGAGGACTCAAGCGGCAACGTAGTTTTTGGTTCTGTGCTGTCAATGGTGTAGAGAGCCGCGCCACCAAAACTCGCCACAGCAAATTCAAGCAAATACGGATGCCAATGTAACGCCGAAATTGTTCGTTTGAATGGGCTTTCTATGCTCTGAACCAGTGTCCCATCTGCACTCCAGATACGACTCCGTTTACCGGAAGCCGTTGCAATATAGTTTCCATCGAATGACCACGCTATGTATTCCACCCACGTGTGCTTGCTAACACCTGCTTCTAATATCGCAAGCAATTCGCCGTCATATGGATCATCCGTTTGCGAGATGGCGTGCGGATTCCAGAGTTTTGCGGTTCCGTCTTGTGCTGCGCTTGCAAGGCGCTTCCCGTCTGGCGACCACGCAAGCGCCATAATAGGTTGTTCATGCGCCTGAAAATATTGGCTTTCCATGCCCGTAAGTGCGTCCATCACAGAAATAGTGCCGCTTGCGGTAGATGCAGCCAGCATTGTGCCATCGGGCGACCAGCACAAGCCGCTCACGTAGTCGTCTAATTCAATTGACCAATCTTGAAACGCTGCCATCGGCTAAAAACGAATCGTGTACGAACATTTGAGTTGCGCCAGAAAAATAGATTTTGGCTCGTCGGGGATATAATGCCATTCTGCCTGTGGTCCGAGCGTGAGATTTGGTGAGAGATAAAACAGATAGCCTAATCCAACGGAATAGCCCATTTCCCAACCGCCATTGATAGTCGGTGCGTCGTCGCGGTATTGCGGAAGCGCTTCAGAAGTCAGTTGCGTACTGGAAAGAAGATAATACATTCCAAAGCCAGCACTCAGGTGAAAATTCCATTTCTGGATATCCGCTTGAACTAACACCGGAATAGCATACAAAGCGGTGTTCATAGCCGGATACACCGCAGTAACTCGAGTACCTACGCGGGTGATAGAATCACGAAACGTACTTTGTGAAAGAGTAATAAAACCCGTTTGTACACCGACGGAAATAAGATCATTTGCTGTCGCACGAATACTCAATGTGCCATCCAATCCACCTTTACGATGTATTTCATTCACCGGGATACGCTGGTCAATTGGACGCAAAGCGCCAGAAAGTCCGCCACTGACATCAAGGATAATACGGAAATACCGCACTGTATCCGGCAAAAGTACCTCTTTTAATGTTTTGCGTGGCGGTTGTGATGGTTGTGATGGCTGTTGTTGCGCCATTGCTGCGGGGGCAAGCATACTCACCACAACGATCACCCACATCATCTGTCGTATTAGGCTCATAGTCGTGTATAATACAAGTACGCAAGCAGTGAAACGTGATTCGTCAGGACACCGCTAATGTCGCGTCGTTCATCCAAAAAAAGACTAATAAAATCAGGATCGTCCAATGTCCAGAAAATTACTTTTTTATTCTGGGATCGCAAGTCTTTTACTTCTTGCTGCATCGTTCCGAGCGTCCAGCGCGGACCCCACGCAGGCAGATTCATGGACTTCACAATATCTAAATCTTCACCCAAGCCCTGCACACGAGAACGAATGTCGGCAGGCTGTGCCATATAGGCATTGGCAATATCTGCATCGGCAAGCCCTATAAAAATTTGTAGCCCTTTACGACGATTTTGCGTGCTGTCTGCCATTGCCATAATTTTCGGAATGACATCGGACGATTTCACGTCTAACCAAACAAATCTATAGTTTGTCGAATCTGATATCACCCGCAACGCCTGTCGGAGCGTGGGAATCGTCGAATTGTCCTTTAGCCGTGCCAGTGCGTAGAGTTGGTTCACTGTATAGTTGGAAAATTTGCCCACCGCATATTCGCCATTGACAAGCCGTGAGGTCATGTATTCATCGTGAAAAAGCATCGGCTCGCCGTCTTTGGTCAGCCGCACATCAATCTCCACGCCATTTGCGCCAACGCGCTCGCTGAACCGAATCAAGTTCAGACTATTTTCGGGATACGGCTGGCGATCAACATTTCTGCCACCACCATTATTAGCAACAATCAAAAAAGTATCTTTTGTGGCAGGTAAATCACGGAAGGCACGCTGGCGCACGAGTTCAAAGGGACGGTCGAGGTTATTTAGATCACGAGCCAGATCGCTGTAGCGACCGTGTAAGGTATCTTTGCCTAAGTTGGCAGTTTTTGGGATCACGAGCCGTATCAAACCGCTTCGTACATCAAACTCCGTTTGCCAAAAACCTTCCAGCACAATAGACGTGCCTGTGGTGGATAATGTGCCGTAGTCATTGCCGAAGAGCGTAATCAAGTCGCTATTCTTGAACTCTGCCGCACGTTCGTACGCCTGAAACGTCCCGTTATCCCTTGCTAATGCGGAAATATACTGTCGTCCGCCTTGATACATCACCAGACTATCACCCCAGATGTGCTCTCCACCAGCAATGGTAAACAATCCTGTATATGGTTTTAATTGCCCACCATTGAGGAGTTTCGTACTTTCCGTGAACGCCGTTGCTGCCTTGAAGGTAAATTTTCCATTGATGTACGGGTCTGTGTCGTCTTGCTCAGGGTAATCAGAAAACGATTGGCTACAGCCAGCACAACAACACATTGCCAGCACACACCATATAATGAGCTTGTTCAGCCTATAATACTGTTTGTACGTGGTAAAACGAATAGATAAAATCTTCATGGCGATAGGACGATGTGAACAAAATAATCAGAAAATATAGCCGAAGAAAATTTCAGGAATCACCACACGATAGGAAATGTCCGAGAATGCAAGCCACATCTGGTAGCGTGGCAGCGTATAATACGTTTTTAAGCCTACGTAACAACGGATATGTTCACTAATATTTTGCTCAGCAGTAATGGTGAGTGCCGACCCAAGCCGTTCAGATTTGCCGCGTATAGGGGTTTCCTGCGGTCCCAGCCACGTAGTGGAACCAAGCGATGTGATAAGCTCTCCTTGCACCGACAACAAATAATTATTAATGTTGATGCCAACATTAATTTTGGGGAAATTGAGTATTCCCAATGCTTTTACATTAAAATCTGATAGCAAGGAAGCGAACCCAAACCATACGCCAAAATCATCGCCCACAGAAACAGATACTGCGCCAAAATTATGTGACCACGAAAACCCTAATCGTGCTAAATTTGTAAGATACACGGTGTTTATGTGAGCTTCAACGCCAAAATTTGCGGGCAATCCCATCCGCCAGTTAAGATTAAGTTGTGGAATCTGCCGCGTCACTTCGTCATAGACGACGCTGCGTGGCAAAATGGAAAGCGCAAGTCCCGCCGACCAATACATACGCCAAGCGGCAGGGTTTTTCGGCGTAAAAAGACCTTTCCAATCATCTGAAAGTACAGACGATAGTGCGGAAGCTGTGTTCGTCGTGGAATCTGCAATAAAAGATGATAGTTCAAGTGTGGTGGGTTCGGCTGTCGAAAAAAATGATGATGAGGAAGTGAGTATTGGCGGCATGTATCGGTCAGATACCACCTCTTGCGAGAAACTTTTCGTTGCTGAGAAGAGTCCAAGACAGCAGAACGTAGTGAGAGCAGTTCTGAACAGGCGGCACACTATTGGCATAATAACAATGGATGGTGATTGTTTACGACACGATTGTCAGACGATTTGCGTGAGAGAAAAGTTTAACATTCAATCTTGGGTGAAAATATATCCAACCAATGAAACGACGAGAATTTTTTAGCACCGTGATAGGCAGCATCGCTGCTCAGTTTACGCTCCGGCGGAATACGGCATTTGCAGAAGAAGCCGCTACCATCGGGCATGTTTCCGAGCGCATCCCAGAGTACATTGTTATTGAACCTTCGCCCAACGAATCCGCGCAGCCAACGTCACAAGCGCATAAAATCTTACTCGTAGGCGATACGCAGCGCACAAGTTGGATGGAAACTACGTTTTTGGGGCGCGAGCAAAATGACCGCGAGCGCGTGATGATTCTTAATGCAATGGCGCAAGAAGCAGCAACAGAGTACCGTTCAGCAGTGCTGCTGTTAGGTGACCACGTATGTTACGGCGAAGAACTCAAGGACTGGGAATATTTTGACAATATTATGCAGCCGCTTCGTGCTGCAACTAAAACCGCAAGGACACCAATTTACGCTATTCCAGGCAATCATGATTATGGATTATTGAAAAAAAACACAGCCTATCTGGCACAGATGTTCAAACGTTTTCCCGATGAAAAGCCACAATTTCCCTCGCTACAAAAATTTGGCGCAACAGCGCTCGTGATGTTGGATTCAAATATTGACCAGTTGACCAAACGCCAAATAGATGCTCAATACCGTCATTTCAAGCGCATTTTGGAACAATGCGACCATGACCCGACTATCACCTCGGTGCTTGTGGCAGCGCATCACCCACCCTACACTAATAGCACAATGCAAGCCTCGCTTGAATTGCACGACTACTTTACAGCACCATTCCTTGCAGCTCGCAAAACATCACTCTTTTTTTCTGGGCATGTCCACTCATATGAGCGGTTTGGCGTGGAAACGGGTTGTGGGCAAAAGATGTTCGTCATAAGCGGCGGCGGCGGCGGTCCTCGCCGGAGTGTACGCACGGACGCAAAACGTCCCCAGACAAATGATTTATATCGTACAGGCACTATCCGTTCGTTTCATTACATCCGCCTTACCGCAACGCCTTCTAATCTCGCTGCCGAAGTGATGA
This sequence comes from Candidatus Kapaibacterium sp., assembly GCA_025358765.1. Taxonomy (GTDB): domain Bacteria; phylum Bacteroidota; class Ignavibacteria; order Kapaibacteriales; family UBA4661; genus JANYIG01. The sequence continues at coordinate 9,205 of JANYIG010000013.1, forward strand.
TGCTTACAAATTCCGGCACATTTATTATCGGCGACCGATTTGTGGTTCCATTGCCCTTATAGAAGAACAATTTTTGCTGGTGTACGCCTTACTATGCACACTCCCCGGTCAGAAAATACGTTCGCATTTCGCCTATACCTTTAATTTCAATCCAGCCTCTATCCTCAAAGGTAAACGAACCCTTCAGCTGATTATAGACTTCCTGCGAGCAGTGAATTTTCTCCGATTCTCCCTGCGATTCCATACGGCTGGCAGTGTTCACAGTGTCACCCCAGATATCGTAAGTGAATTTCTTTTTACCAATAACACCTGCCACGACGGAGCCTTTATGAATACCCATCCGCAGCGTTAGCCCGACAATACCCAAATCTTGCGCCAAACGCCCAATACACGCATTCATTGCCAAAGCTAAACGGGCAACAGCTTCTGTATGATATGGACGCGCCTCCGGCACACCACCTACAACCATATAAGAATCACCAATAGTTTTGATTTTTTCTACGCTGTGTTGTTCCACGAGTTCATCGAATTCCGAAAACACTGTATCCAAAAGAGATACTAAAAAATCTGGCGGTAGTTTTGCCGATAGTTTTGTGAACCCCACAATGTCAGCAAATAAGACCGTTGCATCGGGAAATTTTTCGGCAATGAGTTGTTCACCAGCTTTCAAGCGCACTGCAATAAGTGCTGGCAAAACATTAAGCAGAAGCGAATCGGAAAGCTGCTTTTCGGCATCCAAAAGGGCATTTATGTCATTCAATGCGGTATTCGTCTCGTGAAGCTCACTATTGGCAAGTTCAATCGTTCGCGCTTGCTCCTCAAGAAGCTCCTGTTGACGCATAATTTCCTCGTTCGTATCGCGCAATGCCAGTTCGGAGCGCTGTTTAATGCGGTACTGCCGCACGAGCAACCCTACAATCACAAGCATACCAACAACCCCGCCCCATAGTGCGTTTTGAACGAATTGTTCGCGGCTTAATTCCAGCGCATTCTGTTTATCCTTTTTCTCGGCATCGTATTTTGCCTGAAGCTCTGCAACGGTCGCCGAACTTTGTACGTTGACGAGTGAATCATTCACCGCATGATGGAGATTGTTGTATTCAAGTGCTTTGCGATAATCACCCATATTCTGATAAATCGTACTCAAAGAGGCATACACTTCCGCGATAGTCGGTTTAATCCCAATGCTATCGGCAATGTGGAGTGCTCTCGAAGCGCAGTCAAGGGCAATGGCGTAGTTGTGTTGTTTGTCGGCAATATCGGCGACGGTGAGGTAACATTCAGCAATGACGCGATTGTTTTGCTCTTGAAGCGCGTATTTTAAGGCTTTGAAGATGTACTCGGAAGCGTCTTCATACCGACCCTTGAAATACAATGAATAGCCGATATTAAAAAGC
>JANYIG010000345.1 GCA_025358765.1 Candidatus Kapaibacterium sp.
GTGAATAATTACACGGAAGTCGGCGTTCGTATTGACCCTGCGGGCAAGTCTGAACCGTTGTTTGTCAATCCATTTGCCCTCGACCCCAGCAACAATGCGGTATTGTACTATCCGTGCGGACGCGATATCTGGCGACATGAGAATTTGTACGCCGTCTCGCTTCGCAACAAGCTCCCCACCTACAATCGCAGTGACGGCTGGACGCAACTCCGTTCCGTAGCGCCAGTGAATGCACAATTTTCCGCCATCGGCACGGCGCGGCTTTCAAACGGTTCAACGCGACTGTACATTGGTACAAATACGGGCAAAATTTACAAACTCGATAATGCTCAAAGCTCGCTTTCTGCAACATCTGTGGCGGATATTTCAGTTGCAAAGGGTTTCCCCGCAAATGCTTACGTATCGTGCATTGCTGCCGACCCGACGAACGCTGACCGTGCCATTGCCGTGTTCTCGAACTACAACGTTCAAAGCCTATTTTTAACGGAAAATGCCGGCGCAACGTGGCTGCCGGTGAGTGGCAATCTGGAAGAGCGCCCTGACGGGCGGGGTGGCGGTCCTTCTTGCCGATGGCTGACGATGCTGAACGTGCGAGGTACGCTTGTATATTTTGTGGGAACGAGTACAGGGCTGTATGCCACAAGCCGCTTACAGGGTATGAGTACCGTGTGGGTGCCGGAGGGTGCTTCAACGATTGGCAATGTGATTGTGCCGATGGTCGTAGCACGGCAGTCTGATGGTTTGGTGCTTGTGGGAACGCATGGCAACGGTATTTTTACCGCAAACGTGACCGACATGCCAACGTCTGTTCAGAATAATGCTTCCACAACCGATGAAATCAGGCTGTTCGAGAATGCGCCGAATCCATTTTCTCCACAAACCACGATTCGCTACGAATTACCGCAGAGGTCGCATGTTCGCTTGCGTGTGATGGATATGAGCGGTCGAGAAATCATCACGCTGGTAAACCAGCCGCAGAGCGCCGGAGCGCATGAAACCATCTGGGATGGGCGTGGCTACGGTGGCGGATGGGCGGCGAGCGGATTGTATATCTATCACCTAATCAGTATTGCCGAAAATGGCACCACAACAAGCCGCACAGGGCAGATGCAGTTGGTTCGATAGCCCTTTCTCCGCATAAAAATTGCCTCAAAAACAAGAACAGAAATTGTAAACGGCTTGCATTCCCTATAGTCAAACTTTCCGAAGCTCCCAGTATTTTTACTCATCTTGGCGGTCGCAGAGCCGTAAAAACATCCAAACAGTATGATTGAATCACTCTCGATTGAAGCCTTCATGGAAGTCTCCGTTACCGCACCAATCCTTGACGTGCGAACACCAGCGGAATTTGAGCGAGGACGGATTCCGGGAGCTATCAATCTGCCGTTATTTACGGACGAAGAACGTGCTATTGTTGGTACAGCATACAAAAAACAGAGCCGTGAACAAGCGATGTTGTTGGGGTTGGATATCGTGGGTGGGAAAATGCGTTCTATCGTGGAAGCCGCTCAACAAGCTGCGTCTGAGGCAGGCACAAAAACACTCCGTGTTCATTGTTGGCGTGGTGGAATGCGAAGCGGAAGTGTGGCATGGTTGCTGGATTTGTTCGGCTTCAAGGTTTATACACTCAAAGGCGGCTACAAATTCTTTCGGCGCTTTGTGTTGGCATCGTTTGCAGAGCCGCGTTCGGTTATGATTTTGGGTGGCAAGACGGGCTCTGGCAAAACGCATATTCTTCATGCCTTGCGCGAACGCGGTGAGCAAGTGATTGACCTTGAAGGACTCGCACACCACAAAGGTTCGGCGTTTGGAGCGCTTGGTGAGCCGCCACAGCCCACGCAGGAGCAGTTCGAGAACGAACTTGCCGTGCAATGGCGTAAACTTGAACCCACGCGGCGCGTGTGGTTGGAGGATGAAAGCCGGATGATCGGGCGCAGCGCACTGCCACTCATGCTCTGGGAGCAAATGCGCTTTGCGCCAACCGTGTTTCTTGATGTGCCGATAGAACAGCGCATTCGGAACACAATAGAAGATTACGGCGCATTTCGGGCAGAAGATCTGCGGGCATCGGTGCTGAATATTGAACGACGACTTGGCGGATTGGCTACACGGCAAGCACTTGAGGCATTAGACGCTGACGACCGCGAAACAACAGTCAGAATCGCACTGCAATATTATGATAAAGCATATCTGCATGGATTAAACGAACGCGCCCCTGCAACGGTGCGCCTTGTGGCAACGAGCTTGTCGGACGCAGCACAAAACGCAGCGTTGTTGTTGCAAACTGTTGGTTGAGTGAAGTATCAGACTGCGAAAAAAAACTGTTAAAAAATGTTAAGCGGCTTTCTTCTATGCCACTTAGCGAAGGCAGGATTCGTATATTACACGGTACGAATGTTCCCTCTGCTTTTCAGCCATTGTTATTCAATCATCACAGATACGCAACACTACAACACTATGAGCAAAAAAGGTACGTGGATTATTCTTGCATTGATGACGGTAGGGTTAATTGGATTAGTCATCGTGCAAGTCTATTGGCTTCGCAACGCCGCCGAGCTAAAGGAGCGGTTGTTCCGCGCAAGCGTGAATCGAGCGCTCAACAGCGTCGCGCAGCGTTTGGAAGCGCAGGAAACACAAATGTTTATCGCTCGGAGCGTAGATAAAGCTCGTCAATCTCTATCCGCCCAAACGACGATTCGTAAAAAACACACGCCAAACATAGCTTTGGCAACGAAGCAAGCCGCACAACAGGATTCTACAAAACCCTCAGCCGCTCCCTCGCCAGAATCGGTTCGGTCGGCAAAACTCGCACCGCCTCCAACTTTCCCGCGTTCAGTCGCCGTGCCGTCGCCGCCAAATCCGAACGGTGTGGTTATCCAACAACAAACGCTCCCGAATGGGCAGTCCTACCGCGTGGTTGTGCCAGAGATAACAATGGAGATGCGAGATTCGTTGATAGAGCGCGTCATGCGAAAAAATTTCCGCATACCGCAACTACGGATGTTTGGCGGAAACCAATTTGTCAATCAACCTAAACAGGGTTCTGTATCGGTTGAAGGGCAGCCGTTCGGGCAAGTTGGGCAATTGGAAGGCAAAAAGACGCTCCGCGATATGATGGCACACCGAGATTACGAGCGAGCAGTCCATGATGCCCGCAAAAAGCTCAAAGCATTGCAATCACAAGGAGTACAAGTTTTTACGGGTGATTCTGTTGTGAATTTTTCAATAAACTCTACCACCGATGGTTTCGGTTTTGAATGGCGCATGGAATCTGTTCCAACAGACGTGCGCGATAGGAATGACAATAATTTCACCCCTTCTGCGCCGCTACCGAAGCCACCCGCAGTCAAAAAACTTTCTGCCTTAACCAACGGAAAGAACGTACCCGTTGGACATCAGAATCTACCTCTCCCAACCACCAAACGCGACACGATTGAAAAAATCGTCTATAAATTAGATTTAATCGAAAAAGCATTAGAAGACATGTCCAAGCATGACCGTAGCATCCGTGAACGGCTTGATACCGCACAATTGGAGTTCATGTTGGCATCTTCGCTCCGTGCCAATGACGTAACGCACGGTTTTGAATTTGGCATTTTGCGCGAAAGTCCCGATTCGATGATTTTTGCAAAAACGATGCTTGCCAGTGCAATTCCTTCACCAGCGCTGTTTGCGAGCGAGTTCCGAACTCGACTTTTTCCGAATGATGTTTCCGCAACGGCAAATCAGCTTGTAGTGCGATTTCCCGACTACAAACCAGCGTGGATACTCACATTTAGCCCCGTATTGGTGTCGAGCGGTGCGTTTATGTTGTTGATCATGGGCTGTTTCGGGTTTACGATGTTCACATTAGTGAAGCAGAAAAAACTCTCCGACATGAAAACCGATTTCATCAACAACATGACGCATGAACTCAAAACGCCAATTGCGACAATTTCAATAGCCAGCGAGGCGCTTAAAGAGCCACTTGTGCGGAGCGATGCAAATCGAGTGGAGCGTTTTGTAGGCGTTATTCATGACGAAAATAAGCGGCTGGCGCAACACGTCGAAAAAGTCTTGCAAGCGGCATTGATGGAGCGTGGTGAATTGAAGCTCAATATTGTGCAGACGAATCTTCATCAGCTTGTCGAAAAAACCGTAAAATCGTTGGCACTGCAAATCGAGCAGCGATGTGGGCGGTTAGTGTGCAACCTTGAAGCGCTATATCCCTGTATTCATGCCGATGAACAGCATGTAACGAACGTAATTTTCAACCTAATAGACAATGCAAACAAATACTCACCGAATGCGCCGCAAATTACGGTTTTCACACGAAACATCGGAGACAGCATTATTCTTAGTGTTGCAGATAACGGTATCGGGATGAGTAAAGAAGCGCAAAAGCATATTTTCGAGAAATTCTACCGTGTTCCAACGGGCAATCTGCACGATGTGAAGGGCTTCGGGCTTGGATTAAGCTATGTTCACTCCATCGTCACGGCGCACGGCGGCACGATTGCTGTTGACAGTGAATTTGGCACAGGAAGCCGCTTCGAGGTGATGCTGCCTTGCACACGAGAAATCATGAGCTAAACTATCATCAATCATTATCAACCACGCTTCATGGAACACGCACATATTCTGCTCGTCGAGGACGACACAAACCTTGGTTCCGTGCTGCAAGAGTACATGGGGATTAAAGGCTATACGGTTGAACTTTGCCGCGATGGTGAGGCGGGCTGGACGCGGTTCCAGCAAGGCGGATTTGACCTTTGCATCCTCGACGTAATGATGCCGAAAAAAGATGGATTCACGCTAGCAAAAGCTATCCGCGAGATTGACGAGCGCATTCCGCTTGTATTCTTGACCGCAAAATCCATGCAAAGCGATAAAATCGAGGGTTTCCGGCTTGGCGCAGATGATTATATCGGCAAACCATTTAGCATAGAAGAGCTTCTGTTGCGTGTACAAGCGATTTTACGCCGTTCGCAGACGAATCAGCCGTCGCAAACAAGCAATGGCGAAATATTTGGCATTGGTGAATATATCTTCGATTACCCGAACCAGTCGCTCCAACACAAGCAAGAAACACGCCAGCTGACAAGCCGCGAGGCAGAACTGCTGCGGCTTCTGTGTCAGCAGATGAATCAAGTGCTCAAACGTGAGGTAGCCCTAAAATCTGTTTGGGGCGATGATAATTACTTCAACGGGCGAAGCATGGATGTGTTTATCACAAAGCTACGAAAACATCTAAAATTTGATGCTTCAGTGGAGATTGTAAACGTTCACGGGTCGGGGTACAAACTGCTTGTGAACGAACATTTGCGGACGCAAGTGTAAAAGCGGCGCGTGTAGTCTTGGGCGGCGGTTTTGACGAAGAAAAAGGTTTTCTGAACTTGTAACACCGCACCGCCAGTCGGGAATTTTCATGGTGACGAATGCGTGGTGACGCTTCCCCACTGACGGGCTATGTTACATTTATTGCGTTGGTTTTGGCTAACGAACGAGATTTATTGAGAATTTATTCGTTGTTCCCAGATTTTTTATCGGACTTGCCTTCTGGTTTTGCGTCATCCGATTTTTTCTTCGATTTTGCTTCCATCCGCACTGCTTCTGCGCGTTTTTTCATCGCTTCCGCTTCTTTTATCATTGCTTCACCTTCGGCTTTTTTACGCATGGCATCGGCATCTAACCGCATGGCATCGGCTTCGGCATCGAGCTTACGAGCTTCAGGGCTGGAAAATTCGTGGTCGTTGTCGTCGTGGAACATCATCATGCGCGGCATTTTGGGCAGTCTGGGTGCATTTGGTGGATGTGGCATATTCCAATCCCAATTGTTGCCAAAGCCGTGAATGTGGATTCTATCTAATTTCCTCATTGCTTTGTCAAGCCTCTTCATACTGCTATCGCCGTTAAACATAAATACTCTTTTTTCGCCGTCGCCATCACCGAATGAAAAACTAAAATTGCCGTTGGTGCTGGTCATCGAGAATGATTCGACATTTTTCATGGCTTTGCGAACAGCATTGCGGACGGTCTCGCCGATTTCCGAAACGTCAATATCTACATCGGTCGAGTCACCATCCCACGATTTTGTTATCACCTTGCCATTTTTGACAATAGTAACAGAGGCTTTTTTTTCTTTCTTTGCAACAGGCGCAGAAGCAGCGTTAGGGGCAGTTTGGGTTTGTTGGGCGTTTGCTATCAACGGCAATGCCATGATAGCGGCGGCGAGTGCTACGGTCGCGCATATAATTCTAAACGGCGGTGCGTATCGGATACGCTGGATACGAGACTTCATTGTCGTGCTCCTTTTGTCAGGTGAATGGAAACAGTTTGTGTGAATTATGAAGGCATTATTCTCTATGCTGCAAATATACGGTGAATGCTGCTCGTAGGTTGTTAAGCGGAGGTTAATGGATGTTAAGGAGATGTTAAAATTGCACAATATCTATCTGATGCCGTGCCGAAGCGAGTTTTTGTTGTCATTTCGCCGCCATTCCTGTATCTTCGCAGGAAGAACTATCGCACAAGCAAAAGTGAATATCGCATGACCTGTGTATCAAGTTCATATCAATCAACCGTAAAACGTAGTAGTTATGCTGAGTTTCTGGGAACGTGAATCATCTATTCGGTACGATTACATCATCATTGGCGGTGGAATTATCGGGCTTTCAACAGCTATCACGCTGAAAGAACGCGAGCCTAACTCCTCCGTACTTGTGTTGGAACGGGGATTGCTTCCGTCTGGCGCGAGTACGAAGAATGCTGGTTTTGCGTGCTTTGGAAGTCTGACGGAATTGCTTGCCGACATTCGCACCAACGGCGAACACACAACACTCACTATTGTAGAACAACGAATACGCGGCTTGGCAATGTTGCGGCAGCGTTTGGGCGACCAAACCATCGGCTATGAACAAATAGGTGGTTACGAACTCCTACTCGAAAAACACGTGGACGCACTCGCAGAGCTTGAAAGCCTGAATCTCTTGCTGCGTGGTATTTTCAAGACTGATGCGTTTCACGTAAAAAATGATAAAATCGCTGCGTTTGGCTTTAGTGAAGCACACGTACGAGCATTGGTGTATAGCCCGTTTGAGGGACAAATTCATACGGGAAATATGATGCAGGCACTGTTGCACTATGCTCTTGGCAAAGGCGTGATGTACCTCACGGGCGCAGAAGCTCGCCATATTGAGGAAACAAATACTGGAGCAGAGGTTTCTATTGAGCACAACCGCCTGCACAGCACCAAACAAGTCATCTTCGAGGCACGAAAAATAGCACTCTGTACAAACGCCTTTACGAACCGCTTCATCCACGATATTGACATCCAGCCCGGTCGTGGACAGGTGTTTATCACTCGCCCAATGGAGGGATTACGGTTCAATGGCATTTTTCACGTGGATGAAGGTTATTATTATTTCCGCAGGGTATCAAGTCTTGAGGGTGATAGAATCCTTTTCGGCGGTGGACGAAATCTTTCGCCCGAAACAGAGGCGACGACAGACTTTGGGTTGAGTTATTCCATTCAGCAGTATTTGGAAGAATTTTTACGAACTATTATCGTCCCCGACCTCCACGCGCAAGCAAAAGTTGAGAAGCGTTGGACGGGCATCATGGGATTTAGCACAAATAAACTCCCCATTGTGAAAAAGACCAGCGAGCGCGTTGTTCTCGGTTTCGGCTGCAATGGCATGGGTATTGCTCTTGGCAGCGTGATTGGCGAACGTACAGCGCAAATGCTCTTGGAAAGCTAAGAAATCATCACATCTTCTTATCCATCGCCCATCAGTAGTTGCATACTGTCGACATAGACCGAATCAATGGGGATTTTCATCTGGGTACTATAGTCACCTGCGGCAAGTACAATAGTGTAATTCCCATCCTGATCGTCGCTGACCGCCTGAATATACGTTGTGTTCACTAAATGCTCCCGCGAAATGCGAATAAACGTATTTAAGTTCAATTCTCGTTCAAGTTTTTTGAGCGTTTTTGTCAGAATAGCAACAACGCCGTCCGTCAGCGTAACCTTGGCATAACTCCCTGATGCTGGAAAATACAAGATGTTTTCCGTAGGGGTGGAGTATTTTTTGCTGCCGATAGAAAATTTCACCGTACTTGTACTCAATGAGTCCACGAAGGTTGGTGGTACTTGCCCGTAGAGATGTTTGTTCGTAGCGGTATGGTGAATATTGAGCAATGCGTGCTGAACGGTTTGCTGAAATTCTTCGACACCAAGGGGTTTTGTCAGATAGCCGATAGGATTGTAGCGGATAGCCTCAAGTGCAAATTTATCGTAGGACGTAAAAAAAATGAGTACAAAATTTGGTAGTGGTACAAAGTACATGATTTACTGTATATTGGCAGAAATATTGTGCGTTATTCATCCTTAAAAACCTTTCCCATGATAACCGAAACGCTTGTTCATTGCTGCACTAAATGTGGCAGTTCCCATATCGTCC
>JANYIG010000362.1 GCA_025358765.1 Candidatus Kapaibacterium sp.
TTGAAGTTTAGATAAAATCTCGTAACTCGCATAAAACCTCGCTCTTGTGTTTGCCCTCACCCAACCCTCTCCCAAAGGGAGAAGGCTTCAGAAGACATTGATTTTCTTTGTCTTCGCTTCTTCTCCCTTTGGGGGAAGGCGGGGGATGAGGGGCGAAACAGACAATTTTATCTAAACTTCAATGAGATAGTTGAATTATCTGAATGTGCTTATTTCACCGACACAATCGCTCGTGCGTCTATGCCTACAATCTTCCGTGATTTTTTGTTGTTATGCCGGATACTGGTGGTTGCCGCATTTTTGTTTGCTGCGCCATTGCTTTATGGGCAGCATTTGCTCAACGATGCAGCCGGAATAGTGACAAATAGCATTTCGGGTGTAATTCGCCTCCGTGCAGCAAGCGGTGAAGTTCGGAATACCAATGCCTCTGTGTCATCATTCACTAACGCCGGAATCATTGAGTTTCTGGGTATGCAGAACCAATTTACCGGAGTCACACCCACTGTTGCTCTGGGCAATCAACGTATCTGGCGCATCGGTGGATTAGTGCGGTACGCACCCGGAAATGCTGAAGGTGGTACTCCGCCCAATACACAAAATGTACAGAACGTTCAAGCACGGTGGTATGCCAATCTGGAGCTTTCTGGCGCTTCAACGAAACGCATTGCCGATGGTGTGTATGTTGGTGGCGATACAACGTCTCTTGTCCCTCCGCTCGGTACAGGTGTGTATCAGGTAAGCGGAGGAACACGCATATATGCTGGAACGTTTTTCTTTGACAACACGGCTTCGCAAACGATTCCGGGCGGCGAGGATTACGCTAATATTGAGGTTCAACGTGGCAAAGAGGTGAAACGTATTTCTGCCGGCACAATGGTTCAGACGCGCGGATTTTTTCGCCAAAATGGAATCCATGAAACCTCAAACCCTGCGGGATTATTGGTGTTGGGAGCGCTTACGATTGGTACACGAGGGGATTTTCCCGCGACCGATGGCGGCGATGGTGCCGTGACGGTGATTGGCGGCGGCTCATTCACCGTGGGTAGTGACAGTGCGGTATTTGGCGTTACGATGCTTCGTGTTGCCTCCGGCAGCCTGCAAACAAGCGCTCCAAGTGGTGCTATCGTTATCCAAACTTCCTGTACGCTCCAGTTGAACGATTATGGCGTTACGCGTGGCACACTCACTCTCGCCGGAACAAACCACACGCTTGTCGTGAATGGCGTGTTCGCAAATGACGCTGGAGACCGCACGAATACACTCTTTCATGCAAAATCAAACGTTTTTTATGCTGCTGGGAGTATTGCTAATTCTACCGCTTCTGGTTCGCAACAACCGCAAGAAATCGTCACAACCGCTTCCACCCATCCCTACGGTAATTTGTTCACGAGCGGCGGCGATAAGCGCATCGGCACTGCGCCGGACGGAACTGGCAGAATTCACGTAGTTGGGAATTTGAGCGTTTCTGGCGGCACACTTGACGTAACAGCAAATGGCGGGGTTGAACTCGTTCTGCTGAACACCGCAGCAACCGTGACGTATGGACGATATGGCGATGAAGTACGCGGCGCAATGCGGCGTATGCTTGCTCCGCAGAGTGGTGACTATGTATTTAATAACGCGGAAACGCGCTTTACCCGTACCGACGGCTTTTTGCCTGCTTCGATGACGTTCGACGTGCGGGGAGGCTTGTCACCTACTGGCTTTCAGCCGGACAAAGACGTAAAACGGCGTATTGTTTGGTCTTGGGTGAACCCACAAAGCGGTTCGCAAGAGTGGACGGGAACGGTGCGGGTCTCCTACAAGACTGATGAAGTTGCGCCACCATTTTTGTTCTCTAATGAAGCCGTTCTTTCGCTGTACGAGAATGCGGAAAATAGTGTGAGGTTGTTGGGCGGAAGGGATTTTGCGCGGCAAGCGGTTCGCACCAACACTTTGGGGTTTAATACATTAGGCTACGTACAGCTTGGCGGCATCAGTCCGGCTGATGCTGCCGCGCCAACACCGTCAGTATTGACACGCTTTACCTCTGGGCGCGAGATTCTCTTGCGTGGCGTACGTGTTGCTGTCCGCTCGATTGCTGATGGTCGTTGGTCGAACCCCGGCACGTGGAATATTGGTCGAGAGCCAGATGCTGCCGATAGCGTAGAAATCCTTCACGCGGTGCATATTGGCTTCCGCAGAAATGGCATTGACGGCTTGGTGGCGGGTGGGCAGTTTCGTGAGAATAACGCACCGCAAGGTATGGCAACGGTCATTACCATTGGTTCATCACTCGACTCAACGCCCGACACAACAAAAAATAATCCAATACATGCAGCCTTGCTCATCGGTTTTTTGAATGCTTCCGAAGGTGCTTTTGCTGATGAACTTGCACCGAACGGCAGCGCGTGGAATCTTGTTGCGGGCAGTCTGCGCGTTAATGCTGGTGCTGCCGTCACGCAGCCAGAGCTTATCACCCGCGCTGGTTTGATCGACGCAACGTTCGGCGCTCGGTTCAACAACCGTAGGGATTATCGTGGATTGATAATTTTTCAAAACCCGACAACGGACACCACAAGCACTGTCCGTGCGGCTTCCGTCCTGAATAACGGTGGTATTTACAATGGCGGCATTTTGGAAATTCGATGAAATTTTCATGCCCGTGATCTGAGAGTCGTGTATCAGAAAGCCTACCACGGCGTATGAGCCGAGTTCCACCAGTCGGAAAGGACTAATCAATCACCCCTAAAGAGAATATAACCCAAAATAGCACTGTCTTGGAGTAAAACATCTGTCCCACGTATTGAATCATACTGAGATTATGTAAACCAGTTGGGGAGCCACATTGCGGCAATTTTAGCAAAAGTGTCAGAAAACTCTGACACTTTTTTTATTGTTTTACATAATCCACAGCTTTTGTCGCAACGTAAGTCGTCATGCGGTTTTTGGCATAGGAATTGCAATAATCTGAAAAAAGAATATTATTAGCATTTCTACGAGCAGTTCTTCAGATTTCATCAATACCACTATGAGCACGATAACCACCATGAAAACGATACGTTTTTACATTGCCTTGATTGCTGCTGGTTGTACCATTCTAACGGCATCATTCTTTCCAGCACCACTGTTTTCAGCAAACGCCACCGATGCAAGCACGGAACGGGACTTCAGCGCGATTGATAAATACGCAGTTGCAACACCAAAATCTGCCGAAAAATCACCCGAAAAACTTGCTGCCTATCTTATGCGTGCCGCCACAACCGACGTAGAGAAAGCCCGCGCCATTGCTCGTTGGATTACCTCAAACGTGAGGTACGACATTACGGCGGCTTCTGGTGCTTCAGAAAAGCCATCAAACAACGCTGATAGCGTGTTTGCCACACGCAGAGCGCTGGATGGCGGTTTTGCAAACCTGTTTGTACGGATGATGCGCTCTATCGGCATCGAAACCGTGAATATTTATGGTGTTCAAAAGAGCTTCGGCTATATGCCGGTGGATACGACAGCCCTCAAACGCCGTGTCTGGAATGCCTTCCGAAGCAAGGAAGGATGGCGTTTGGTAGATTTACCGATATACACAGAGGACGAAAATAGCGATGGGAGCTACAAAACCAAGTATGCTGATGCGTTTTTCTGTATTCCGCCGGAACAACTTATTTACACGCATTTACCGGATGAGACAAAGTGGCAGATGCTGACTACGCCTTTTACACGCGAGCAATTTTTACAGAGTGTTCAGTATTTTGGGGCATACTACGGCTGTCGTGTCACAATGCTTACGCATCGCGATTATGCTGTGACAACCCAAAACCGTACGCTGACGATGGAGTTCGATGTTGCTGATTCTGCACACCTTGGAGCCCGCGTGTATGGCTGCGGTAAAGAACTTCGCTCGGCAGCAAAGTGGACGCGCGACGGTCGCAAACAGACTCTTACTGTCAAATTTCCGATAGCAGGTGCATATAAACTTGAGCTAACAAGTTCCGAGGATATTGTGAGAGCAAATGTGAAGTCGAACGATTCCAAGATAAACGCAGCCGCGACCAGCCTTGTAGGGTACGCAGTAAAGACGATTGCAGAATATGGCGTGACCGTCGAGGGTAAATCTGGCAAGAGTATGGCAGCGCGTTAATATTTCGAGGTTACAGAAAATTTCCTATATTTGAGCCGCAGAAGCGCCATTACTGGCATCTGCGGTTTTTTTTCGTTGACTATTTGCCATCACCATGAATGCCACGATTGACCTCGAACGTCCTACCATCTTTCCCGCGCACGTCCTTGCAGGTGTGACGCTCCGTAACGAGCATCTGTTCCCGCCCACAGGATTGTCGTTGCTCAAAGCGGAGATTTTGAGCGAAACAGAAGTGAACCATCACCGCCAAACGGTTGCCAATGCTATCGGTGTGCCTATTGAAGCCCTGAAATTCCAGAAACAAGTGCATGAACACCGTGTTAGAATAATATCGGCGGAAAGTGGCGTGGAAGATTCCGACGGTATGGTAACACAAACGCAAGGATTGGTGCTGTGTGCAGGCATGGCAGATTGTGTCGGCATTTTGCTATACGACCCCGAACACGAGGCAGTTGGGGCATTACATTCAGGCTGGCTTGGCACAAAAGCAAATATCATTGCCGAAGGATTGCGCGTAATGCAAGCGACATTCGGCAGCAATCCCGCACAAACCCTTGCATATATTGCGCCGTGTGCGTCGGGGGAGCGTTATGCTGTGCGGTGGGATGTGGCGCAGTATTTCCCGCCATCTGTTTTGCGACAGGTTGCCGCCGACCAGTGGCTTCTCGATATTCGTAAGCGCATTGTGGAGCAATTGACAGAACAAGGTGTGAAAGCTGATAATATCGAAGTGTCAAGCGGATGCACGATTGCAGACGAGCGCTATCACTCGCACCGACGCGATGGCGTACGAGCAGGGCGTATGGTTGCTTTTATTGGGCTGCCGAAATAACATACTCATTGGATACACTCAGTATTATTTTAAGGTTAGATAACCTTGACTACCCTCAAGCGCATCACCCCTCTGCAAGCCGCCACGAAGACGTGTTAGGTCTTGCTTCTCCCCTTATAAGGGGAGATTGAGTGGGGTTCTTGCGCGTAAGGTTTGATGCGGTTTTCAGGAATTTATCTCAACTTCAAAATGAATAACCCAACAAAATTTACAACAAACACGTATGCACCTTCACACAATGCAACTCGTCACCATCATTGCTGCACAGTCTGTGTGCAGCAATGTACTCAAATCCATCGAAGAAATAGGTATTAAAGGCTATTCGTACCACGCAGTGGATGGCGTGGGAGAGCATGGTCGCCACATCGGCATCGCTGAAGGGCTTGGTAATACCAAAATTGAGATTGTTTGTACAGCACACACGGCGGATGAAATTGTTCAACTACTCCGAAATGACTTTCTTCCGCATAATTCTATCATAGTGTATGTTACGGAGACAAAAGTTTTACGCCATCAAAAATTTGTGTAGTCAAAAATTTGTGTGGTCTGTAGCTCTGTAGATAGCATGAATAGGATGTTTGATGGTCTTGGCATCATTGCCACCACGTCGTAGAGAACAATCGTCCGATGCGACACAATGCGTTCGATTGTTCGCCAAAAGAGCCTGTTGTTCTCGTGGCTGTTTATTAAGTGAAGCTCAAGAGGATACCGCCTAACGTGAAGCAATCCTAACGTGAAGCAATAGTGTGAGATGCACCCGTTTTCTGCCGACTTATCAACGGCATAGAGCGCTTGTTTCTTTGCGCCGTTGTTAGTAGTTTGTAGCGTAATCACTCTTCTTTTAGTCTTTACTCTTTCCCAAACACTATGAAACGACTTTTTACCATCAGCGCCGCTCTCCGCCTTATTTTTTTCTGTCTGATTGCTCTCCCCATTTTTGCTCAAACTCCTGCAAACCCAACCCGCGGCTGGCTTACTGTCGAAACCATCATGCGTGACCCTGCGTGGATAGGCGTTTCACCGTCCAATCCATTTTGGTCGGAAGACGGTGAACGACTTTATTTCACGTGGCGGCGTGATGGTGATGCCGCGGACTCTCTTTACGTCAGCATTCGTGGAGCAGTGCCGCGTCGTGTGACGTTAGAGGAGCGGAAAATATTGCCCGTGCAAAACGGTGATTACACGAAAGACTTTGCGAAGAAGGTCTATAGCCGCAACGGAGACGTTTTTTTACTCGACATCAAGCGTGGCAACGAAGCGCAACTGACGAACACGCTTGTAAATGAGGTCAATCCTCGCTTTCTGGCAAACGAACAAATGATTGCTTTTGAGCGTGAAGGCAATGTGTTTGTACGCGACCTTATCACTGGCTTGGAACGGCAAATAACAAACATTCGTTCCGGCGCAAAAACCCCTGACCCGCAAAAAACCGAACTTCAAAAGACACTTGAACGCCAGCAATTAGAGCTTTTTGACGTACTCCGCAAACGCAAAAACGACCGCGAAACCGCAAAAAAACTGCAAGAGCTTCTCGAACAAAAGAAACCCAAACCATTTTATATCGGGACAAAAAACACCTTTGCGCTCTCGCCATCCCCAGACGCGCGATTTGTGACGTTTATTCTCTCGCAGAGCGCTCAGGAAGCCAAGCGTGCGATTGTACCCAGTTATGTGACCGAAAGCGGCTTTACCGAAGACCTTCCGGCACGCACAAAAGTGGGCGAGCCGCAGACGAAGTTTGAATTTTACGTCTATGACGTGGAACGCGATACAACGCTTCAGGTCAAACCGGACGCAATAGAAGGCGTTGTGCCGCCGAAGGCAGCAGGCGACACAACAAAAACAAAACCCCAGCCACGAAGCGTGTTCTACGCAGGGCCATATTGGTCGGAGGAAGGTCATCAGGCATTTATACAGGTATTTTCGCAAGATAACAAAGACCGATGGATTGTTATACTCGACCCCGCAAAGCCAACATTCTCAACGCTTCTCGACCATCAGCACGACAGCGCGTGGATAGGCGGTCCGGGAATAGCTTCGTTCGGGTCGCCGGATGGTGCTCTTGGCTGGATGCCTGATGGGAAGCGCATTTGGTTTCAATCGGAAGCGGATGGATGGTCACATTTGTATGTGGTCGGTATGGATGGAAAAAATAAAGCTCAACTGACAAAGGGCAAATTTGAAGTTTATGAACCATCACTTTCCCGCGACAAAAAACGCTGGTATTTTCATTCAAATGAAGCGCATTTAGGTGAACATCATTTGTATTCTATGCTGCTTGAGGGCGGCGCACGAACGCGCATTACCACAGCAGAAGGCAGGAATGATGCGCTACTCACGCCAGACGAGAAGCAAATTGCCGTATTGTATTCCTTTAGCAATAAGCCACCAGAACTTTTTCTGATGAACAACAAAGCTGGAGAAACCGCAAAACAACTGACGCAGTCACTCTCGCAAGATTTTATGCGCTATGCGTGGCGTGCGCCGGACATAACCACGTTCAAAGCTCGTGATGGTGCAGATGTTCCAGCGCGGCTCTATAAACCTGAAAAACCAAACGGTGCTGCTGTAGTGTTTGTGCATGGTGCGGGCTATTTGCAAAACGCGCACAAATGGTGGAGTACCTATTTCCGCGAATACATGTTTCACAACCTGCTTGTTGACAAGGGTTATACCGTGCTTGATATGGATTATCGCGCCAGTGCTGGCTTAGGACGCGATTGGCGCACGGGAATTTACCGCTTTATGGGCGGCAAAGACTTGGAGGATCAAGTAGATGGCACAAAATTCCTTGTGGAACAACACGGCGTGGACGCAAAGCGGATCGGTGTGTACGGCGGTTCTTACGGCGGATTTATCACGTTCATGGCAATGTTCACGCAGCCCGGTATATTTGCTGCGGGTGCTGCACTGCGCCCCGTCACGGATTGGGCGCACTATAATCATGGCTACACCGCAAATATCCTGAATATTCCGCAAGAAGACTCCGTTGCGTATCGTCGCAGTTCGCCCATCTACCACGCTGCGGGCTTGCAAGGTGCGTTGCTCATTTGTCACGGCATGGTGGACGTGAATGTACACTATCAAGACGCAGTGCGGCTTGTGCAACGTTTGATTGAGCTTAAAAAAGAGAATTGGGAGTTTGCTTCGTATCCGATGGAAGATCACGGTTTCCGCGAACCAACAAGCTGGATGGATGAATACAAGCGGATTTTGAAACTCTTTGAGACGAATTTACAGAAAAAATAACCATGAATATATTCACCCCTTTATTCAGTGATGTTGATAGCAAAGAGTACCGTGAAGAACCGTAAGAAGAGCAATACTGCTGATACCAACCTACAGCAAATTCCGGGCGTAGGCGAGTCTATTGAACAAGACTTGCACCGCCTGGGTATTATGCGGGTATCGCAATTACGAGGGCAAAACCCACAAGCGTTGTATGATGAACTCCGCAAGCAATTCGGTGGCACGTTAGACAGATGTATGCTCTACGTTTTTCGTTGTGCCGTCTATTACGCGCAAACACCAATGCCCGAACCAGAAAAATTGAAGTGGTGGTATTGGAAAAATGAGCGTATCAATGAATTCGCGGATTAATCACAGTCAAACCATCAATCCGGCAATTTTCGGTTTGGCAAAAACAACCAAAATCAAAAGAGTTTATTCCGATTTTTGTACAAAAACCGTCATACAAACGTAATCGGAATAAACTCTAATGTTTTGTAGGCTTATGCTACGGCAACTTCTTTTGGGCAAAATTCGTTGAACACATTTGTGAGTGCATCCGCAATCGTCTCCGGCATCCTGCCTTCGATGTGATGGCGATGAATCATTGCGACTGGTTCACCGTCTTTGAAAAGGACGACGGAAGGTGAGGATGGAGGAATACCTTGTAAATGCGCGGAGCGCAGATGTTGTGTGGCTTCTACGTCTTGACCTGCAAATACCGTTACGGAGCGGTCGGGAACAATGTCGTTTTTGAGAGCCATTGCGATACCTGGACGAGCGCTACCAGCAGCACAGCCACAGACAGAATTCACAACAACTAACGTAGTGCCGGGTTGCGCTAAGGCTTTGTCAACGTCGGCAGGCGTGGAAAGCTCTTGAACACCGACGCGGGTAAGTTCATCGCGCATAGGCTGGACAAGAATCGGGTCGTAAGGCATAACAAATCCTTTGAATGGAAGTGGAACAATAAAAATGAAGCAATACTTTCGGAGACAAGATGATGTTGAAAGCGCCATCGTATCGCCACGTGTTTCCAAAGACGACAAACACGGTGCAAAATTATGAATAAAATTATGAAGTTTTCGAGAAAGAATCTATGCCTTTCCCACTACTCCATGTAAATCCACGTAAACAAGGCTGGAAAATCTGCTTCGTAGATGTTTTTTTTCTGGCGGCGATAATTTTTTTGTATATTGCACCCCTGAAGGCATTCTTCAACAAACAAGCAATTTAACGTTCCATTATCGCTGCACAACACCGTATCGCCCCACGCTCTACCTCTAACGTTCTTACATTCTCGACAATACAGAATACAGGTCGCAAAATAGCTTGTATTTTCGACCGACAAAGGCTAATTTTCTGTATTGGTAACTCATTTAAAAAAAACCACTTCTCGCGAAGTACCACTAATTGCAGTTCCATTATGATGCACTACCTATGTGCTGATTTGCATGGTGACTATGCACATGCTCGCCCCGCATTGAAGGCTCTGATGAGTTTTTTTGCCGCCTCTATCACCCTTGTTTTTTTTCTCATGCCAAATCGTGTCGTCGCTCAAGACGTGTTCAGCGATTATGGCATAAAAACCCTTCGTTCATCGCAGTCAGAACTGGTACTGGAGTATTGCCCACAGGTGAGCGGCTACGACACGGTGAAGTCTGCCGGAAAACTGTTCATTCTGCCGCGCATCAAAGGCGCTCAGATGGTTGCAACAAAGCCGGGTGCGCCCTATACGCTGCAAATGGTGATTCCTGTTGTTGTGCCGTCAAGTACAGGTTTTCGGTTGGAAAACGTTGCGGCTTCGGCGGTGAAACAGTTTCAAGGAACGATGCTTCCGCAACCAATACTCAAGCGGGTTGACGGGCTGGCAGTGTCTTCGTATCAGATGGATGACGCAGCATACAACCACACACTGCTTGCTGACTGGTGTACGGCGCAGTATATAGGTGTGAGCCGTGACCGTAATGTAGCTCGGCTAACGATTGCCGCAGCACGGTATGACGCTGCTTCCGGCGCTATTCAGATTCCCACAAAAATACACATCACGCTTTCCTTCCAGCCAGATGGCGCTATTGAAGAGTTTCCGGCGTTTGTAAGCGATAACGATGACTTCACGATAGGCATCAATCAACAGCAAACAAAGGGGTGGCGTATTTCGCCAGAAGCTGCACAGAAAGTTCAAGCTGCTTCCGCTTGGGTTGTCACGGCAAAAGGCTCAGGCGCATCTAATGGTTCAAGCATTCAAAGTGCTTCGCCCAATCCACCGGGTATGATTCAAGCGGCAAGCCGTTGGATAAAAATCAAAGTGGACGAGGAAGGCATGTATCGTATTACGGCTCAAGACCTCGCTAACAAAGGCATCACGCTCTCAGCGCAGGATGTCTCTACTATCAAAATTTTCGGCACCGGAGGCAAAGAGCTTTCCGAAAAGGTCAGCGATGCGGCAGCAAATGCGCCCGTCGAACAGCCCATTATTGTTGACACAACGGCGGATGGTAAGTTGAACGAGATTCGTTTTTACGCTGCTGCCTCGTCTGGCTGGGTTCGTGAGGGTGGTGAAATTCGCCACTTCATCAATACATACACTTATACCAGCGCAAAAAAGAAATTTAGTACTTATATGCTTAGTGTGGGCGGCACTCGTGGGCGGCGGGTGAGTTTTGCGGAAACTCCCAACGATGTGGTTGTAACACTACGCCCGCAGTCGTACACCGCACGGGCGTTTTGGGAGGATGAAGTGTATAATCCCTACAAAGAGCCGTCAGGACGGCGTTGGTTTGGCAGTAGAGTCATCAATAACTCACCACAAACCCAGTCACCAATCTTGCTGCCGAATCTCGTAAAAACAGGTACGGTGATGTATCGAATTTGCGCTGGTGTGTACAATGCCGATGGTTATTACGGCGGTATTCTTAGCGTGACGGAATCCACCGTAAAAGCACCGCTGATGCAATTTGTTACCTACGGTACAGGCTACACATATGCGTCTGCAAACTTCACAACACAGACAAAAATAATTTCAGCATCAACGTTCACAGACCGCACTACGCTTCAATTTTCCTTTAATACAAATAGCACAGGCGATGACGGCGCTGTGGATTGGTACGAAGTCCACTACCCGCGCGAGTTTGTGCCAGTAGATAATCAGCTCGACTTCTTTACCGAAGCACCGACGAGTACTCCTGCTGGAACATCGGTGGTTGCTCAATATTCGATAAACAATTTCAGTAGCGGTAGCAACACCATCTCGCCGTACATCGTGGACGTTACAAACCGCACACAGCCTGTGTTTGTACGTAATGAATCTTCCGCGCCAACAACACAAGTATCATTTCGTACTGTTTTCACTCCTGCGAATCCAAAACGTTTTGTGGTGAGTGGGCAACTCCGCACGCCAACGCTTGAATCAGTGGATGACGCATCGGCTCCGGCGTTGCGAGCAAATCCTGCAAACGTTGATGTTGTCGTTGTTACCCACAAAGACCTACTTACTTCTGCGCGGGAATATAAAAAATACCGCGAAGCACAAAGCGGGCTATCCGTTCTGGTTGTAACGACAGAACAACTTTACAACGAGTTTGCGGGCGGAATGCCAGACGCAACGGCGGTGCGCGACTTTATGGCGGATGCCTACGCTAATTGGGCAACAAAACCGCGCTACTTGGTGTTGTGGGGTGACGGGCATTACGATGTTCGCGGCATCAGAACAACCGCGCCTGTGTATGTGCCAACGTATCAATCGCTTGACCCCGATGGCGATTTTGATGCTGTCAATGTTTCGTACATGACAGAAGATTATTTTGCTCGTATTACCGGTAATGATGACATCGTTGATGTGGCGCTTGGGCGCTTACCATTGCACGTGAATAGCAGCGGTGTGGATGAAGGAACGGCGATGCTTGCTAAAATCAAACAATACGAGACCAATTCATCGCGCGACATCTGGCGTTCGCGCATCACACTTGTGGCAGATGATTCCCCGACGAGTGACGGCTACAATGGCGCAGAGCATACGAATAACTCTGAACAATTAGCTCGTACTGCGATCCCAAGCGACATGCGTCAGCAAAAGATTTATTTGGTAGATTATCCCACAGAATTTGATTCCGGTAATAGAACGGGCGGTAGAAAAAAACCGGGTGTGAACCAAGATATTATCACGGCAGCAAACAATGGATCAGTGCTGTTAAACTGGGTTGGACACGGCAATCCTCAACTTTGGGCGCACGAGCAGGTATTTACAAATTCAACCAGCATCCCACAGCTCAAAAACTTTGACCGCCTTTTTTTCCTTACGGCTGCAACATGCGATTATTCGCGGTTCGACGAACCGGATAAACAGTGTGGTTCGGAGTTGCTTGTCTTAAGTCCGATAGGCGGCGCTATCGGCGTTTTTGCGGCAACACGAACGGTGTATTCCAACGAAAATGCCGCTATCAATCAAGCATTTTACACGAATTTGTTCGCGCCACAGGCAAACGGCAACACGCGGCGTTTGGGCGACGTTATGTATGCTCTCAAGCAATATTATACTGGTCACAACGACATCAAGTATTGTTTGCTTGGCGACCCAACGATGCGCTTGCTTATCCCGCAACAAAGCTCGCGTATTACGCGCATCAACGGCATAAATATTGAGCAAAGCGGTACTGTGCAACCACAGATTAAAGCGCTTTCAACGGCAGAAATTTCTGGCAAAGTTTTTGCGCTCGATAGATTCACTTTGGACAATACGTTTAATGGGAATGTCGTGCTTTCACTCTTCGACACAGACATCCAAAAAGCGGATGTTGACGTGGATCAATCCATTCATGATTTCGTCATTAACGGCGGTTTGCTTAACTTTGGTTCAGCAAAAGTTTTGAATGGTGAATTTACGGCAAAAATTGTAATTCCGAAGGACATTAGTTTCTCAAATCAAAGCGGACGTTTGTACGTCTATGCGGTGGACACGACCCGCACGGACAAGGTTGCACGGGGAGTTTCGGTGCAATTTACCGTTGGCGGTACCGACGAAAGTGTGGCAGATGACGGCAAGGGACCGGACATCAGCATTTTCCTTGAAAATCGAAAATTCCGTGCGGGCGATTATGTCTCGTCCAAACCAACGCTGATTGCTGATTTATTCGACCAGACTGGTTTGAATGCAACAGGTTCCGGTATCGGGCACGATATTGAGTACTGGTTGGATGCTAATCCACTTCCGAGCAACCTTACATCGTCGTTCAACAGCTCGATAGAGGATTCGCGGCGCGGCAATGTTCAAAAGCAGTTGGGAACGTTATCGTCCGGCTCGCACCGCATTCGTGTTCGTGCGTGGGATGTGTTCAATAATTTCTCCGAAGCTGAAACATACTTCCGCGTGGCTAGTGATGGTGCTGCACCTGTTGTTGTCGAAACAATGAATTATCCGAATCCGGTGCAGGATGCGACGACGATTCAATTCCGCCATACTGTGCAAACAGAATCCATTCCGGTGAGTGTATCTATTTATTCAATAAACGGCAGTGTGGTTCGCACAATAAGCACCTACAGCGATGCACGTACCGTTGAACTACGCTGGGACGGGCGGGACGCTGTTGGAAAGCGCGTGTCGCCGGGCATATACATCTACCGCGTATCGGTTACGGGCGGCGATGGGGTAACGGCATCAACAACAGGTAAAATGGTGGTCAGTCAGTAAGTAAAGTCAGTAAGCTGACGGTCAAACGATGATATAACGATAGTAATAACACTCTTTTTTCAGTTTTTTCCACGAGGGAAATTTTAATGAGCATGTCCAAGAACACAACGCAAACAACGCACGAAATTTTGCGTTCAGCGTACACAACACTTGCCGTCGCCTTCACAACGGTATTATGCTTTGTTGCAGGCACGGAGCAGACGTTCGCGCAATCAGGTGGAGCAGCAGTGCCGTTTATAACGATAGGAACGGACTCGCGAGCAAACGGCATGGGCGATGCGGCAACGGGGCTTGCCGATGATATTAACGCTATGCACTGGAATCCGGGCGGTATGGGTTTTCAGTTCGATCGTCAGGTAACGTTGAATTATTCGCGGTGGTTGCCGCAATTCAATGCTGATTTATTTTACAGTCATGCGGCGTATTCGCAGTATGTGGATGCCGTGCAAGGCACTATTGGCGCGAGTTTTATCTTGATGAACTTGGGCGAATTTCACCGTACTGACATCAGCGGTCGTGAATTGGGTGTTTTTCGCTCGAATGAATTTGCCGTTAATATCTGCTACGCAACGCTTGTGGGCGAGGATGTGGGCATTGGCATTAACCTGAAGTACATCCAATCAAATCTTGGTGCATCTGCTGGCACCGAAGGTGGTGGCACGGGCGTGAGCGGCGCGGCAGACATCGGAGTTCTCTGGCGACCGTCCAAACTCAAGATTGCAGGCTTTGACTTAAGCGATCGTTTTTCGGTGGGGTTAAATCTCCGCAATCTCGGTCCCAGTATGACGTACAACCAGTTCTCCGACCCGCTTCCGCAAACCATCCGCATTGGCTTGGCGGCTACGGTATTGCGTGATGAGTTTAACGATTTGACGTTTACAACTGATTGGTCGAAACTACTCATCAAACGCTATGACGACGGTAGTTTCGATAAGTTCCCACAATCAGTCGTAACAGGATTCTCGCGTTCTGGTTCGGAATTTGCGGTTGGCATGGAATATTGGTATGACAAAATCGTGGCACTGCGCGGCGGATACTTCACGGAACCAACGTCAGTTGGTGGTCGCCAGTATTTCACCATTGGCTTGGGCGTTCATTTTGATATTTTTTATCCGAACTTCAGTTTTATCATTCCCATCGAGCAAAATCACCCGCTTGCAAACACAGCACGATTCTCGCTCGTGGTGAATTGGGGCAATATCACCAGCGCACAGAAAAACGCACCAAAAACCAATTAAGAGTATAGTATCTATGCTGTCTTGTGGGTAGTACGAATAAACGTTCTTAAGCCACAGGACAGCACCTATTTTTATTCCTTAATAGTAGTAAAAATTGCCGACAATACTTTTTGCTCTTGCATTTTGATGTACAACACCATAAATTTGTAATCTCTTGTACAACAAGAAAAAACATGCCAATCTAGCTCAGTTGGTAGAGCAGCTCATTCGTAATGAGCAGGTCACCGGTTCGAGTCCGGTGATTGGCTCTTGTTTGACATCGTAAACAAAGCCCTTCGCATAGTTATTGCACCGCTTCTGCGGGCATAGAATATGCGAAGGGCTTTGTTATTTACTGCTGCTTATCAATTGTATCCCTCTAACACCTGTACGGTCTCGTTTATAATGAAGAATTTTTCAAACCTTCTTGCAGCGCTTATTTCGTCGCCCCTTACGCCCATGCGCTGGGTGCTTGGCACTGCTCAAGAAGGCATGGATATTAGCACCATTACGGTGTCAAGTCTTGAGTACGATTCGCGCCAATGCCACGAGGGTTCGCTTTTTGTGGCGTTGCGCGGGCTGAGTGTGGATGGTCATCATTTTGCTCTCGATGCAGTGCAACGTGGAACACGAGTGATTATTTGCGAAGAACCGATACGAGAACCAGATGATTCCAACAGCGTTCTGTCCGACGTTCTGCAAATCGTTGTGCCGAACTCTCGTCAGGCACTCGGCGCTCTGGCTCATGCGTGGTACGATTTCCCTTCAACACGCCTCCGTGTGTTTGGCGTGACGGGAACCAACGGCAAAACGACCACAACGTTTATCCTGAAAGCGTTATTAGAAGCGGTAGGTGAGACGGTTGGCATTATTGGCACAACAGGTAATTATGTTGGCAAAACAATGCTGCCAGCGTCGTTCACCACGCCAGAATCCCCGGAACTTTGTGCGCTTTTTGCCAAAATGTATGCCGATGGCGTTACGTCGGTCGTGATGGAAGTCAGTTCCCATGCGCTTTCGATGGAACGTGTACATGGAACAACGTTTGCTGGCGCGATATTCACGAATCTGACGCAAGACCATTTGGATTTTCATCAAACGATGGACGAATACGCCGCTGCTAAGAAAAAACTTTTTGATATGCTTCCCGCATCGGCTGTGGCGGTGTTCAATGGCGACGATCCGTATGCAGGCTTTATGAGCCACGATGCACAAGCACGACAACAACTCTTCTTCGGAAGGAGCGCTCAGGCTGGGGTTCGGATTACAAACGAACAACTTTCCATTACGCAAACGTCGTTTGCAGTAGAATTTGCGCCGCATACACCTTCCGAGGACGTATTAAAACAAGCCTTCACAATGAGTCTCGTTGGGCGTTTTAATATTGACAATGCTACGGGATGTTTGGCGCTTTGTTATGGACTTGGATATAAGGATTTGACACTACTTGCGCGTGGCTTAAATGTGGCGCTTCCCGCACCCGGCAGAATGCAGCGCATTCCGCTTCCAAACGGCGCGGCAGCTGTTGTGGATTATGCTCACACGCCGGATGCTTTAGAAAAAGCGCTCCTGTCATGTAAGGATATTAGCACATCGGCAGCTGATAATCAAGAAATTAACAATGATGCAAGAATCCTTTGTATTTTTGGCTGTGGTGGCAACCGAGACCGTACTAAACGCCCGACAATGGGTGCGATTGCTACTCGTTTGGCAGATGTAACGATTGTAACGAGTGATAATCCCCGCGCTGAAGAACCCGATGCAATTATTGCGGATATTTTAGACGGCATTCCGTCAGAGCAGCGTTCGTGCGTTACGGTATTGGCAGACCGTGCGGCGGCGATTCGACACGGTTTGCAGCAGACAAAAAAAGGCGATATTTTGCTTATTGCAGGAAAAGGGCACGAGAATTATCAAATTGTTGGCAATCATCGGCTGCATTTTGACGATGTGGAGCAGGTTGCACACTATGTTCAAGACTATGTTCAAGAAAGTACAGGAACTATTTTTACAGCTTCCATTTGACAACGATTGGTCGTGCAGAATGAGTATCAAAGCAGTCATAATTTGGTTTGCAACATGGTTTATGATCACAACGTTTGCTGTAAACGCCCAAGGCATTGAGGGTTCACGGTTTGAACTTGGAGCGGGCGCAACGTCTATGTTTCCACAGGGCGCATCAAAACGCGATATTCCAAGCGATTTTTTTGGCTGTACGCTTTTTGCGACCTATAATTTTGCAGAAACGCCACTCGCGGTTGGTTTGGAGACAAGTATCCTCGCTGCGGTGTTTACACGCTGGGACGAAGCATTTCAAGAATTGCCAACCTCTACGCCAGATTTGAAGCCAACGTTGACGATATGGCAAGGTTTGAGCTATTTTCAGCATGGCATATTCCGTGTGCAAACAGAACCTACATGGTTTCAGATATACGCAGATGCTGTCGCGGGGTTTGGTTCGGTAGGTAATCTCTATAACTTTGCACGACAAGGGCAAAAGTATAATCTTGAAAATTCTGCGACCGTCACACAACGATTTTATGCGTTCGATTATGGTGTTGGATGCGGCTTCAAAGTATTGATGCCGGAAGTCAGCAACAAATCGCCGGAGCGCCGTGATACCGACCGTCGGTATTTGCTTAGTTTGCAAGCTCGGTACATGGTCAGCACACCGACAACGTTCCTGGAGCGCACGTCGCTGAACTACGATGGTGTTTTGCCCGCATACAAGACAAAAACAGGTACTGCGAGCTTTTTATGGTTGCAATTAAGTGCAGTATTTCCATTGTGAGGCAGTTTTGATTATCAATTCAACAACAAACATTTTCATCACAAAACCATTCACCTACGCCGATGATTCACGTTTCCACTATGCCGTTCAACTCAATTCAGTGCAGGTCATCCAAAGTGACTGTGCGGCATCGTTTGTGAATCAATTGTTGTTATGATGATGAACCTCCAAACAATCAATAGTGTTTTTGGCAAAATGCTCCGTACAATCTTCTGTACAGCGCTCTATTCCAGACATGGGTTCCTTGCAATACGACTCTGTGTCGTACATTTTCTGGGGTTCTTAGTGATTCCGCTTCTTCTCGTTATCGCCGAACCCGTTCATGCTGCGTCATTATCATTGGTGAAATTTTCGACATTAGCAGAAGCAAATCCCGAATTTCTCCGCATCGAAATCTGGCAACAAGCAACGGCACTCGGATGCGTCGAAGAATTCCCTGCGCTGTCACAGCCTAATGTGTTAGCAAGCCTACTCTCGCCGATTGGTTGGTCAGAACTACCATATTTTGTCATTTTCCCTCATCCTAACCTTCTCCCAAAGGGAGAAGGAACCAGATTTGAAGCTCTCTCCCGCCACATCTCCGTAGGGGAGAGGGTTGGGGTGAGAGAAGAACATAGCAGCCCTACAACCGCCAGCTCTGATTCCACACGCAATCCCGCCTCACCCGTTTCAAAGGCGGATTCTCTCAAAGCCGATTCGCTCAAAAAAGCTGCTCCCATAAAGCCGGACACAAGTGGATTCACGTTACCCAAAATGCCCGCCATCCCCAAAGAAGTCCTCGACGCGATTCCGAACGTTGATAGTCTGAAAAATAAAATCCTGAACAACGGCGTTGTAAAGGATATTATGGATGCACCCAAAAACCTGTTCAATAGCATTTTCGGCGGCGATTCCAAAGACAAAGTAAACGCCGTGGTGGACACCACGCACTATCCTGTTATACTTGCCCCCCGATTGCCGCCCTACGATTCCACGACGCTTGCAAAACTCATGCAGACGGCAAAACCACTCTATAACTTGCGAGCAGTTCGGGACTCGCTTGGCATTAGCACCATTCGAGCGGCAGAAGGCGGCGCACGATTCCGGCAATTAGGCGAAATGAATCGTTATCTTTCGCCCGGATATGGCTACACGGCAACGCTGGATTCGGCTGCCTCGCAAAAACGGGCAGGCTATCAGCCAACAATGCGCGTCGGGGAATCCATCTTTGGCGTGGAGGTCGCTTCCCCACGTAATCTGCCACTTCAGGATTATCTTGCGCTTCGGCGTGATTATGTGAGTCGTAAGGTTCAAGATTCCATCTTCAAACACTACGAAATCAAACGTTCAAGCAAGTTTGAGCTTGCCAATATTTTGGGGCAAGCGGGAGGGTTGTCCATCCCGATTCCGCAAAACCCGCTGACGGGTATTTTCGGCAAACCCGAAATTAAGCTCAATGTGAACATGGAAATCAACGTTCGTGCGGGCTGGCGCTGGGATACGCAGAATCTCGGAACGGCTTCGGCGCTCGGGCAAACGCAATCGTCGCCGATATTCTCGCAGGATATTCAAGCCAGCATCAACGCCCAACTTGGCGATAAAATCAATATCGGCTTAGACCAAAACACCAAACGCCAATTCGATTTCGATAACCTCTTCCGTATTGGCTTTGAAGGCGACGCAGATGATATTTTCAAAAAAGTTGAAATTGGCAATGTGCAACTGAACTCGCCCTCGACGTTTATCAACGGCAGTCAGGCGTTATTTGGCATTCGTACGGATTTTCAGCTTGGTCCGGTGTATTTGAAGATGATTGCTTCGCAAAAGCGCGGACAATCCAAAAAAGTATCCATCAAAGGCGGGAGCATTAAACAGCCGTTTGCCTTACACGCATACGATTATGCGGAAAATAACTTTGTGGTGGACACGTTGCATAAAGAGGTTTTTCGGCAGGCGTACGCGGCTGCCTCGCCCGGAAAGCTTCAGTTAGATACGCTTAGTACGCGGATGACCATCAAAACCATCGAGGTGTGGGAATCCACTAACGATTTGCGAGAGGTTATCGTCTCCAATGCCGTTGCGTATGCAGATTTGCCGCCGAAACGAGCCAATGTGCCGTATTTCCCCGACCGCGAGAGCGCAACGATTACGGCGGGCGTGATAGAGCGCGGACGGTTCAAAAAGCTCGAATCCACAAAATACAATGTTGACCCCTTTGGTAGGCTCACTATCACGCAATTGCGGCGAGACCGCACATACGCAGTGGCGTACAGTATAGATGGTCCAACGGCATCTCCATATGACGATCTCGATTACGGTGATCTTTTAGGCACAACCGTTGATACGACCCTAAAGAGTAAAACACTCGTTCTCAAGCTCGTTTATCGCCCGAACATGCAACCGGGGTTTAAATCCATCTGGAATCGCCAACTGCGAAATATCTACAACATCGGCGCATCGAATGTTGATATTGCCAGCACAAAAATTGAGTTTTGGTACGCCAGCAAAACGAACGACTCCACGGATATTTTACCTGGCACTACCGAAAAACTCCCGACGGTACTCGGCGTTGATAAAGTGACAAACAGTAGTGGTCAGACTCCACCGGATGGTGTGTTCGACATCGGCACGGCGGGGGGAGCGGGAACTGCTTTTTTTAATGCCGCACGGGGAGAGATTATTTTTCCAAGTTTAGAGCCGTTCCGTAAAGGTCTTCAGGACTACTTTGTAAGCAAAGGTAAGTCGGTGGATGACGCGAAAGACCTGATTTTTTCGGCGGTATATGATACGACCAAAGATGTTGCCAAACAACAAACCGGCAAGGATCGCTTCTTGATTTCCGGCGAAGTCTCCGGCGCTGCGAGCAACAAAATCACGCTTCCCAATGCGTTCAATCTTTCGCCCGGCAGCGTCAAAGTCACGCTCGACGGTGTGCCGTTGCAAGAAAATGTTGATTTTACCGTAGAATATTTCACAGGGCAAGTAACGTTGCTGAACCCTCGCGCCTCGCTGCCGAACGCAAATTTGGATGTAGAATACGAACAAAATGACCCGTTCAACACCGCCACGCGCACTATGCTTGGCTTGCGGGCTGATTTTGATATGCCCGCGATTTTGCGTTCTCGTTCGTTCAAAAGTAATCTTGGCATGACGTTTATGACATATGACCAAGCACTTATCGTTGACCGTGTGCGCCCGGGCGAGGAACCAGTACACAACACAATGGCGGGCATAGATGGAGGATTCACGTGGGATACGCCGTGGCTTACGCGGTTGTTGGATGCGTTACCATTTTTCCACACCAAAGCAGCATCCAGCATTACGGCTCGTGGGGAGGTTGCGGTGATGTTGCCCGGACCGAATAAACGCAGCTCCAATGTTGACTCCGACAACGGCGCACCAGTGGCGTATATAGACGACTTTGAAGGCGGACAGCGCCCGATTTCGCTGAATACGATTCCGGCACTGTGGTCGTATGCTTCTCCGCCACGCGACGTAACGATGGATTTGGGGGGTATAAATGCTGTGAGTGATGGGCTGAAACACGATATTGCTGCATCGCAATATCGTGGTAATTTATTTTGGTACCGATACACACAACCGGATGTCCCAGCAAAAAATGTGTATCCCAATCGCGCCACAACCTATATCAATCCTAATGTTCAGCCGTTGTACATTGATTTTACGCCCGACCGACGGGGCGTGTACAACAACAACCGCAACTACCAAGACAGCATCACGTATTTGAACGACTCCACACGGGGCGCTACTCCAGCACTACGCCGTGAAGCGTTTCGTCAAGACGGCATTGATAAAAAGCTCTTCTACAACAACAAAGATATACGGGAAAAGAATATCTGGGGCGGCTTTATGCGGCTTCTATCCTCGTTCAACACAAATTTTGATAACGACAACGTCGAATACATTGATGTGGTGATGAGGATAGACGAGCAAGAACCTACAACCAAGATGTACATTGACTTGGGGCAAATTAGCGAAGACGTGATTCCCAATAATGTTCTCAACACGGAAGATGGTATTACGTCGGTGAATCCTATTCCCAACGGCATTATTGGGCAGGGCGAAGAAGGCGAGGATGTAGGCATAGATATGATGAGTAATGCTCAAGAGCGTGATTCAACACTGGTATCCGGCGGTCTCGCTTACCCTTACCCATTAAATCAGGAACCAGACCCGGCGCGAGACGATTATGCTTTTAACTTCAA
>JANYIG010000167.1 GCA_025358765.1 Candidatus Kapaibacterium sp.
TCGGTCTGTCCGTAAAAACGAGAAATGACGCACTCTTCGAGCATAAGCTCTTCGGAACTGGTGAAACTGCATTCGACGATGGTCGTTGTTGCGTCTGTAGGAGTCGTGCGGAGAACAACCGAGTATGGGTCAATAAGTTCAACGGAAATACCCCAAGGAATATGATAATGAGCAAAACCCTGAACCACCTGTGTATCCTTGCGTGGGTGGTTGATTTGAAGGAATTCTGGTAGCTCATCCGAAATCATAATTTTTCCGCCAAATTCGTGTACCTCAGCATCAACCGTGCGGCGGTGTTTCACGCCAAACCGCGAGACATAACCGGAATGCTCCGCGCAAAGCGAAAACCGCGTCACGCCTGCGTCGGTAGCGTGGTTGATGGAAAGCAGATGGGGCGAGAGTTCATCCTTTTGAATCCGCCACAAGCCTTGGTATCCCACCTGTTCAGCCTCGTTATCATTTTTTTGTTCGTTCTCTTGCTTGTTCGCACTGTCACACAGAACGACCGTATTATGAGCACTCGTGCCGCGAAGCCTGTTGCGGAGCGCTTTGTCAGCCGTATAAACCCCCGTACCGCTATCGGTGATGAATATCGCTCCCGCCGACGTGCCGCCAATCGCACCCAACGAATGCTCTTCGCCCAAAAACAGCTCGAACGACAGGCAATCATTGTGACCATGCCCGCCCCAACCGTCCATGCCGTAATCGCCCACATCCACAAACAAATGCAGTCCGGCGTATTCCATCACGACATATCCGCCGCGCTCAAAATGCGTGAGTGGTAGTCCAGATGCAGCTTGCCAGCGCAATTCGGCAAATTCATGGTCTGCGTTCACGCTCCAACAAAACAAAATGTCTGCTGGCGTGAACGAGGCTTTGGCGGCGAAGTCCGGGCGTTTGAACAAAAGTGCTCCGAGCGCCAGATTATATGTATGATTGTTAAAATCTTCGTCAGCATAAAACCGAAAGATTCGCCCGTTGTCCGCATCGCCCACCCGTGGCACCGTGCCGTCCAAGCGTGTGTATGCCGCCATATATTCGTACATTGCCTCTAAGCGCGACAGATATTGTGCCGAAAAGGGCGACCCTGTTCGCTTCGCAACCAAGGCAGCAACGGTAAAAATTTCCGCCACAAGGCGGTGATAGGCGGTAGATTTTTCGTAATTCACGCCATCGGCGTAAACTTGGCGCTGCATCTCACGTTCAAGGAATTGTTTGCCCTTGCTGAACCAGCGTTTCCCTGCACGAGAATCATGGAAAAATGACCCCAGAACCACTAGCCCAAGTGCGTTTGAGTCAAAATGATTGCCCGGATGCCGCACGTACTCAAGGTTGTGTTCCAAAAATACGCCGTGTGCGTAGAGCATTCGCAAAAACTCCAACCAAAATTTTTCGGAAAGGGTGTTTTTCCTTGCGTAGAAGAAACCATACCCCAAAATCCAGTTTGCCGCACGAATCGCCACTTCCATCGGCATTGCCCAGTTGATGCCGCGCCCAACGGGGTTTGCGGCAATCCACGATACTATTTCGCGCTCGAAATGTTTTGTACATTCTTGTTGTTCAGCCTCATTTCCGGCAAGAAACCCCTGCCCAAGCCACGCCAGCCATTGAAAGCGGTTCACTTCCCAAGGATATTTCACGTCGCTGCCATCGTGGGTGGTTAGAAAATCAATCTCGTGGGAGGGCGTATCTGCCAGATGTGACCAATCGTAGTCGCTTTTGTAATCTTTGTGCCAGTTGATTTTAGCGCCAAAATCAATCGTTACGTCCGAGAGCAGGCGGAATCGGTGGTGCATCGTTTCCCGCGCTTCGTGCAAAACATCTTCCGTCCGGCGCAATAATGCGAGTGCCGTTGCGTATTGTACGGCATTATCATCGTCAAGGGCAGTGAATAAGCGGGGTTGAACGGAGTGAAAAAAGTCTGCGAGAAATGTTTTCTTGTGAAAAGGGAAAAGTGATTTAAATATCTGCACTGATGGAACTCCGCCATTACGAGTCAATGAAGTATAACGCCAGCGCCACATACGCGGCTTTACAAGGCGATAGTAGGCGACACGAGCGTAATGAAACAGGGCAGAGAGCATTGTTTTTTAGTACGTGTTGATGAGTGTTCTTGAGGATGAGTATTTGTGCAGAAACCACAATACAATATTGGCATAATTGTTGTGAATTGTCAAAAGAAATCCGTCAAATATTCAAAAACGGTGTGCCACAACCATGAATATGAATAATAATTGTTCTTCGTCAAAGCAGCCTACATTTGAGCATAAAAAAGGGCTACAGAGCAAACCACCGCTTGTTCTTATGATAGTATTGTACCTGAATTTATGTGTTGGGCTTGGGATTGTTGGTTGGCATCTTCTTCCGTCGCAAGCGTCGTTTATCGGCGCAGTGATTTCCTCGCATATAGTCGAAACACCAATGGACATGCGGGGAACACCCTTTGATGATGACGGGAAACCGTTCTTGCAACCTGACAATGACGGTGTTGGGGCAACAAACACGACAACTACTAAAAGATAACAGTACCCTCCACATCATCCCTTGTGCAACGCTGAAAAATGGTGTATTTTTGACCACGATTTCACCAACAAGACAATTCTTTTCTTCAAAGGTCGCCCATCGCTCTACTGTTCCTATTTTCCTGATATTTACTCACCCAAGAGGAGCATTCAGCATGATAGGTTTTTGGTGGAGTTTCCGCTCTCGGATTTTTTTCGCATTCTGTATTTTTTACCTACTCTACTCTGAACACGGCGTACCGCAAGCGATTGCTCAAGAACTGCCCAAGCGCCGTGTTCGCACAATCACCTACGACCAAAAACTCCCATCGTTGCGTCCCACAACGCTTGCAGGGCGCTTATTGTTGGCGTTGCACGTCTCGCCCGGCGATTCTATTATTGACAGCGAACTGTTGTTTTCCGAAGGCACGTTTTTGAACAATAGGAGCCGCACCGACAATAGCCCCCGCAATAGTGTTGAAGCGAGGCGGACGGTGCGTTCACTGTTGGCAACGGGCTTTTTTGAGCGTGCGGAATTTCGTACGGATGTTGTTGTGGACTCACTGTTTGCTGATGCGATTCTTCTGCAACAAACCGATGTGACTCTATTTCTCCAAGACCGCATCCATGCTGCCCCTTACGCCATTGTTCACACGGGCGGTGGCACAGCGAGAGCGGGGTGGGGTATGGATGTTGTCAATCTTTTGGAAACGAGGATGAATCTTGATGCTCAAGCACAATGGAAGTCGGAAAATACTATTGGCTGGGAAGGAGCCATGACGCTGACTTCCTCGCGGTTATGGTTCGCGGACGAGCTTGCTGCTACGTTGCATTTGAAGGCAAATCGCGTTCGCTCGGAACAAGAACTGATGTTGTGGCGACCGTTTGAACGCGACGGATATTGGTTCTACGGGCTGCGTTGCCACAACGCTTCCGGTAGTGAATTTGTGTACGGAAGTGCGAATAGTGTGGGTAATGATGGAGCGGCATTTACGCTGTCGCCATTCTACGAACGAGGTCTGGAGGCGTACATCAGTGCTGCCAGCTCATACCACGATCAAGATTGGATTTGGAATATTTTAATGCTTGGTATTCGGGATTCAAAGCGCTCTGCACGCTCGTTGTGGCGGATGTTGGACGAAAGTATCTATGCGATGAGTTCTGGCTCGGTTGAATTCCAAACGGACGCTGAAAACGAGCGTAGTCCTGCTATTGGTGGAACGGCATGGGCGGATATGTCGCAGGCTATGCAAAACAACTATTTGCCGGGTTTGGGGCTGACAGTTGCCGCTGGAATCGTGCAACAATTTGACCCATTATTGGTGAACGAAAAAATATCTTCGTTTTATGGCTCAATGGCTTTTGATTACGCGGCGTTCATCAAACGAGGGGGGTATATTTTTGGACAGGTAGCGCTTGCATGGATAGATCGAGATGCAACAGCGCCAAATCATGGCGGCATATTTTTGGACGCAAAAGCCAAAATGCACTTGTATAGCGCATCATCGCTGATGTTTGCGGCAAACCTTATGGTACAATCCGCATACCCAAGGTTAGGTTTTCGGCAGGCTGTGGTGGATAACGAGGGTGGCGTGCGTGGTTATCCCGCAAACGTGCTTGTGGGCAATGGCAAAGCCGTGATAAACGCAGAATTACGAGGCATTCCGCTTGGTGAGGCTGGGCAATATCGGCTTTCAGGAGTATTATTTATGGACGCAGCAATGGTGTTTAACGCCGTTCAAAACCGTATTGTTGATGGCTTCCCGGCATATTCACCACGTGGGGAGTGGTTTCCATCATTCGGAGCGGGTTTACGATTGCAATATCCTGCACTCACGGGCGGAACAAGCGTTTTTCGGATAGATGTAGCGTATTTGCCATTTATGGAGCGGTTTGGGCAGATTATTTTATCCACGCAGGAAGCATTTTCGCTATTTGGCGAACGCCGCACGGCGGCAATGCCGCACGTCATTGGTGATGAGTAAGAACAAAAAAGCCCGCAACATCGCTGTTGACGGGCTTTGAAATGCTTGTCAAAAAATTAGTATTATCTATTACCAACTTTTTGAGCAATACGGAACAGCTGTGGGTCAACTTCAAGACCGGATGTGCCGATGCTCGTCATGTTTGCAAGGAGCGAAGGTTTGCCGCCAGCACTGATAACCGCCATTGCCGCCAGCCCGTCGGTGATGAGTTCTTTACTGCACGTAATAACGAATTTTTTTTCCACTTTTTTTGCCGTTGCAGAAGAAACGCCCGGAACCAGATAGACAACATTCCCCGAAGCTTTGCCAGCACTGCCTTCTTCGACAGCATCACAGTCTATGCTCATGTTTTTGAACTGTGTCAAAAGCTCATCTTTAGCACGTGCGCCGTTGGCAGGGTAAACAATCGTAATTTTCGGCGCACCGCCCAATTTCACGTAGCCCATAACTTTTTTGAAAATAGCTGCTTGCAGATTTGCCTGTACGTCCAAGTCTTGTGCTGATGCGGTTGTGATAACGCTTGTCAACACAAAAAATATGGCACATAGCTGTGTTATCGGTCGGATAGTCGTGAATTTTGGTGGAAGTACGGATGTAAATCGCATAAAGTATTCCTCCTAACAAATGGATAAAAATGTGTAAAAATGATATGTCAAATATCTGAATCCCCTATTATACTCAATTAGAGTAGGCTGTACCATTAAAAAGTTTAGCTAAAGTTAAGAAAAAGTCGGGAACCGTGCTATGTGCTTTTTGTCTTCTGCGATTTTTACGTCATCGTCCATTTATCGCACACGGGTGATGTTTCCTTTCAGAGCTTGACATCTGCTTGAATACTCAAACGAGCGACGACATTGCCTTGCACTTGCAGCAAGCCGCTTCCAATCACATCCACATCGGTGCGTTTGGTGAGTTCTCCGCGGAGCCATACCGAAAGCCACACCGATGGTTCATAACGCAGCGTCAGCGTTCCACGAAGCCCCGTGCCGTAGAGCGGTGGATTGGAGAGCGTTCCGGGTATGCTTGGTTCAAATTGCCATAGCGCAGACTCGAACGAAGGTGTGGAAAAAAGTACGCCTCGCGCCCACACACGTAGGGGAGGAAGCGCCTGCCAAACAATATCACCAAAAACTAATCCACCGTATTCCGTTGCTCGGTGGTTTGCAAAATTAACCGTCACGCATTCAAGGCGGAATCGGGTTTGCAGGGATTCCGAACAGTGTTGCTGAAGCTCTGCGCGAACCGAAACCCGTTCACGGTCATAGACAATACGCGTGTCGCGGTTGAAAGCGTCTTGAACAGTCATTGCGTCGGTTTTATTTTCGTAGCGAAGCCGCACCAATACCCGTTTGTCATCGAACGAACCTTCATTGAAAGAATATTGTACTTCCGAAAAAATATCCACGCCGTGAACCCGTGTGGGAACGGTCGTTGTGGGGGATGGCGTGTCGTACAAATCAAGATACGACAGAACCCGAAGATGTTCTGTGCCTTTCCAGAGCAAACTCAAATACAGCCCTGTTTCGTTTGCTGGTTGCGAGTATTCGCCAAAGTTTGAGCCAAATGGTGAACGAAACGCGCTTGAGAATGAGCGAAACGCGGCAGCAAGTTCCAACGCATCGTTGCTCGTTTGAGCGCCAATGCGCCCGCCAGGGTTTCCCTGCCCGTCGCGGCTGAGTTCGCCCGTAACAAACCATTGCCCAAACGTGGCATTCCCGAAAACAGACGCAAGAACGCCATTTGCGCCGTAAAACGATGATGTGGAGCGGCTTGTGATGAATGCGCTGTAATCCAACACAAACGCGGTTGCGCCCAATGACCATGCTGTAGAGCCATTCTCCGATGACCATTCCGCGCCTGCTCCAGCGGAACGCTCTGTGAGTGCATCACGTTTGGCAATTTCCGAAGCCGTGCGAAAAAGCCCATCCATATCAAGCGATGTTGCGGTGGGTAACAAGCCAGAACCAATACGAGCGGTAGAATCAAGTGTTGCGGCACGTTTTGTACTCGATACCCAACCCATCATATTGAGCGTTGATGTCGTGGAGAGTATCAGTCGTGTTTGGGCTGCCGCACCGCGAAAAAATTGTTGTTCTACCACGGAGCGATAGGGCTGCACGGCAAAGCTGTATTGCACGGCGGGCGCAACGATGTCAATGCCCTTGCGGTTGGCGTAGGTACGCCAGAGCAGGTTCCCCGTGCCACTTTCTATTGTGTAATCGCCGGCAATGATGCTCGTGGTGTGTGCGGTGGATGAAACGGTTATTCGTGCCGTGCCGCTTAAAAAATCCGTCAATGAGCGTTCTCCAGCATCTTTTTCGGTGGTAATACTTGTTTCGTATTGCACGGGTGAATACATGGAAGAACCAGCAGAGCCGCTATGAGAGCGGTAACTAAGGCGTTGATAAATTTCGGGGCGCGAGCCTTGAAAAACACCGCTTGTAAACCCGCGCACTGGGTTGAGTTCAATCTGGCTACGAAGTCGGTAACGAAGCGCTCCGGTGAGAAGGTCGGTGAGTCCTGATGCAAGCGTGGTGCATTGTTCAAGCAATAGTCGTTGTTCCCGTGAAAGCCTGAGTGAATCACGGATTTCCGCGTAGGTGGTATTCGGATAATCTTTGACAAAATTGATGATGCTCCGTGCTGTTCTGAGCGAAAAACCCGGGAGTGCTGACAGCACTTTGGCGGTTGAATAGCGCAAAGAAAGCGGGTTTTGCGTGTAATACTCAATGATGTCCGTCTGCGGGGAAACGTTTGTTTCTTGGGCAATGGCTTCGAGCAATTCGTCGCAATCGGGCGGAAGCGTCTGGGTGAGAGCTGTTGACGGCAATAATACGAGCAATGGCGTGAACAATAGCGTAAACAGAGCCACTGTGCAAAGGCGCTGCAACCGATAAAAAAAGGAAAAATGCCTCATAAAGTTTCACCAAGAATACGAAATACCAATCTGCTGGCTGATGCCAAGCGATTCATGGAAGTGTGCGGTTACGGCGATGGCAATATCGGTAAGACTATAACGAATGCCAAATTCAGCCTGACGCGGTGCGCCCTGAACGCCAAACCGTACTCGTAAGCGTTCAAGCGGTTCGTAGCTCAACGCGATTGCAAGTGCCGATGCCGTGTTCGAGGACGAGTCAGCGGTACGATTAAACCAAAACACCGTTCCAACATCAAACAACAAATCTGGTAATGCCGTAATGCCAAACGAAATGAAACCAATTTGCCCCGACGAAGCAGATTCCGAGCGAGAACCAAGATTCACAGGTGCAAGATTGTGCGCGGCAAGCCCAAGCGTGAGCCAATCGGAGAGTAAAAACGATGCACCGAATTGCCACGAAAGACGCTGCAACGGCAATATGTCCCTTATTCCGATACGCGCATACTCAACGCCTACGCCAACCGCAATACTTTCGGAAACTTGTGCCGCTGCGCCTACGGAGGCAGTCAGTTCGTTGTACAAGGTTCCGCCCAATACATTGAGTGAAGTAAAAAATGCCCCGTTAGATTGCTCGAAGGCTTGAATTGGTGAGGCATAGAGGATATATGCCGACGAAAGCTCGCGAAGCCCAAATCGTAAAGGTGCAAGCGTACAATGAAGCATTGGTCGGTTGAGCATGGTTGCGAGTGCTGGATTATTGGCAAACACAAAGGGTTGCAGCGCTGTTGCATCGGTGGCAAAAGGAAGTGTAAGCGGTCGGGTGCTGAGAAGCTCTTGAGCACTTGCGTTTTGAGAATGTATCGCAAGAAAAATGACGGTAAGAAGGCTTGCCATAAAAAGGAGTACAACCACGTTGGGTACAAGGTGTGCAAAGAAAATATTGCGTACCAGTCGGACGGGGCGTATTTTATGACCTCGTATAATCCTGTAATCGTTGAACCACCGTGCTTTCATAGCACTGAAAAATATTGTTGGAGAACTTGTAATGCAAAACCCTAAAAAAACTATGTATTCTCGATACTCTCGCATGATTGCTTCGGCAAGCATGCTTTTGAGCGGTTTGTGCTTCGGCATGATTATGAACGTTGTTGCCGCAAATGC
The DNA here is from genome assembly GCA_025358765.1 of Candidatus Kapaibacterium sp. Classification (GTDB taxonomy): domain Bacteria; phylum Bacteroidota; class Ignavibacteria; order Kapaibacteriales; family UBA4661; genus JANYIG01. The sequence goes on from JANYIG010000167.1 coordinate 8,526, forward strand.
TCAGGAAATCAAGGCAACGGTGTCGGTCAATTACGACCTCATTTCCCCGGAGCGCCGCGAGGACGTTCTGACGATGCAGCAAGATGTGATGCGCTATTTGAACACGCAGAGTTTTACCGGCAAGGAGTTCAAAAACGAGGCGGACAAACTGCGTTGGAAAGACGAACCGGTCGAGATTGACGTTTCGATAACGCTGATGAGCCGCACAGACAATAGTTATGCCGCGCAACTTCTTATCAACGCAAAACGTGCCATCTTCGACCCCAAAGGGGCATCCAAACGTAAGACTGTGACGCTTTTATTTTTGGATAAAAAATGGGGTTTTGAGTATTCACGCGGTTCGGAGCTGACGTATAATAGTTTTCGATTTGACAAATTCTCCAGTTTACTTGACTTCTATGTTTTTACGTTGCTTGGAATGGATTTAGATTCGTACTACGAACTTGGTGGTTCCGATATGTATCAACGAGCGTTACAAATCTGTCAATCCGGTGCGTCGGCTTCGGGAGCGACTGGTTATCAACTCGTCAGTGAGCCGGGCGAACTCACCCGCTACAATATCATCAGCGATTTGAACGATGCTCGTTACGACGACTTCCGCAAGATGCTTATTGATTATTACATCACGGGTTTGGACGGAATGAGCGAGAATAAACAGAAGGCATTAGAAGACATCAACGGTATTCTCACACGCATGACGAAGTTCAAGGACAAGATGACGAATCGAAGCGCTATTATGCAAATCTTTTTTGATTCAAAATACCGCGAACTCTGCGATTTATTCAAAGGCACAGCAATGGCTGAAAAGGTCTTCGAGAAGCTGAAATACCTTGATTTATCGCACGGGCAATCATACGAAATGGCGCGACAAGGAAAATAAATCATCACAAAAAAAGAGGGGAGAGAACGAATTAGTCAAAATTCCCGCTTTTTTTGATGACTACACGGGTAAGAATGGGGGCAGTAATCTTGGAAATTTTTGTCCGTAAATACTGAATTTTCAGTATTTACTTTGGTTGTGTAAAGCCATAATTTGCTGCCAGAAATAAGGCTTCCCATCCTCACTTGTGTCCACAAGCGTGGAATTTTATACATCTCTGTGATGTTTTTCGCTTCGAGCGAAAATTTTTCTCGACGAACCCTATCTGAATGGTAAAGAACTCACGCTGTTCGCTTAAATATTGATCCAAGTTTGTGGCAATCAAAGGGATTTAAGTTTAGATAACCTTGGCTACCCTCAAGCGCATCACCCCTCTGCAAGCCGCCACGAAGACGTGTTGCGTCTTGCTTCTCCCCTTATTAAGGGGAGATTGAGTGGGGTTCTTGCGCGTAAGGTTTGATGCGGTTTTCAGGAATTTAT
>JANYIG010000008.1 GCA_025358765.1 Candidatus Kapaibacterium sp.
GCTTCGCCGCTTGTTACTGCGATAATGCGGTACCCTTGTCCACGCAACAACTCACCTACGGTTTTAATATTGTCCGGTGTATCGTCAACCACCATGATGAGGTTGCCTGTTGTCACGTTGGCGGTGCCATTGTTCTTGCCATAAATCGTTTTCATTATGTCTCCTTTGACGAAACGGCGTGTATATGAATAAGCTCTTCGATAAGTTGAGGGAATGTTGCAAGCGTTGATGGAAGCGCCTCTAATTCATAATAATGAGCCTGCTGTTCGAGATGATAGCCAAACTGTGCTAACGAGGGCACGTCATATTCATCGGCAAGCGCCCGCAATTCAGCTCCGAACGCTTCTATAGAAAATAGTGGAAGTCCAGCGCCAAACGTACTCCATTGTTTTAGCAACTCTGTGCGGAGTACTGCAATAAGTTCGGGCAATCGTGCCAGCGCTTCTGGTGCCAGAGGTGGGAATGAATGATTGTTTGATGGGTTCCCCTGTTCCTCTCCTCTTGAATTCGAGGGCGATAAGGACATGGTCTGGATAGATTCCTCTTTGTTGCCATCGTTATAGGGCAGAAAGCGCATCATGGCAGCTAATAGTCGGTCAACCTTAATTGGCTTTACGAAATACTCATCAAAGAGCGTCCTGTCAGATAACATTGCTTCCGAGGAATTTAATGTTGTCATTGCGAATATTGGAATTGACCGCAACGTATTGTTCGCCTTTATAGCCTGTGCCGCCTCGAATCCATCCATTTCGGGCATTCGTATATCCATAAAGATGATATCGGGATGCTGCTCTTGCGCTATGCGTAGTGCAACGCGACCATTTTCGGCTTCCGTGATGCGAACGTTATGCGAATCAAGCATAGATCGCATGAGCATACGATTGAATTCTGCATCATCAACAACCAGAATCAACGGAGAATCGAACATGACGTTTATATGAAGCTGCTCAAGCTTCTGTTCCTTTGGCGCTGACAACGGGCGTGCAAAATTAAATGGCAATTCAAAATGAAAGAGCGTACCAATGCCTAGCGTACTGTGCAGTTCTATTGTGCCTTGCATCAGCGATACGAGCCGTTTCACAATAGATAACCCAAGACCGGTGCCGCCGTATAAACGGTTACTTTGACCTTTTCGTTGTGCAAATGGCTCGAAAATTTTCTCTTGGTATTCTGGAGCAATCCCAATACCCGTGTCCTCCACCTCCACAATAAGAAGCCTTTTTGTGGTACTTGAATTTGTAGTACTCGAATTTGTAGTACTCGAATTCACATTAGGCGACGACGGCGACGTATCGTCGGTTGCAAAGTGCCATCGTGCTAAAATTTTTACGCTTCCCTTCTCGGTGAATTTCACCGCATTACCCACGAGATTAAACAACACTTGCCGAAGTCTGACCTCATCGGCGAGTATAGGGGTTGAGAGGGCTTCGTCTATGTCAAGATACAATGCCAAATTTTTTGTGGCTACACTCTCCGAAAACATCCTGGCGACATCGGTGATAAGGCGCAGGACGTTTGTCTCTTCGCTTATTAACTCCAGCTTTCCTGCTTCAATCTTCGAGAGATCCAAGAGGTCGTTGAGAATTGCCAACAACGTGGAGCCGCTGGTGAGAATAGTTTCGACATAACGACGCTGATTATCTTCTTTCACCGATTCGCGCAACACCTGAGCAAATCCCAACACCGCATTCATGGGCGTTCGGAGTTCATGCGATATATTCGCAAGGAACTCTGATTTCGCTTGGTTTGCGGCTTCAGCTTGTTCCTTTGCTCTCCGAAGCTCTTCTTCCGCCCGCTTGCGTTCGGTGATGTCCTGAACAATACCTTTTGCCGCTTTCATTTTCCCACTGCTGTCCGTGGTGATGCTTCCCGTTACGGACACATATTTTTTCTGTCCGTCCTTGCCCATCAGAGCATGCTCAACTGTAAATTCCTTTCCTTGTTCCATGGCTTCACTGATGGTTCTATCAAGCCTTTCGCGATCTTCAGGATAAACTTTGCCTCGTGAGGTATCGTACAGTTTATCGGCGGGCATATCCTCCATCTCAAAAATGCGATACATTTCTTTTGACCATAATAAGCAGTGTGTTCTCAAATCAAGCTCCCAAGAGCCAACATGTGCCAATGCTTGGGCATCGTTTAAGTTGGTTTCTGTCTTTTTAATTTCCGTAACATCCGTTACTAATGCTACAAAGCCAAGAACACGACCATTGGAAATATTGGGGATATATTGTATCAATGTCTGACCGATTTCACCATTAGATTTTACTAATGTTCGCTCGAATAATTGTGTTTTTCCCTCTAAAGCGCCGAGAATATGCGGTTCGTTCTCGTAATAAAGAGTGTCACCAAGCAGTTCGCGCTTATCAATGCCGATTGTTTCTTCATGATTTTTGCCGAACCATTCTAAAAAATACTTGTTGGCAAAAGTACACCGCAAATCGGGTGTCCAATATGCAATCATACTTGGCAAGGTATCGGTAATTATTTTGAGAAACACATTGTTCTCTTTGATTTTGTCGTCCATTTTTTTGCGCTCTGTGATGTCAAAGAGCGTTGAACGGGTGTGGGTAAACTGTCCTTTTTCGTCATAAATGGCATCGGCGCTGTCAAGAAGGGTTATAGTCGAACCGTCTTTTTTAATAAACGTTAATTCTAATTCACGTAACGTACCATCTTTGACCAATTCTGCAAATGCTTGTTGAAACACTTCTTGACTATTTTTCGTCAATAAATCCATTTTTTTTCGTTTGCCTATCAGTTCTTCCCTGCTGTATCCGAACCATTTAAGTTCGGTATCATTGATGCGAATAAATACGCCATTGGCATCCAACGAATGATAACCACACGGTGCGTTTTGGTATAAATCTTCAGTTTCTGCCATTGCCGTCCGCAGCAATTCTTCTGCTTCTTTTTTGTCGGTGATAAGCATTCGCAGCGCAACGTATCCTATGGTTTTTCCTTCATTGTCAATCTCTGGGGCGATAATAGTATCCACCCAATAAAATCGTCCGTCTTTTGTTTTATTCTTGACTTCGCCCCGCCACACCTGTCCAGCGGTAATTGTTCTCCAAAGGTCAACAAAAAACTCTTTCGGATGATAACCGGAATTGACGACGCGGTGCGTTTTCCCTAAAAGTTCCTCGCGCGAGTAACCACTAATACGACAGAAATTGTCGTTGGCATCAATAATAATGCCTTCGGCATTGGTGTGGGCGACAATAGCAACGGTATTGAGTGCTTTCTCACAACTTTTGAGTGTAGTAAAAGCATCAAAAAGTTCACTCTGCGCTTGTTCAGTACGTTTTTTTGCCGACTCAGCCTCTTTAATTTCTGTTCGTAATGTGCCATCTATCGCCGCCAAGTGTTCTGCCATAGAATTTACCGCCTTCGCCAAAACACCGTTTGCATAAAACGAGTTCAAACGCTGGATACGATACGTAAAATCACCCTCTCCGATATAGCGCATTGCTGACACAACTTCTTGTATTGCACGGTTCACACCCCGTAGCAACACAAAACTCGTGGTAATAATGGCGATTATGGTTATCAGCGTGTCAAAAATGACGTATGTGATGGGGATAAGCTCGCTACTGTTTTTATAGTCTTGAAGAACGGTGAATAGGAGAGCATTATTGAAAATCACGAGGAGCATCGCCACAACACTCGTAACAATCAGTTTTGTACGAAATGGCATACCTTCGTGTCGTTGCTCCAACGAAAGTTTATCGTTGGCGGCTCTAAAGCGAGAACGCTGCGCGGTAACAAAGGCAAACAGTTTCATAAGCGGAGCGATGGAAAGTGTGAGAATGCTAAAGAATGCTAATGTGCACATTAAAAAACTTTCTCGACAACGTAGTAGTCAAAAATTGAAGTTTAGATAACCTCGACTACCCTCAAGCGCATCACCCCTCTGCAAGCCGCCACGAAGACGTGTTGCGTCTTGCTTCTCCCCTTATAAGGGGAGATTGAGTGGGGTTCTTGCGCGTAAGGTTTGATGTGGTTTTCAGGAATTCATCTCAACTTCAA
>JANYIG010000010.1 GCA_025358765.1 Candidatus Kapaibacterium sp.
CAATTCTATACACCAACTCATGTTATTGCTGATGCGAGCGGTGTGTTGTATGTATCGGATTCTTACAATCAAGTGATTCGTAAAATTACGACCGATGGTGCGGTGAGTACGTTTGCTGGCAGCGGCACAATTGGTTTTGCCGATGGTTCAGCAACGACAGCGCAGTTTCACTCCCCACATGGTCTTGCCTTTGACAGGTACGGTAATCTTTATGTGGCAGATTGGTTTAATCAGGCGATTCGCAAAATTACTCCGACGGGTATAGTGACAACAATTCCAGGATATACAGGCGGGTACTCCGCTGGTTTGGCGATGGATGCTTCGGGTATGCTGTATATTGCAGCATATTTCGCCAATAAAATTTGGAAAATGAATCCGCAAGGTGTTTTTAGCGTTTTTGCTGGCAGCGGCGTTCAAGGTACGGTGGACGGTTCTGGTACACAAGCACAATTTAACAATCCATATGGTATGGCGGTGGATAGAAATGGAAATGTCTATGTCGGTGATCAAATCGGGAATGTCGTTCGCAAAATCACACCAGCAGGTGTGGTAACGACGATTGCGGGCATAGCAGGAGTAGCAGGACTTGCTGACGGATTGGCTACAACAGCGAGGTTTAACGAGCCGATTGGCTTGGCAGTAGATAATAATGGAGTTGTTTACGTTGCCGATTATCTCAATAATCGTATTCGCAAAATAACGCAAGTGCAAGCCGCCCCAAATGTTGCGCCGTCTCTTACAATAGTGGCACAAACCTGCACCACCTATACCATCCAAGTTCGAGCCACATCGCCGCAACAAGTTGAACGCATTCTGCTTGACTTCTCTCGTAGCACAAATGTTATATTGGAGGTGTTGACTACGCTACCGTCAGAAACAGCGCTTGTACTCATTCGCCTCCAAAATCCTGCTTTAAGCGGTGCATTTCAGTTACAAGCTCTTGCCTCTGGCAATCTATCCGCAAGCCTTGCGGGAACCGTTGAACCGCAATCTGTTCTTGCCATTACGTCTCCTTTGGAAAATAAGGCACTGAGATTAAGCTCCAGCGCAACGATGACCTGTGCGACAGTAACACTTCGGAACCTCCTTTCAACGCCATTGCAGGTCAAACAAGCATATACATCGCACAATACAGTGTTTTCCGTTCCGCTGTCGCAACTTCCCTTTACGATTCCCGCATTAGCAACAGCATCGTTGAGCATCTGTTTTGCGCCGCCAGACCTTGGAGAATTCCGCGATACACTCCTTATCCCAACAAGCGAATGTACGCTGACACGTGTACCGTTGGTGGCTACGGGCTTACTCAATACGTATCGTGTAGATTCCTCTCGGTGTACTCCCACACTTTCCAGCACTGTATTCGCCGCGGCAATTGCAAAAATTATGCTCTATCCCTCGCCAACAGCAGATATTGTGGATGTGATAGTTCAAACAGATGCTCAAGCAAATGCTTCAGAGCGTGCACAAAAAATAATTTTCATTGTATCGAATATCATAGGGCAGATTGTGGCGCAGGGTGAAACAACGCTTTTTTCTACCGACAATGAACAATCTAAATATAACGGTCAACTCAACATGCAGCATATCCCATCGGGATTTTATATTTTGACATTGACCAGCGCCAACGCTCGGATTTCAACACCGCTCGTTGTCCAACATTAACGTACATTTTGAATCAAATTTCATGACATTTTTAGAACTTCTATGAATATTCTTGGTATGTTTGCCCCCGGACCCAATCCCAGTGCCGCTTTGGTGATGGATGGAATCCTTATTGCATGGGCAGAGGAAGAACGTTTTAACCGCATTAAAACCTCGCCGAATGATTTTCCCTTCAAAGCAGCGCGTTTTTGTTTGGAAAAAGCAGGTGTAAACCTTGACCAGATTGATGTTATCGCTTACGGATGGGACTGTACGCGTTATGCAATGGAAGCGCCGATTTTCTACGAGGAGCAATACACAAAATACAATGACACCGAAGCGTACAACAAACTCCAACAAGCATACCGCTTGAACCTCTATCATCCTGACCGTATCGCGCAAACGCTACGATTAGGCTTGCGCTCGCTCTCGTCCACAAACAAGGTTCCGCCCATTAAATATTACTCGCACCATCTCTCGCATGCAGCGTCGGCGTTTTACGCATCGGGTTTTGAGGCGGCGAATATTGTCAGCATTGACGGCTCCGGCGAGGAAGTATGTACCATGCTTGCCAAAGGCACAAAAGAGGGCATCGAAGTTCTTCAAGAACAGAAGTTGCCGCATTCGTTAGGCGGAGTGTATGCGACGTTCACGGAGTTTTTGGGTTTCCAACCGTACATGGATGAAGGCAAAGTCACAGGATTGGCTTCCTACGGCACATATAACCAAGAACTACAAGATAAACTCGACAAGGTTTTATCGTTCGATGCCGAAACTGGCGAATACGCCGTGAATCCTTATATGCGCTTTATTGGCAAACATAGCTACGGACGGCGATTCACCGATGAATTTGTGGCGTTGTTCGGTGCGCCGCGTCCCAAAGGGCAGTCAGCCCTTGACGCGCCGTACCCAGACCTCGCATTCGCCGTGCAATGGCGGTTGGAGCAAACGGTGATGACGATGGTGAAACATTTGCACGGACAAACAGGCTTAAAAAACGTTTGTCTGGCGGGCGGCGTGGCGATGAATTGTGCGATGAATGGCAAAATTGCCCAAATGGATGTCGTGGAAAATTTTTTTGTGCAGCCTGCCGCTACCGATAACGGCGTTTCGATGGGCGCGGCGCTTCTGGCAGCACAAGAACACGGCGCTAATCCACGCTTTACGATGAATCATGCGTATTGGGGACCGTCGTACTCCAATGAGGTCATTGAAAAGGCACTTGAGAATGCTAAAGTCAGCTATCGAAAAATGACGAGTGCCGCAACACTTGCCGCAGAAACCGCACGAATGCTGGCAGATGGCAAGATTATAGGCTGGATGCAAGGCTCCATGGAAATCGGTGCACGTGCGCTCGGTGCGCGTTCTATCCTTGCAAGTCCGCTCGGCAAAGAGATGAAGGATAAACTCAACCTCGAAGTAAAACACCGCGAGCATTGGCGACCATTTTGCCCGTCCATCAAGGCGGAGAGCTATGAGCGTTTTATTGCTCTCGACGCAGCCAAACACGACGCTTTGTTTATGAATGTAGCGTTGCCAGTAGTCGAGGCAGAACGCGTAAACATTCCGTCCTGCGTTCATGTTGACGGCACGGCACGGGTGCAGCGCGTAACGAAAGACGTGAATCCGTTGTTCTGGAGCGTGTTGGATGAATTCGAGAAGCTCACTGGCTATGGAATTTTGATTAATACATCGTTCAACGTGCAGGGCGAGCCAACAGCCTGTACGCCACAGGATGCGCTTCGCTGCTTCTTCTCGACGGGTTTGGATGCACTCGTGATTGGTGATTTTATTTTGATGAAAAATTCGTAACTAAGGTTATTGATGTCCGCTTTTGTGTAATATCAATTTGTGTACAAAGAAAATTTGCAAGGAAAACCGAAAGGAAAATCACTATGTCTATGATTGCCGTTATGCTCAACGCAAGCCCTGAACTTTTCGCCCAAATTCAGGAGGATTATTCCGTGCTGGATTCGTTTTTGTTCGACGAGGACAGCGAGGATGGCGCTACCGCTGCTGCGGACTTTGAAGATGTTGAGGTGGATATGTTCGACCTCGATTTCGAGAACCTTTTGGTTCCAATATTCCGCGAAATAGCCAAACAAGCGGGGGATAATCCTGATGATTTCGAGGTCTCGCCCGCGGTGCGGAGTCATCCCTTGTTTCGGGCGGTATCCGCTACGAACGTGCTGGAAGACTATGAACTTAACTACGGCGAAGCTGGCTACCACACGCCGGATGAGGTTGTTAAGCTCGCTGAACATCTCCAAAAATTTGTTGCCAGCATTAAAAATGAGAAAGACGTAGCTGAGGAAGCTCTTGAGGAATTTGGCGAGTTGGCAGAGTTTTACGCCGATGCCGCCGCGCAAGATGCGTATGTGATTTGCGGGATTGATTAGCGGTAGTTTTTAGGTATATCATACGTCAATAAACCAAAATAGTAGCCATATTTACTTGGGAGTGTTATATGCTGACAGCTATCAAACAACACGTCGTTGTGAAAAAAGGAGGCGTTATTGAAATTACCGCACCGGAGCTATCTACGCTGCCCGAGGGTACGGAGGTAGATGTGACCGCTGTGGTCTCGCACGAAACGACCGATGAACGCGACGATACGACATATCTCCTCGCTAACATTGACACACGCACTCGTCTCCTTCGTTCGTTACAAAATATCGCACAAGGGAGTAATCTTGTTGAGGTCACAGTGGAGGGATGGAATGCGGAAGATTCTCTTTGATGGTCAAGCATTCAATGAATATAATGATTGGGCGATTGACAATCCTACGATGTTCAAAAAGTTGCGCCGTCTTATACAAGAGATACAGCGCGAGCCATATTCGGGAGTTGGCAAGCCCGAACCACTTAAACACGAGTTGCAAGGTTGCTGGTCACGGCGTATTACCGATGAACATCGTTTAGTCTATAAGGTGACCGACGAGACAATCTATATCGTCAGTTGTAAGTCGCACTACGATTGAAGTTTAGATGAAATTACTTTTTCTTTTAATTTAAGTTTAGGTAACCTTGACTACCCTCAAGCGCATCACCCCTCTGCAAGCCGCCACGAAGACGTGTTGCGTCTTGCTTCTCCCCTTATAAGGGGAGATTGAGTGGGGTTCTTGCGCGTAAGGTTTGATGTGGTTTTCAGGAATTCATCTCAACTTCAA
>JANYIG010000169.1 GCA_025358765.1 Candidatus Kapaibacterium sp.
GATATCGTGCAATAAAGGAATTTACCGCACTGCCAAGCAGGATTTGAATGATTTTGCCGACGGAAAAATCACCCGGATTTCCTTCCGCGCCTTTGGAATCCCGGACGGCATGAAAAGCGCCGAGTGCAACAGGGGCAGCCCTGCAGGCTGGAAAGACAATCAGGGGCGTTTGTGGTTTGCGACCGTGGAAGGTGCCGTTGTGGTGAACCCAAAGAACGTCTATCTTAACCCGCTTCCGCCGCCCGTGATTATTGAGGAAATGATTGTGGATGGGGAAGTTGTTCGTGGTCATTGGTCTTTGGCGAGCGGTACAAACGAGAACACATCAGCCGCTGACCGGCTTCCCGCAAGCGCAGAGAAGCTCGAATTTCACTATACCGCGCCGTGTTTCAGTGCGACGGAGCGCGTGCGGTTCAAGTATATGCTTGAGGGGTACGACAAAGATTGGGTGGACGCGGGCGCTCGGCGTTCGGCGTATTACACGAGTTTGCCGCGAGGAAAAAACTATCGTTTTCGCGTGATAGCCTGCAATGGGAGCGGCGTGTGGAATGAAACGGGCGCGGCGGCGAGTTTATTTATTGCGCCGCATTTTTGGGAGACATGGTGGTTTTATGGTCTATGCGCGGTGTTTGCTGCAAGCGGCGTGTATCGCGGTTTTCGTTATCGCACGCGGCGGTTGAGCGAGCGAGCCGAGAGGCTGGAGCGGTTGGTGGAAGCCCGCACTACGGAGCTTACAGAGGCTAACACGGAAATCAGTCGGCAAATGGAGATTCAAACCGAACAAGCCCGCGAAATCGAGCTTTCCAACACACAACTCCAAGAGCAGTCCGCTGTTATTCAGCTTGCCAACGCTGCGCTGCAAGAAAAAAACGAGGAAATCGAAGAGGCACACAAACAATCCGAAACTCTCCTTTTGAACATTCTTCCCGCCCCGATTGCCCAGCGCATGAAATCCGGCGAAACCCGCATTGCCGAACATTTTCAAGCCGTCACGGTACTTTTTGCCGATGTCGTGGGGTTCACAAAACTTTCGGCGGGCGTGAATGCTCAAGAGCTTGTGGAACTGCTGGACAGCCTATTTACGGCATTGGATGCTCTGGCGCTCAAACACGGTCTGGAGAAAATCAAAACTATTGGCGATGCCTACATGGTTGTAAGCGGTATTCCCGTCCCCGTTCCCGACCACACCGAACGTGTGGCGCGTTTTGCGCTGGAGACACAATCGGCGTTGGACGCGGTGAAAATGCAATGGGTGCTGGACGGCAAAGAGCTTGGCGCTCATCCGGTGCAAATGCGTGTGGGCATTCACACCGGAGAAGCGGTGGCGGGCGTTATCGGCACTCAAAAATTCAGTTACGACCTTTGGGGCGACACGGTAAACACTGCCTCGCGGATGGAGGCGCACGGCGAGCCGGGAAAAATACACTGCACGGAAGAGGTGTACAAAAGATTGTCATCGGTCAGTGGTCATTCGTCATTAGTCACAAGCGAACCCAATGACCAAGCACCAATGACAAATGACCAACCCACGACAAATGACCAATTTATCTTCGAGGAGCGCGGGGAAGTTGAAGTCAAGGGCAAAGGCGTGATGCGGACGTGGTTTCTTGTCGGAGCCGAAAACCGTTCAAGCCGTTAGCCGTCCTACGGCTTCTTAATCGTAGAACGGCTGCTTCTTCTCGCCCCCCTTTGCTCCTCAAACGCTTTTGCGTATATTGCCCCCCGCAATTAACCTCTCTGTTTTGTATTTAACCCGTTCGTTTATGAACCGTTCGCATATACTTCATTCGTTTGTACTTCGTTTTCTGTGTATTGTTTGCCTCGCACTGCCGCTTGCCGCAGGCACGCTCTGCGCTCAAATGAGCAAACTCGACTCCCTGCAAACGCTCCTGAAAACCGCAAAGGACGACACCGCCAAAGTCCGCCTGATGAACGAGCTTGCATTTGAACAAAGCGGAGACCCCGCCCAACAACGCGCCACCGCCGAAGCTGCCTACGCGCTTGCCCTGCGGCTCGGCGACAAAAGCGGCACGGGCGAAAAATGAGATTGCGAATTCGTACATAAACCAAGGCTCCTACCCGGAAGCCCAACGCGCGGCAGAGGAAGCGCTCGCGCTCGCTCGTGCGGCGGGCGACAAACGACAAGAAGCGGCGGCGTATAACGGTCTGGGAGGTGTACAGAGGCGGCAGGGGAACTACGACGCGGCGCTGGACTTGTACTTCAAGGCGTTCGCGCTCTCGGAAGAAACGGGCGACAAAGCGGGGATTGCAAGTGGGTTATTGAACCTTGGAGGCGTTTACAGCGAGATGGGCAATTATGCCTCCGCGTTGGAATATTTCGGAAAAGCGCTTGCCCTGTTTGAAGAACTTGGCAACAAACGA
>JANYIG010000029.1 GCA_025358765.1 Candidatus Kapaibacterium sp.
AAAAAAGTGATACCAAAAATATGATTTTTTTGTCCAGTTTTTTAGGGGGCTGTTCCACAGCAACCGCCTCTGCTTTATTGGTCGGAACAGCTAATGGGGTTATTTTCCGTTCCATTGATAGTGGTGCAACATGGGCGAGCCATATTGTGCAACGCGATACCATTCGTGCTTTTGCCGTTGGAAAAAAATTTCTGATAGCCGCAACCGATAAAGGTATTTTTCGTTCGACAGATGACGGTATTACATGGATGCGTACTATGACCGATGTACCACAGGGAAAAATATTAGCATGTACTATATTCCACGATGTTATTCTTCTCTCGGTAAAGACCGTGGGATTATTTATCTCTTCAGACCAAGGTCAAACATGGGAGCTTGCCAATAGTAAATACCCCAATGATGACTGCATTGCAATGGCAGCAACGGCAACAAATATAGTTATGTCAAAAAATACCTCTGTAGGTAATTTAATCCTCGTAAAATTTAATATTGCAATGTCGTCATTATCTGATTCAACCTTAGCAGTCAACGTTGCACCAAACCCAGCCTCAGATTTTGTTTCTGTTGCTTGCGTACTGCCGGAATCAACAGATGTAACAATGACAATTTTTGACATTGTAGGTAGGCAAATTGCAGAGCCAGTTCGAGGACGTTATACAGTCGGCAAACAGCAATTCAATTGGGATGCAAGTAGTGTTGTTGCAGGTCTCTATTTTTTTCGTTTAAAAATTGGAACTTCCTACCAAACAGGTAGTATCCACATTATGAAATAATACGAAATCCGCATCAACAACATTGCTGATGGTGCATATATGCTTGTTCTGAAAACGTCCACTACCATTACCCACCAACGAGTACACGTTTCAAAGTAGCAGCAAGATGAAAGCAGTTCAATAATCCCTCCCCTCTACGCTTACAATGTTATCAAAAACTTTTCCAATTTCTTACGCACCTTGCTCTGTACGGCAGACGGCGCAGAAGCAACGTCTTGTAACACAGAATCCAAACGCTGTATCAAAACGACACTGTCGTTTTGATTATTTTTTGCTGCTGATGTACCGCGCGAGGCAACCTTTTCTGTCTGCGTTTTTCGTTGACTCTTTTCTTGCGTCAGGCTGCCACGTTTAGCACGAGTGATTTGCTGTTTTACGGTCGAAATATTCTGCCCTGTCGTCGCGGCAATTTTTTCTGCAAGGTCATGGATAGTTGTCAGTGGCTTTTCCCCTGCTCCTTGCGCCGAAGATTTTTTCAAAACGACAATGTCTTTTTGATTATGTTCTTTTTTTACCGCTTTGTACGCCGCACTTTTTTTATCGCCTCCACGTTTGCCTAAAGCAAGAATGGTTTCAAATTCGGGAAACAATATCTTATAGAGGTGCATACGCTCCTCAATCGTTAAGTGCCGACGCAAAAGATTGTCGTTGATAATAAATTCTTGCTCCTGCCGTTCGGTAAGCTCCTCCTGTACCGTCTGCACGGGAACAAAACGCAACCCGATTTCTCGTGCGATGTGCAAACGATTATGCCCAGCCAAGAGTGTTCCATCTTGCTTTATCAGCAGTGGCACGACAACACCACGCTTTTCAATGTCTTCTCGTAATCGCTGAAAATACTCCGACGTTTCTCGAACAAAATAGACCGTGTTCTTGGGATTCACCTGTATATCGTCCACCGACATATTTTTTATGGCAGACAAGCTCACGCCTGTTCTCATAGACTGGACACGGCGCAGACTTGGCGTGGGATTCGGAGCAAACTTTTTACTCATATCATTGCTCCTATTTTTGTCGCTAATTTTGTGTATTCATCAAGCGCAGGGTTTGCCTTCTTACCATTCCAATCATATCCGACGCGCTGCATTGCCGAAGCAGATGGGAAAATTGCACTGTTGGGGATAACAGCCCCTGAAAAAAGCGAGCGGAACTCTTTGGCAATGAGCGGTAAATAAAAGTTGTGTGCAGCTTTTTTCTTCTCAAACCGCGTTACCACAATACCGATAACAGCAAGGTTTCGCATCTGAGCCATTTCGATAAGACTTGTCAAACCGTTAAAGCTGAGTGATTCTGCTTCAGTGGGAATCAAAACTGCTGTTGCTGCGTCTAACGCTCCAAGCGTCCGTGTTTCTAAGGAAGGCGGACAATCCAACAAAACGACATCATAGTTGTTGGCAACACTCTCAATAAGCGAGGCGTATTGCTTTTGAGATACAACATGAAAGGACAGCGGGAGGACATCTATTCCCGATTCGTGATGCAGGATTGACGGCTTTGTTACTCCTTTTGCATCTTTCATATCGTAAATCATTTCAAGAGGGAACAAGTGCATCAGCAAATTTGCTTGCCCATCCATGTCCACACATAACACGCTCTTCCCTTGCTGAATCAAGGCATACGCTATATGCACGGCAGTCGTAGTCTTGCCCACACCACCCTTGTTGTTGACGATAGCAATAATCATCGTTCGGCTCCTACAATGTGAAACTTTTGTTGTTCTTTGCTTTTACAAACATAGCTCTTTTTCTGCTCAAATGTTGTTTCGCACTGTACGTTCAGTCGGTGAGAAGTATATTATTACTCTACTCAACGTACAAACCTAAAGAAGCAGACGATACCGACACCACCCTCGCTGCCATCACCTTTCGTACCTCCTGTGCAAACTGCTCGCTGTACGCCTCGCCGTCTATCCCACACGCATTCATAAAGTCCGTGAGCGTTTTTACAAGCGGTGCGCCCGTGCGTTCGTCCACCGCAAACTCGTAATACCCACCCATGATTTGTTTGCCATTTTCATTCACCTCTCGTTCCCGCACATACCGCACATCAAACATCGCCCGCACAAACGCAATCGCCCGTTTTTGAGACACGCCCCACTCCGCACTCACAAACGGTTTCATCCGATCACTGAGGTCGCTCAAACGATGCACCGCATTTGGAATATGCCGCTCGCCATGCACACCCGCGAATGTGCAGCCCCGCCGCACCGTATTGAACACCACCGTGCGAATGTTGCGGTCACGGTCAGCGCTTACGAGGGTGGCTTTATCAAGAATGTCCTCTTGCTCAATGCCAAGCTGTGGCAGTGCGAACCGTTGCAGGGTTGCCAGCCCCGCCACAAAATCTGCCCACTGTCGTGCATCACGGAATCGTTCGATGAGCGTGACGGCTTGTTCGTGTGTTGTTGCGCGGTCGCGCATGAGCATGTAGCGACGTCCGTAGCGTTCGGGGTACGCGCTGCGGAACAACTGTTTGTGTTTTGCGGCAAGCTCTTTGGATTCTGCGCTTTGGTGCTTGGTGTTGATTATCGTGCAATGCCTGTGCACGGCAGCACGGAGACTTGCATCCGAAGCGGTGGCGGTTGTTGTAAACAACAACGTCTCAAAAAAGAGGTCGGGCGCTTCGGCAATCATCGTGAGCGTGATGCGCTCGTCGTTTTGGTCGCGTTCGCGTTGTTCCGCGCTCACGGCATCAAGCGTGGTTTGCGAACAAAGCGGGGTAGTGAATGCCTCCATACGTGCAGCGCTCAATTGTTCTTGCTCATCGGTAGAACTAAGCTCATCTGGTAGGTAATCGTTGGGATTATCTTCGGTCTCAAGTGGGCATTCATCCAAACACAACAATCGTTCCACCGTCACCACCTGAATGCCGTAGTGTTCCAACGCCTGCATCAGTCGCTCGCCCGTAAGCGTTGCCCTGTACGATTGTTCCACACCCGCCGCAATGCCGATGATATTCACGTGCCAATGTTTATCGTGGTGGTCAAACACAATAAACGAATTGGCGGAGACCAAAAACTGTTGGCTGCCAACGAGGTAGGGCGTAGGGCGGTCTTGTCCTTGCATTCGCGGGTAGAGGTATGCCCAATCCACCGCGTCCGCCAAGCGGCGTGTGAACATCCGATCAAAGGCAACACCGCGCGTGTGAACATCAGGAGCGAAAGGAAAGTGATATTGTTGTGGTTGTAGTGTAGGTTCATTACGAGATTCCCCTTCGCAGCGTCCTCGCAGTGAAGGGGTGGCAGTCTGGCGGCTTCCGGCAGACTGACGGGGTAGCTCTTCGATAGGCTGAGCGTCGTGGTTGGTGGAAAGCGCTACCCCGTCACCCCGAAGACGGTGCGCCACCCCTTCATCCTGAAGACAGGACAAAGGGGAATTGTCCGCGAGAGAGTGTGAGGGGTCGTCTTTCTTCACGTTCTTTTTCTTCTCTTTCGCATACAACAACAGCTTTACTTTTTCCACCCCCCGGAATCGGTTAGCAAACTGCACAATCGCCGTCGGGTCGGTCTCGTCAAACACCACCACCGTGTGAATGTCGGCATTCAAAATATTCACGCCGCAATCCAACAGGGAAGTGGTCAGCACAATCGGACGGGTGATGCGGCTCTGTGTGGTGATGGCGTGGTATTCCGGTGAGATGTCGCGGTCGTCGGAGCAGATGATGTCAATGTCGTCTGCGTTCACGCCCTCGCGTACAAGCGCGGCTTTAGTAGCGCGGAGGGTTTTCAGACTGTTGAGGCGGACGATGATTGAACCACGCGCTCCACGCGTTGGCACCGAACCAGTAGAATGTGTGTTCCTTGCCCAGAGCACGACATCCACCGCCGCACGTTTGCGGTCGGTGTAGCCAACGCGGGCGGCAATCACGGGCGTTCGCTCGTGTGCCTGTACCGTGCAGTAGGTGAATGCGCCAAGCTCGGTGTCGGAGGTGTGATGAAACAACAAATTTGGCGTGCCGCTCATGCACAGAACATGATGCCCGCGTTCTGTGGCACGGCAGAGGTCACGCAAAAGCGCAATCATCACACCCTGCCGGAAATGATAATCATGCACCATCACGTGCGCTTCATCCACGACCAACAACACATCGTCCTCATCCAACAACGAGTGATTGCCCGTTGCAACATTGCCATGCAGAACCTTATGCAGTGCGTCGTAGGTGCAGACGGTGATACAGTTCCGCGTTCGTGCTTCCAAGAGCGTGAGCGCGTTATCCTCACCCGTGATACAAACGGGGTTCAAATCACCAAATTCATTATTGATTTGCTGCACGAGCGCAATCGTCGGTTGGGCGATGATGGTTCGTTTACCCTCCGCCAACCGTTCGGCGGCAACATGCCGCAGGATGGTGTACGTTTTGCCGCAACCCGTCGGTGCGTGAAGGTACAAGCGTGGGTGTTCATGGATAAGGCGACCAAGCGCAGTGAGAGTTTCTGGCGATTCGGCGAGGTGTTTTTGAATTTGCATTTGCAGCGCAGGGATGGCGACCATCTGCTGCAAGGTGCTTGATGCAAGCTGCTGAAAAGCAGAGGGGAGGGGAGGAAGCGCAAGCGCCGAACGAAGTTCCTCATCAAACCCGAAGCTCGTCACGTAATCCGCAACGTCGTTGAGCGCTGGTTTGGGGTCGGAAGAAGAACGTTGTTGTTGGAGCTTTGGCAGCGTGACGATGTGCGCGTGAATGCCGTTTGCTGTGCAGAACTCGTGCAATTTCTCTGCACTCGTCACACCCGCATAATCCGTATCAAACACAATCGCAAGACGGCTCTTTGTCGTGACCAATCGTTCAAGCACGGGCGCAGGCAAACGCCGTTGCACACCGCCGAGCGTAAAGGCATTATACCCTAACGCCTTCAAAATCAAAACATCTTTGATGCCCTCAACAATGTATGCGGGTTCATTGTCCTTCAACGATTCAAAACCTAACGCAAATTTCACTTCGCTTGCACTTTTATACGGCGTGAGCTTCAAGTGAAAGTTTTTCGAGCGGTTGGGGAAGGTGGAGTGTTTATTCGATTGCCAATAACAATAGCCGTAAAAGTTTCCATCGGCGGAGGGAACCACCATCGTGAAACGCGGTTGGTGCGAACCGGAATACGCACGACCGGAGGCATTCACGCCTTCGTAGGAATATGTACGCAGTGCTTTTGCACCGGACTCTTCCAAGACTTCACGGGTGATGCACCCACCACTCAAGTCTGCGAGAACGCGAAGCTCCTCGTCACTAAACGCATCGGTCTGAACATCCGTCACGCGAAAGGTACTATC
>JANYIG010000070.1 GCA_025358765.1 Candidatus Kapaibacterium sp.
GAAGCGGCACGGGCGGGTGAAGCGGGTAGAGGTTTTGCGGTGGTTGCCGACGAAGTCCGAAAACTTGCTGAACGTACAGCAAAAGCCACGAAGCAGATTTCTGGCATGATTAAAACCATTCAGAAGGAAACGGAAGAAGCCGTGAGGGTGATGAATCAGGGCAATGAGGAAGTTCAAACTGGCATTACGCTTGCCGACCAAGCCGGAGCATCATTAGGAAACGTGGTAAGTAGTTCTGAGGCGGTGCTTGCTATGATTAGCGAGATTGCAACAGCCAGCGAGGAGCAGTCTGCCACAAGCGCAAATATCAACACAAGCATTGAAGCCATTGCGGAGATTTCGAGCGCTTCGGCGACGGGCGTGGTGGAAATAGCCCGAGCAGCAGAAGACCTTGCGTCACTAATGACGGAGCTACGCGAGCTTGTCGGGCAGTTTCAGATTGATAACCAAACGAATGCACATTCTAACCGCAATCTGCGGCTTATTGCACATCAACACCAGACACATCAACAGCATCCCGCAAACAAACTCAATCGTCGTTTAGGATGAGCGTGATAATGCCTGAAGCAGTTCGTACAAAATGGGTTTGAGCAAGAGCGGTTGGGAAAATTATAGTCGTTGTATTGTCTGGTGTGCCAGTGCCACAATACGTGCGGTTTGCTCGTCAATGGTGAGCGTGGAAGTATCTATTTCAACGGCATCGTCTGCTTTGCGGAGCGGTGCAATTTCGCGCTCCGAATCCTGCCTGTCGCGCTCCTGAAGCTGTTTGCAGAGTTCCTCGAAGGAGGGAACCACAGTGTTCTGTTTTGCCTGAAGTTCCCGCAAGCGCCGTTTTGCACGCTCTTTAACGGAGGCAATAAGGAAAACCTTGAGCTCTGCCTGCGGAAACACGACCGTTCCAATATCACGTCCGTCCATCACCACGCCCCCGCCCGCACCCATAGCCCGTTGTTGCTCCACCATTTCCTCGCGAACGCTCTGTAAGGCGCTCACAGCGCTGACCTGCATCGTTACGTCCTGCGAACGAATTTCATCGCTTACGTCCTCGTCGTTTAAGTATGTACGCTGTCCGCCAAAGTGTGCGCCAAACATGTTGGGCATTCGCTCGTCGTCGTTTGCCGCAAGGCGAATAAAATTTGTTGCCAGAATCGGCTTCATTCCTTCATCGGTGAATGCCGCGTTTTCACGCAATGCTGCAAGCGTGACGGCACGGTACATAGCGCCCGTGTCAATGTAGAGGTACTCCAAGTGGTGCGCCACGCGCTGCGCCGTCGTGCTTTTGCCAGAGCCAGCCGGACCGTCAAGAGCGATAATAATGTTCTTGCTGTTGCAATTCGATTGTTCGGCGTTGGTCGAGGGTGTCATAATCATCAAAAGTAATTGTCGTCAATGAGTCAGAATTTTGACTATTCCTGCGGTATCAGAAAAATCATGTACCAAAAACTCTGGTGCAGCTTCGGCAAGGCGTTCATACGAAACAGCACCCGTAGCCACTGCCAGCACAGGTATCGCATGAGCACGAGCGCAGGCAATATCGTTCAACGTATCGCCGATAATCATAGTTTTTTCCAGCGTGAAGGAAGGCGGTGCTGATGGAGAGATATAATTCCTATTCGACGCATGAACAAACGTATTTGCTCGGTGAATGGCTATCGGCGGGAGTTCTGTGCGTTGGACGTGGTCGCAACCAAACGCGCCGAACGAAAAAAATCCTTCCAAGCTGTACGGGCGCAGTTTCAGATAAGCGGTTTGTTTGATATTGCCCGTAAGCAGCCCCAGCGTAACGTCGTCGCGTTCCGAAAGCCTGTGAACAAGTTCCTGCACTCCCTCTAAGAGTTCCACCAGTGACGGCGTTGCAAGCGGCTCCGTGCGCTTGGTGAGCGATTCTTTAATGAATTCGCGGCGCTCATCCACCATTGCTGCTGGAAGCTGAAAATGTGCGGCAATCTCGTGAACGATTTGAAAATCCGTCTTCCCACCAAGCTCCCACACGAAATCTGGCGCAATCGGGATGTCCAATACTTCCGCCAGCACGTCACGTAACATCTGGCGCGAGGCAGCACGTTCTACCGAAACCAATGTTCCGTCAATGTCAAATAATAACAGCCGTTTATTTGTGTTCATAGATGATGATAATGGTAGAGCGGCTTTAAGCCGTGTCTGACAAAAACGATGACGAAAATTTTCTGCTATTGAATAATCCCGCCACCCACAACGTCATCCCCTTCGTACAGCACCACCGACTGCCCACGTGTGATGGCACGGCGCGGCTCCAAAAATTCTGCGTGTAAGATTCCATCGGCATCCATGCGACAAAACGCTGGTGCGCCGTTGTCCTTGTAGCGGATTTTGACATTCAGTTCGTGTCCGCCGCTCAAGTCTGCGTATTTCTGCATGTTCAGCGAATGCGCCACAAGCGTGGTGCTATCTAATTCTTCCTCGTTGCCCACAATCACCGTGTTTGTATCCGCCACCACGTTCAGCACATAGAGCGGCTCTGGATGTGAGATGCCAAGCCCTTTGCGCTGCCCCATTGTGTAAAACGGAAAGCCTTGGTGTTTGCCAATCACCTGCCCGTCCAGCACGATGTCGCCTTCGGTCACTTTTTGGTCGAAATCCTTCACCGTATCGCGCAAAAACCGTTTGTAGTTGTTGTCCGCCACAAAACAGATTTCGTAGGACTCCGCTTTTGCGGCAATCGGCAGCCCAAAGCGTTCGGCGATTGCCCGTGATTGCTCTTTCGTGAAACCCGCAAGCGGGAACAGCGTTCGTGCCAGCGATTCTTGCGTCAACCCCCAGAGCGCATATGACTGGTCTTTACGGCTGTCCGTGCCGCGCGAAATGAAATAGCGTCCCGTGTCGGCACTTTGGCGAACGTAGGCGTAATGCCCCATTGCCACGTATTCCGCACCAAGCGCATCTGCTTTTTTGAGCATTTCACCCCATTTAATCAGGCGATTACACTTCACGCACGGGTTCGGCGTGTCGCCTGCCATGTACGAATCGGTAAAATAATCAATGATGTTTTTTTTGAATACATCGGTGAAATCCACGGTATAATGCGGGACGCCGAGCGTCATGCACACGCGCCGTGCATCGTTGATGCCGTCCAGCGAGCAACAGCTTGAGTCGTTGCCCACATTGCCGCCTACGTCCTCGTATTTGTAGGTTTTAATCGTGATGCCTATCACCTCAAAACCTTGTTCCACCAGTAATGCTGCGGCAACGGAAGAATCCACACCGCCGGACATGCCAACTAATACTCGTTTTGGGTCGCGTTTCATGAAAAATATTCAGTAACAATCGTTTGTCTAAAATAAATATATGCTATCATTAAACTGAGGATATTGGGATATAATACACTGTTTACTTAATTTTTAGGCTCAAAAAAATCTTAGTAAATATTGATGATTGTCTAATTGACAAAGACTTTATGTTTTTCATAGTCTTTTAGATGCAACCTGCAAACATTAAACAACAATGTAAATGTAATAGTGCTGCAATTTCAGAGAAAGGTAAAAGTATATTTTTTGCACTCCTCAAAAATGACTTGTGAAACCTATGCGTCAATACCAATAATGAGGACAGGAATGTCAATATTTGATGTACCGCGATGGTGCAAATCCCATGCGAATTGCTCAAAGTAAGAAACGCCAGTACTCATTTCATCAGCAAAGTTCTTTACTGGAACAATTTCAATGCCCGTATCAATGAACCCCATTTTGCTGAAAATGGTCATTTTTGCACAAACATTGTACACCATAAATGCATATTTCCCAAACTGAACCTCAATTCCAAGTTTTGTACCCGGCTTTACAAAATCCATATCCCGAAATGGTTTCACATGAGATGATTTTGCTGGTTTGTATCCGTCCAGATATTCTCCATGGATATAATCGCAATTAACCTTATGATTTGCCCAACCAATTTTTGCAAACTCCGATTTAAAGGCTTTATTAATTTCAGTTGGGGCAAATAGCATTTTGCCCAACATCGTTTTCTCTGTGCTTTCTTTTGTTTTATATAACGACGAGTCAATTGAATTGATTACAGCACGGATTTGTGCAAATTCAGCGCTATATTTTTCTTCAACAGCTTTTTTGCCACCATTGAAGTCATATTTGGCAACGATTTTCAAAGTAGCCTCTCCTGTTTTGTATTCGACCATTCAACTGGCATCTGAGCAACTTTTTCTTTGCCTGATGGTTGATGAATGGGTTTTCCAAGTAGTCTAATTTTGAGCATCCCATTTTGGAATTTCTGAATTCTCTCTCTTGCAATTTCTATGTACTCTGGGTCACGATCAATAATCATCCCCCTACGATTGTTTTTAATAGCTGCAATTAAACTGGAACCAACACCACCAAAAGGATCAATAACCCAATCATTCTCATTGGTAAAGGCGAGGACACATCGTTCAATTAACTCAATTGGGAATTGACATGGGTGGGCTGTTTTTTCTGGATGATTTGATTTGACATTGGGAATTTCAATAATGCCAGATTCCCACTCTCTACTCATAAGTGTCCAATAATCTGATGGATTTTTTCCAAGTGGATTTCCACTGGGCTGTCCCTTTTTAGAGCCTTTGTAGTGAAGTTTTCCCGGATATTTGGATGGAACTCTCACTGAATCAAGATTAAATGTATACTCCTTGGACTTGGTGAACCATAGCAGTACTTCATACCTTCCCGAAAAACGTTTTGTCGCGTGAAGCCCATGGTCAAAATGCCAGACTACCCTGTTTCTAAGCTGAAATCCAAGGGATTTAAAAATTGGATAAAAATAAATATCTAAAGGAAATACTTCACCATCTTCTACAAAATTGCCCACTTGCCAAACAAGACTACCATGATCCGAGACAACCCGATAAAGTTCGCGTATTACTTCGGTTTGCCAGTCAAGATAATGTTGTAGCTTGATCTGCTTTTCATACTCTTTGCCCATATTATAGGGAGGAGAAGAGACTGCTAACTTAAATGATTTATCTGGCAAACTTTTTAATACGCTTAAAGTGTCACCTTCTTCAACAATAATATGCTTGTTATCTTGATATGAGGAATATATTGCATGTTTTTGCATAACCTTTTTGCGTTAAAGATGTGAACCATCAGGCTCAAGAAGTATTTCGTAGAAATTCCGTCGTAAAGACGTACTCACGCGGCTGCGATTGCGCCAACTTGCTTGTCCGTCACTCTCCGACATACGGAGCAATGTCCTTCACCTGACGCAGCGTTTTGAAACCCTTGTCGCGGCGCTCGATGGCGGCAAGCGCTGAAGCGTAGATTTCACGCCACGTCATACCAAATTTTTGCAAGAGTTCTTTTGGTTCGCCGCTGCCGCCAAACGAATCTTTCATGCCCACTAATTCCATCGGCACAGGATAATTTTTCACCACCACTTCCGCTACTGCGCCGCCCAAACCGCCATGCACCTGATGTTCTTCGGCGGTGACGATAGCGCCACACTGCTGCGCGGCTTCGGTGATAGTTTTTATGTCAATCGGCTTTATCGTATGGCAGTTAATCACGCGAGCCTTGATGCCGTGCCGCTTCTCAAGCTCATCAGCGGCAAGCAGCGCTTCCCACACGAGCAAACCGCAAGCAATAAGTGCCACATCATTGCCCTCACGGAAAATTTCTGCTTTACCAAGTCGGAATGGCGTTTCTGCGGTCGTGAACATAGCGGATGTGTCACGGCTGAAGCGCAAATACGCCGGTCCGTGCATCTCGCCGATGGCATGAGTAGCGCGGCGGGCTTCCTCGTAATCGCACGGCACCACAAGCGTCATATGGGGAAGCGCTCGGAGCAGTGCCAAATCCTCCAACACTTGATGTGTAGCGCCGTCGGGACCAACCGTCACACCAGAATGGCTTCCGGCAATCTTCACGTTCGCTTCGTTGTAGCAAACGGAAATGCGAAGCTGATCGGCGTTCCGCATGGCAGTAAACGCGCCGTAGCTGGCGAAAAATGGAATTTTCCCCGATAACGCCAAACCCGCCGCGATAGTTGTAGCGTTCTGTTCGGCAATACCGATAGAAAAAAAGCGGTTAGGAAATTTTTGTTCAAACATCGAACTAAGCACCGAGCCAGACACGTCCGCGCCAAGCACTACAACGTTTGCGTGTTTTTCGCCAAGTTCAAGCAATCCTTGACCAAAGCCTTGTCGCGTAGCTTTCAGACCGGGCGTAGAAGGGATGGGCATTGACATTTGTATAGTTCCTTTTTTGAGTAAGTAAATATTAAAAAATTTTGGCGTTGTTTTTTGTGAATTTACGGACGTTGCAGCAGCGCAAATCCGTTATTCTGCCACGCAACCGTGTATCCGTGAATATCCCAGAGCGAATCCAAAAACCGTGAAGCGGGTTGTTGCAAAAAGCCGTAGTACAACGTATTGCTGCCGACCACGTACGAAACCACAGGCTGCCCCGCATCAAGCGACGGCGCGGAGTTGGGGTCGAACTTCACGCGCACCACCCAGCGCGGAAAAACGTTGCGCCCTTCGAGTGGCTGTGAAGTCAGTGTTGAAGCCGTGCGTCGCAAATCCTCCGCACTCGTCCATTGCATTCCAATCCACGAATCTTGATACCACGGAATCGTTTTCGTCAAAAAATAAATCAGCGCCCCGTCGGGATAGGATTGAATTGTGTCATTCGGCTGAATGCCGCGTTGTTGCATGGCTGCAAGCAACCCATCCACTGCCTCCACGCGCCCTGCACTTGAGTGAATGCCCGCAAGCGAAGGATGCTGAAACGACGATAAACACTGATACACAGGCTTGTCGCGGTAGGGCATTTCGATGCGAAGCGTGATGCCAAGCGCCACAACGCCCACAATCACAAGGCTGCGAAGCAGCGCGAAATCTACGTGCTGTGAAACAACGGTCTCCGTTTCCAACAATACAACGGGCAACAACAGCCACACGCCATGCCTGAACGTACTTACCCACACACCGGAACCGCCTAAACTGCCCAACACGAAGAATGCGAGTGCAGACAAAAACAGTACACGTTTTTCAAATGAAATTGTCTTGAAATCTGCAACAAATAAATATACAATCGCCAGAAGTGGCGCACCAAGCAGGATGGAGGTTATTGGTCCGTAATGAAATCCCAAAAATCCCGCTGCCCCATTCAGAACAATGTTGACAATGAGTGTGGCAAACCCAATCAGAAAAACGCCTTCCAGAATCTTCGTATGCGAACCGCTTAAACGCTCACCCACGCGCCACTTCACCCAGCACCAAACAAATGCTAATGCCAGCGCAATACTGCCCATGCCAATGATTTTCCCATAACGAATAGCAGTACTCTTCCAAAGCGGCATGTAGCCGAGCGCAGGATTTGCCGAGCGCATAAATTCTATGTTTGCACGTTGGCTGTCAACCGTTTCTGCCCAAATCCATGACAAGGAAAAGCCTGATGCCGATAGTAGTACAAGTGATGCACCCACGCCCAGCACAAAACCTATCACAAGCCACAAACCGCGTCGAATGGTTATTTGACGGTCTTCGCCCCAAATGATGCTCAATACCAATGTTCCGAGCATGAACAGCAGCCATCCAAACATTGGCAGCCGTGCAAGCGTAGCAAACGCCGCCACGAAACCTGCTATCAACGCCAACGCTCGTATTTGCAATACAGAACCTTTTCCGAATGTCGCAAAAAAGAACGTGGCACTTATTAGGCACAGCACGGGCGGAAAGTTGTGATATTCAGGAACAATGACTTCTTCGCTGTTGAACACGGCTAAAATCAGCGTCGGCACAAGCACGAACGCGATACGTTTTGCATCGTAGAATCGGCTCAGGATGTTGTATCCGGCGAGCATAGCCGCGAGCATCGTCAGCACCCAAAAAAAACGAAAACCTAATACCGAAGTGTTGCCCGTAAGTTTGAACCACAAACCCGCCAGCAAAGGCGTTCCGAAGGTATTGATGTTCCAATCGGCGGCGGCTGGGTGCAGCGCTTGCGTCCAAGCAATCGTCGTGCTATAGCCGGAATCTGTCAAATCCAGACCAAAAAAAATAAGCGGCACGAGCAAAAAGAGTGTGACAACAATTACAATACTTGGATAGAGAATCGAACGAGTATTCATCAGCATTTGCGGTATGGTTATCTATTTTTTATCAAATACAATTTCTGACCAACAGCAAGCGTACCAATTCTGGTCACGGTACTATAAACACCTGCATAATTGTTGTTCAGCCGTACAACAGTCTTCATCACCGTTGGATTCGATTGTGTCGTGTCTGGATCAAACGTAATCATCACGCACCGTTCATCCTTCATCGTAATGCTCAACATTGCTGCATCCTCTGCATCGCCGAACATGATGGATTGCCCCACCCACGCATCTTCTGCAAAAGGCGTATTCTCTGGGGTTTCGATGACGATATTCGGGCGGAACCGCCGAACATCAATATCAGGCTCAATAGCGTTCATCGTTGCAAGGCTAATCAGAGAGACGGGTGCTTCATCAAAAATGCCTTGTTTCAAGTGCATCAACTCAACATCACCCTTAAAACGGCGAGAAATCTCTTGGCGCAGTTCGTCGCTCTGAAGCGCAAACACTATGCCTTCCGGCGAACAAACGTGCGTGGCAGAGTTATTTGCAGACGGCTCACCCTCCATAAATGGCTTAAACAATAAAAGTTCACGAAGTTTGCTTGCCGTCAGCCAAGGAAAGCCGCTTGTGTCGCTCACACGACGGAAGGCAAACCGCCTGTCTCCGTGTAATCCGTGCCACCCCACTTCCGAGCTGTCAAGCTCTTCACCCGCCATTGATTTTACAGGATAACGATACAGAGCTTTGATAACACCAATTTCTTGCTTCATGTATTTTCCAAATGTGTTGTTTGCATTGAATATTCACTATCAAAGCTCATCGGGATTCACACCCAAAGCACGAAGCCGTTCCGAAAGGCGTTCTGCCCTTTGGCGCTCTGTTTCTGCTTTCTGACGCTCTATTTCTGCTTTTTGACGCTCCGTTTCCGCTTTTTGACGCTCAACTTCTGCTTTCTGACGTTCTTCCACTGCCATTGCTACGGCTTCAGTTCTGAGGCGCTCTAAATCTACAAAGCCTGTAAACGGGCGCTTGTCGGGACGATATAACCGAACCTCGTCGCTGTCAATCTCGAACACAATGCCCAACCGCGGGCTTACCCAACCGTTCGCGTCTTCCATTGCTTCCAATGAACCGTTTGTGCGGATATACACCGTCAGGTCATTCTTATCGGGGTCAATGATGTAATATTCCTCAACGCCGTAATGGTTGTACCAGCCTAATTTTTTGACCATCTCGCTCATGCGGTTGCCGGGTGAAAGCACCTCGAACACCACTTGTGGCGCGATGCCACCCTCTTCCCACTGCTTGTACGAGCCTCTGTAGCCTTTTGGACGACCAAATGCCACAAGTGCATCAGGCGCAACGCGGATTTCAGGATGTCCTTCCACTGCGTACCAGAGCAAATCGCCCGCAACAAATACGTCGGGATTATCGGCAAACATACTGTCAAGCTCGCCTTTGATCATCGCTATCCAGTCGAATTGTTTTGTGTTGTCTGCCATTGGTTGTCCGTCGGAATCGGGGTAGATAATCGGTTTTGTGCCTGTAAGCATACAAACTCCTTTCGTGGAACGCTGAATGTTGGTGTTTTATGTGTTATCGCTGTACTATCGCTTTCGTGCAATGACATACATAATATCGTACATATTCAAGTAAAAATCAATCTTCGTCAAACCCGTTGCCGCAAGCGCTTTGTAGAGCATTGGTTTGTTTTGGCGCAATACCAGAATCATATACAACACCATGTCGAGGCTACGGTAAAAACCACAATGTTTGCTGTACACCACGTCGTAGCCGTAACGGTCAAGCATCTGCGCGAGCGTCCGGCGCGAGAAGTAGTGTACGTGCGTTGGCGGATGAATCATGCGCCAATTTTCCTTGCGAAGCCGTGCGTTCCAGCCATCTATGTCGCCCGTTGTGAACGTGAGCAGGCTTCCCGACGGCATCAAACCCGAAAGTTTTTCAAGGTACAAATTTGGCTCGCGTAAATGTTCAATCGTGTCCCACATCGTCATCACCTCGAACTGCTGCCCGCCAAAATCATGCGCGAGGAAATCATCTTGAATCACGGGCAAATGCAGCGTTTCAGAAGCATAGTTGCAGCCGTCTTCGGTGATGTCAATGCCACAAACGCTCTCAAAATCTGGTTTTGCAACCTCCAAGAAAAACCCATATGCGCTGCCGATTTCAAGCAAGCGTTTGTGCAATTCAGGTTTCAAAAAACGCTTCAACACTTTCATCCGTGTACGGAAGTTTTTTTGCAAAATCGGTTTGTCGCGCAGGTAATCACTATATTCCTCGCCAAAAAAATAATTTTTGCGGTACAGCTCCATCATCTCTTCATCGCTCATCGCGAGGTCAGCATAAACATGTCCGCATTGCGAACACTGTACGATGCCCTTGTAGAGCGGCTTACGGGCGGCAGAGCCGCAGACAACGCATTGATTCATAAAAAGAAAAAACCTGAAAAAGATTGACCTACCAAAGATTTGTGATACGGTCGTAATCGGCATGGGAGCCTATCCAGAACCAATATATCGTCTCGTTTTCACGCAATCCCAATGCTCGCCATCCGATGCCAACACGAACAGACCATAACGGCTCCGTGGCATGAATACGTTTGAACTGTAAACTTGGGTGAAACGGATTTTGCTTCCACATCTTGTATGAACGCCGCGCCTGCTCTTGCACAGAGGGTGGGATTTGACCAAACAAAGAGCGAAAATCGTCTGTAATCGCGGACATCATAGCTCGTCAAAGCCCATTGCGTGCGTCCTGCCGGCAACAGCAATATCCGCACGTACTTTTTGTGCTACACGTGCCAATGGATCTTGTGTAGCGGCGAATGCAGCATCCCAACGATGGTTGTCTTCTACGTCTTCCAAAATCATCCGAGCAATGGTGTCTTGCTCTTGTTCGGGAAGCATCTGTAGTTTAGCAATTGCTTGTTCAAGTAAATGTGTCATGGTAAACAATGGCTAAACGTGATTGAGTTGTGCCTATAATGACGATACATGCACAGTGGGACGGTGCAAAACTACATATTGATTTTCTCATCCACAAGGTAATGCGGTCGCGCCTTCACTTCATCGAAAATTGCTGCCACGTACTGCCCGATAATCCCCAAAAAAATAAGCTGCACACCGCTAAAAATCGAGATAATCGTCACAAGCGTCGTCCAGCCCGACGGCAACGCAAGGTGCATGAAGTACTGCACAACCGTCACGAGTGCTATGGCAAAACCAAACAGCGCAAACGCAAACCCCACAACGATAGAAGCCAGCAATGGAGCCTTGCTGAAGGAAACCGTTCCCTCAATTCCAAAACGCACCAAACGCCCAACGGTGTAGTGGCTTCGCCCCATCGTGCGTGCTCGCACTTGAAACGGCACACCGACGCTATTGAAGCCCACCCACGACATAAGACCACGCACAAACTGATTGCGCTCACGGATTTGTGTGCGGAAAACGGTTGCCACGCGGCGCGAAATCAAGCGAAAATCCGCCGCCGATTCGTTGATGGGTACTTGTGAGATTTTGTTGATCACTTTGTAAAACAACTTCGACGTGATTTGTTTCACCCAGCCCACGTCTGGCGAATCCTCGCGTACCGTATAAACGATGTCGTAGCCTTGCTCAAACGTCGCCAAGAGTTTGGGTATAAGCTCTGGCGGGTGCTGCAAGTCGCTGTCCATCATGCCCACTATATCCGCGTCCGTGTCACAGTGGTCAATGCCCGCCAGAAGCGACATCTGATGCCCAAAGCGCGACGACAGGTACAGTACCCGCACAGCAGGGTCGTTTGCGGCAATGCCTTTCAGAACATCCAACGTGCGGTCTTTGCAACGGTCAACCACGAACAGAATCGTGGATTCATAGCGGTCGCGTACGGAATCCAACACCGCTTTGAGTTCGGCGTAAAATGTGGCAATGACGGCTTCCTCGTTGTACACGGGGCAGATCATGGTGAACGTTTTGCGTTGGTCGTTGGTCATTTGGTCATTTATCATTGGTCATTTGGTCAGTTGGTCATTGGTCATTTGACGTAGAGGAACTACTGTTCTTCACCAATGACGAATGACTAATGTCAAATGACATTCTTATTGCTTGCTTTCAAGATGGCTTCTAAACTTGCTTCCAAATCCGTTTGCGGCGCGTAGCCTAGCAACAACAACAGCTTTTCGACGCTGCCATAATGCACTGGTACATCCACAGGGCGCATCAATGCAGGGTCAGTTTCTACGGTGATGTCAAGCCCAGAGAGCTTTGTCAATGTTCCGACAATCGCTGCAATCGGCGTTGCCACACCCGCGCAGACGTTTACGACTTCGCCAAACGCTTTCGGGGTTTGCAGCAAATCCCAGTAGATACGCGCCATGTCGCTTACGTCAATAAAATCCCTCGAACTTGCCAGATTCCCTGTTTTTAGTACCGACACTATTTCACCACGTTGCATTGCGGCAATCTGCGATGCGAAACTTTGCACCACAAAATGCTGTGGCATTCCTGCACCGATGATATTCGACGGACGCGCCACCACAATAGGCAATCCGCTTCGTTTGTGTGCCGCCAGCGCTGCCAGCGTTTGGGCGAGTTTGCTAATGCCGTAGTGTTCAAGCGGGTTTGGTGGCATATCTTCCCGAATCGGCAGTTGTGCGGGCGTTGGCTGCCCGTATTCCGCCGCCGTTCCCACCAACAGTGTTGGAATTTGGAGCTTGTTTGTTTCCAACGCCGTCAGCAGTGCTACTGCATACTGTGTGTTCACGCGATAAAAGACTTGCGGGTCTGGATGTCGCACCACGCCTGCAAGGTGGAAGATACAATCTGGGCGAACGCTCTGCAAAACAGCACCGATTTCCGCCGCGTTCGTGATTTCTACAACGTGATGATGCTCGCTCTCAAGCGCTTTAGAACCGATTGTATGCACCGCAATCCCTTGTGCTTCCAGAAACCGCAGCATATATCCGCCAGAAAAGCCGCCAGCACCCGTCAGAAGAGCTTTGTGAAGCATAAAATGTTATTCAAAACAGCATCAATGCTGCATCGTGAGTATTTTCTGTGGTTGTTGCCGCATAATTTGTAATCGCCAATTCATTCCCTTTTGCAGCACCGATTTGTTTGTAATTATTCATACCGTACTGAAATTGCCATGCTGTTATCTGTGCAAAGCTAAAGTTTTTTTTGATTTCTGCACAGTCATCATACGTGAGAAGCCATTTGTGCGGGCAGTCCCGCATTGTGAAAGCAAAGCGTTCATGGTCGAATCCTGTGTGAAGCGCACCCCGTCTCCCATACAAGCGTGATGCCGTTGCGCTTAGATACGGAGGGTCGAGAAACATAAAGACGTTCTCACCGCCGCACTGAACCACGTCTGCGTAATCAAGATTTGTAATTTTGAAGGTTTCCAGCACCGTTGCCAACGCTGCAAGCCGCGTGGTTGCTGACTCCGTAAATCTATTCTCAAACGCTTTTTGCGAGTAGCCGCCGGAATCCACCGTACCGGAAAACGTGATGCGATTCAACACAAAAAAACGCACAGCGCGGTCAAATTCAGAGGCTTGCGACATGTTCCACTGTTCTGTCAGCGAACGAAATAGTCCGCGTCCGTCAGTTGTTGCAGCTTTGATGGTTTGCACTTCACGCACGAGTGCTGCATTTTCGCGTTGTGCAGAGCGCCAAAAGCAATAGAGGTCATAGTTGAGATCGTTTATCCAATACGATGCTTGGGGGAAATGCTGTTGCAAGTGCAACGCCATTGAGCCGCCACCCACGAACGGCTCGCGGTATTCGCTAAACTTCGGGATAAATCCCACCAAAAACCGCACGGCTTTTGCCTTGCCGCCCGGATAGCGCAGAGGACTTTTAATCTCAGCCATTTGCACCTCCGCCGAAGTGTTTGTTGTGGTTTATACGATACATTTTTTACAAATCCTTCCAGCGTAAGAACGTTATTCATAATGCCCTTCGTTATTCCGCTTTCAAATGCGTGAAATGTTCCTTGTACGCCTCTTGCGCCACGTTGTAATCTTCCACGCGCCCGATGTCGAGCCAGTATTCGTGCATCAAGTATTTGCCGACCTTTAGCCCACGCGCCAACAAATCCTTGATGAGCGTGTCAATGCCGTAGTAGGTGTCGTGTGGGATGATATCGAAAAGTTCGGGCTTCAGAATGTAGATGCCGGACAAAATTTCGTTTTTGAACTCTGGTTTTTCCTCAACAGCCGTGATATACTCCCCATCGGAGACGATACGCCCGAAACCAAACGGCGTAACGATTTCCTTCGTTATCACCACAAACGGCGCTTCGGACTTCATTGCCGCGCTGTACGCTTTGCTAAAATCAAGCATCGTCAAAATATCACCGTTCATGAGGATAAACGGCTCGGTGAGTTTGTCGCGCAAAAGCGTGACGGGACCACAGGTTCCGAGCGCTTTTTCTTCGCGGCTGAACTCGATGCTCACGCCGAACTTCGTGCCATTGCCTAAATACGCCTCCACGTAATCGGCTTTGTAGTTCGTTGCCACGTAGATTTCATCGAACCCGTGTTTTTTGAGCGCCGTGATTTGGATTTCCATCACGTTGCTTTCGCCAATGGGCAACAGCGGTTTCGGGATGACTTCGGTAAAGGGTCGGAGGCGTGTTCCCAAGCCCCCTGCAAGAATAACTGCTTTCATGTATTTTCTGATTGCTCGTCGGTTAATTCATCAAAATCTGTGTTTTCGTAAATCTCCTCCAGTGTAAGCGTACATCCCACCGATACAAGCTCCACAGCCGTTTGCCCGTCGTCCATCGGGAAGTATTCCCAGCGCCCTGCTGCACTTTTGCGAAAAATATCTACTTGGTGGTTGTCCGGCGCAACCAAGACGTACTCTTGCAACGAAGGAATATCGCCGTAGAGGTGCATCTTCGTCGAACGGTCGTAGCGTTCGGTGGAGGGTGACAACACTTCCACGATAAGCGTCGGGTTCAGCAAGCAATCACCCTCGTAAAACTCAGGTTTGCCGCCGCACACAACGG
Source organism: Candidatus Kapaibacterium sp. (assembly GCA_025358765.1). Lineage (GTDB taxonomy): Bacteria > Bacteroidota > Ignavibacteria > Kapaibacteriales > UBA4661 > JANYIG01. Next base: position 15,085 of record JANYIG010000070.1, read on the forward strand.
AAATATCGGGATAGGTGTACAGCGTGTTGCGACGCACACATACACGCATGTCAGAATTAAACACACGGCATCTGCCGCGAAGTTTATTACCCAATGCTATCATCACATTTGTACCCACTGCGCTGTGTTTAGAGCTGCCACCCGCCATAGCATGGATTTCACCTTGATAATACTCGCTTTTGAACGCTGCTTTGCGCTCGCATTCAAGATATTCGTGTTCGGTGATGTATTCCGATGAGAGTTTTTGTACCGCGCTCATAGCTGTTTGCCTTGTGAAATCTTAAAAATCGTTTGATGGCAACGTTTCAATATCAATATCTCCATACAGTTCCTCGACCGTAATTGTGCAGCCAAGCGATTCAAGCGTTATCTCGCCACGGTCTGCATCCACAGGAAACACTTCCCAGCGCCCTGCTTCGTTGCGACGAAACAGCACGACATCCTTTGCAAACGACGAAACGATAAGGTATTCGTTGAGCGAGGGCATTGCCCCGTAGAGCCGCAATTTTGTGGATTGGTCATAGTTCGCCGTTGACCGCGACAGCACTTCCACCACGAGTGTCGGGTTCGTCAAGCATTCGCCTTTGCGGATGTCGGGTTTGCCGCACACCACCGAAACGTCGGGATACAGATACGAAGCCGTGTGCGGGTTATATACACGCATATCGCTCGTGAGTACACGGCAGCCTTTGGGAAGTTTTTTACCCAATGCGATAATACAATTTGCCGAAATCCCGTTATGATTCACGCTGCCGCCAGCCATCGCGTGGATTTCACCAGCAATGTATTCACTTTTGTCCAATGCCTTGCGTTCCCGTTCGAGGTATTCGTCCTCTGTGAGATACGCTGCCGAGATTTTTTGTACTGCGCTCATATTTTCCCTTGTTTTAAAACCTTGCTGCGAACGTTATTCATGCCGTTTGTCCAATTTGTCTTTATACCATTCAAATGTCCGCCGAATGCCGCTTTCCAGCGACACCGATGGCGCAAAACCTGTCAATTCCTTGAGTTTGGACATATCAGGGCAACGCCGCGCCGGAGAACCAGGCGTGTCGGGCTGGTCGTTTGTCGTAATCGTTGCGCCCAGAATGCCGGCAATCTTCAACACTACCTCTTTGATGGAAACTTCCTCGCTTGCGTTGCCGATGTTCACAATTTCGCCATTTGTTCGCTCGCTTTCGCAACACAGAATTGTCGCGTTTACAGCATCTTCGATGTAGCAAAATGCCCGCGTATGTGTTGGCGAAAACACGTCAAGTGCCATGCCGTTCGCGGCAGCATCACGGATTTTGATAAACATTTCTGGAACCACGTGCAAAAAACCCATGCGCGGACCATACACGTTGTGGTAACGTACAATCGTCGTCGGAATGCCATATTTCGCAGCGTAATTGAACCCGATGGATTCACCATACATCTTACTCAGCATGTACGTTGTACGTGGTGATGCAATGTCGTCCAACGCAAGCGGCACGGTCTCTGGTGTTGGAACGGGAACGCCGAAATGCTTCATCGTCCCTGCGTAAATTTCGCTCGTGCTGGAAAAAAGAATGCGCTTCAAGTTCGGCAGTTTTTTTGCGTATTCGTAGAGATACAGCGTCGAAATGGCATTGACGAACAAAACTTTATCGGGGTTTTCCAACACGTTGCGAACGCCTATCACCGCCGCCAGATGGTAGATATAATCGAAGTTCATCGGCAGCGTTTGGAAAAATGCCGCATCGGTCAAATCACCCTGCACAAACGTCACGTTTGGCAAGCTCAACACCGCCTGCAAGTCAGCATCTTCCTTGCCGCGCGAGAAATTGTCCACGAGCGTGATGTGGTTTGCGGTGTTCCGCGCTAATTGGGTTGTGATAGCAAGCCCGATAAAACCTGCGCCGCCGGTAATGAGGATGGTAGCCAAAATACACTCCTAAACAAAAGTAAATATGTGTTGATGTTGAACCCTGTCTGGAAGTCGAGAGGCATTGGCAATCTCCGTATTGCTTACCAGTGCTTCAATAACCGCCTTGCGGTTATCCTCACTTGCGCCAACATGATAAAAATGTTCGCGTGTGAGAACCGTAAACCGATCCGAATATTTTTGTAAGGCAGAATTGGTGCGCCATGCGGTACTTTGCCATGTCGAAAGCATAAATGTTGCCTGTGTTTTACACAAAAGCGTAAATAAGTCTATTTCATCGGCTTCCGACCATGAATCGTAGTAGTCAACATGTCGCCCGATATACGGCGGGTCGCAATAGATAACATCATTTGTGCTTGCTTGGGCAAGGAGTGTACGAAAATCAGCGCTCACGAACAACCAATCATAATATTCACACGCTTTTGCCACATAATCAACTTGATTCACAATCTTCGTAATATATGCCTTTGCGAAACGCTCTGGTTTGTGTCCAAACGGCACATTATATGAACCTTTGCGATTAAATCGCATCACCCCATTAAACGATGAACGGCTCAAGAATAAGAAATCAAGCGGGTTGTGGGCTTCGTTAAAACGACTGCGGACTTCGTAATAATATTCTTGCCCTCGTGTTGCTAACATTGCACCTTCCTGTTCCAAAAAGCCTTGAACAATGTGCGGCGTAACTATACCCTCTTTGATGGCGTTGTAAAATGCGATAATATGTGGGTTTGTGTCGCTAAATATTGCGTGAATTGGTCGCATATTAAACCCGACAACCCCCGAACCCATAAATGGCTCTATCCAGCGTGTGCCGTTAGTAAGGCTAATAGAATCTCGAATCCATGGCACTAATTTTGTTTTAATACCCTGACATTTTATTGGTGGGACGAATACCTTCATCGTTTTCCTCCATCTAACGATGAAGCAGGAATGTTCGTATGACCACGATACGCCATAAAGTCTGCAAGGTTTCGGATTTTCTTTTCTTTGCCGTGGTCATCTAAAATCGTGATTTTGCCATAATTCATCCAATATTCGTCAAACCATTCTTCTCCAAATGGCGTAAATAATCCCCTTGCATTGAGAATATCGTCAATCACCCGGATACTGCCGATATTTGCCGTATTACCACTTCCACTTGAATCGCTTGCAATTTCCCATTTTTCGCAAGCAAAAAATTGAAAATCACGGATAACAGAAGTAATGGATTGGAGTTCATCCAAATGGTGAATTTTCGTCTCATCTGTTTCAGAACGCGAGTAAATAATACCAAGACAGAAGTGTCCTAAGTATTCATTGTATGGGAATTGAATGTTCTTACGGCTTGTACGATTCACAAAATATTCACCGTGTGAACCAAGGGTAAAACCATTGCACAGATGAGGTTTGTCGGGTAGACGGTACGTTGTTTTAATATCAATGGCAAATTTTATACCCTCGTCACGCTTAGACACAAACGATATATCAGGATAATAATTTTGATGATCGGCAAGAACGACGACATAATCATGCTCTTCTGCAAACTCCAATACTTTAGGAAAAAGGTGAATTTCTAATATCTTAGAAACGATTTTTGTATCACCAGAAATAGTGTAAACATTCCTAAACACATCTACAAAACCCTTGACCGACCATTGCTTGTCTGTTGTCGAAACATATTCTGGCAATTGTTGGACAAAATCGGCAAGATTCGTTTTGAAACCCTGCTTTATGATATTTCTATTCATTTCATTGAAATTATTATTCTGGTTGAAATTCTCCAAGTGGTGCAATCGTCTTGCGCAGCAGTATTTCGGAATGCCCGCGCACAATAAAGTCCTTCAATTCACCCACAACCTCGTAACCAAGATGCTTGTAGAGTTTTTGAGCTTCTCCGTTGAATGAAGATACGCACATAAACACATTCGGTGTTTCGGCAAAAATATGTTCTTCGGCAAATTGTATCAATCGGCTTCCAACCTGCCTGCCGCGCATTGTTGGTGTTACGGCAACGGTTTTGATATACCCAACAAATGCACCTGTCATCTGCACAATGACAAACCCCGCGAATGTTTTATCTACTGTTGCAATGTAACGTTCCAATGTTGGGTCGCGCAAAATTTTTATGCTTTCGTCATACCTGCGCCCCAGCGTTATCCACGGTTCGGAAGAAGACATAAGCAAGGCACATTGATGAATGTCGTCATTTATTTCATCAGCATTATATTGCAACTGTTGTATATCAAGCATAGAGGCTATCAGGAGTTTATGGCGATTATTCCC
>JANYIG010000122.1 GCA_025358765.1 Candidatus Kapaibacterium sp.
CCTTTAAAAAAGGATTTTGCTTGACTGCTGAGTTTGTCCATTTCATACCGATTTGCGGGAATATTAGCAGGGAGCGCTCGTGTGCCATCGTCCATACCAAGCCAATCACGTCCGCCGCCTTCATAGCTTTGGAAATTATTGCTTTTGAAAGTAACATTATCATTAAACGAACTGGAAACATTGACGCGAATTGCAAATGCTTCAGGAAAATCAATCGTGTTTAATTGTACCAAGCCGCCAACAAAGTTACCCGGCAAATCCGGTGTGAATGACTTTGCGACGTTCGCATTTTGAAGAAATTCAGCGGGAAACATATCGAAGGCAAATGCTTTTTTATCTGGTTCGGTGGAACTCAAACCAGCACCGTTGAGCGTTGTGCTATTGTAGCGTTCACTCACGCCGCGCACATACACGAATTTGCCTTCAGAGAGCGTCACGCCCGACACACGGCGCAATGCCTGACCTGCGTCGGAATCGGGTAATTTTTTGATTTCTGCCTCGCTAATGCCGTCGCTTACTTGCGTTGCATTTTTGCGCTGTGCAAGCATCGCCGCAGCGTTGTCGTTCAAACGTTTCACCTCGACAACAACTTCTTCCGTTTTTTTGATGGCGGATTCTAACACCACATCCATCTGAAATGTTTGATTTGCCTTGATTTCTACGTTATCCACCGTCTTTTGTTTGAATCCGATATAATTGATTTTTACCGAATACGTGCCGACAGGAATAGCTTTTACGGAATATGTTCCCTTTACATCCACAATACCACCTTTTTTCGTACCAACAATAAATACCGTTGCTCCTCGTAACACATCGCCCGTAGCTGCGTCGCTGACTTTGCCAGAAAGCGTACCCGTTGCCGTTGCTGGTGGAGGTTGTTGGGAGAGAAGGGAAGCGCTCACTGCCACCAAAAGCGCGAGGCTCACGAATGCGAGCAACAGAGCTTTCGTAAAGCGGTTGCTCAAAAGGATTTGTAATTGGGTTGATTCAAACGTTGCAATACTCATACAAAACATTCCTGAAGTACAACAAAAAGGTGACCATTAAAGACTTACAAACTTAGTGCTGGCATATTACCTGTATGTTACGGAAATGGGTTGGGTATATTAAAATCTCGTAATATTGAGAAAACCGTTTGATGAATGATGAAGCAGTCTGTTTTTTGTAGATAAAACCCCTGACTTTGCTATTTTTGTAAAGGAAAACAACAGACACGTATAGTATTTTTATCGCATCTGTCGCATTTACAACCCCATTCCATTTTGCTTCTGTGCATATTTTTGGACGAAATGCTGTTCTTGAAGCCTTAGCCAAAAGTCAGTCATCTGAACATCGGCAATCTGCGGAAAAGCAGGATGTCAGAGGCGGTGCGACTATCGAAAAAATCTTCCTGCAATACGGTGCCGAGGGCGCTCCCATCAACGCTATCCGTCAGCAAGCACAAAAATGCAATGTTCCCTGTGCGACAATGGATAAACGGAAATTCGCTGATTTGGAATACGAACTTTGTGGCGAACGGGGCGGCGCACAAGGTGTCATCGCACTTGTTCCATCGCTGACAATTTTGACTGTAAGTGAGCTTCTCGAACAGGCGTGGGGGACGCTTGAGGAGCCAACAGAGCCTATCTTCGTTGCTTTAGACGGCATCAACGATCCGCATAATCTGGGCGCAATCGCCCGTTCAGCGGAATGCGCCGGAGCAGCAGGTTTGATAGTGCCAGAACAACGTTCTGCGCCGCTTTCGGGGGCAGCGATGAAAACATCTGCTGGAGCACTTGAGCATTTGCCTGTGGCTCGTACCGGAAGTTTGGCGAAGGCTCTCCAAGATTGCAAAAATGCGGGTTTTAGGATTGTCGGTTTGGATGTGAGCGGTACGAAAGCTTATACTGATGCGCTTTACAGCGAGGCGGTCGTTATCGTGATAGGAAGCGAAGGGCAGGGTATGAATCGTCAGGTTGTGGCTCTTTGCGATGATGTCATTTCGATCCCATTACATGGGAAAATAGCGTCGCTGAATGCTTCGGTTGCAACGGCAATTGTTTTGTTCGAGGCGGCAAGGCAACGAGCGCATGAAGAAATACGAGACCACACAGTTCAAGCAACTGACAGTTCAAGCAACTGAATAATTAAATAATTACAACTATCACTAACCTCCTGATTGTAGTGCAAGACGTGCTTCAAATTTTAATTATCGAAGATTCAGCCTTAGATGCTGACATTCTTAGCAAATTCCTGACATATAATAATGTCCAAGCAGAGTTCTACCGTGTGGATACTGCTCAAGATTTAAGGGACATTTTACCGACAAAGTCATGGGATATTATATTTTGTGATTATCACATCCATCCTAGCTTTACTTGTCCGGACGCACTCGCCATTATTAGTGAACACAATGACGGCGAGGAAAAAAACGGCGGATTTCGTGTACCCGTCATTATTGTTTCCAGCGTCATTAACGAATCAAAGATTGTTGAATTGATGCAGATTGGAGCCGCTGATTTTGTCATTAAAGGGTATTTTGAGCGCTTGATTCCTATCTTACGGCGTGAAATCTATAACGTGAGTACGTTTCGCCGTTATGAAGCAAACATTCGTGAATTGTCCGCCGCATTGGATACATTAAAGAAAGAAACTCGTATATGAAATGGAAACAGTGGTTTATGGCATCGCTTCTGGCGATATTGCTGTTGAGTGGAAGCGCTCTTTGGGCGCAATCGTCAGAAAAACGGATTATTATGTTGGTGCGTCATGCGGAAAAAGAATTGCCTCCGATTGGTGCTGAAGCAAAGACAATGGCTGGAAGTATTGCTGTATCCAATCCAAAACTTTCGACTGTGGGAAAAGTACGCGCACAAGAATTAGTGAGTCTTGTGGATAAAGTATTAAAACGAGAAGGCGCGGTTCCGGTAGCATCTATTTACGCAACAGAATTTGACCGCACCCAACAAACTGAACAACCATTAGCTTCAGCACTGAAAATCACGCCTATCATCATACCCGCAAATGATATTCCAGCCTTGGTCAAAAGCCTGAGAGCATCAAGTGGTTCCGTTGTGGTGGTGGGACATTCGAACACGCTTCCCGATATTATTACGCAGCTCACAAGCGAAGTGGTGGAGCCGATTCTCGAAAAAGAATACAACAAAGTTTTTGTGATTACGATTGAAGGAAAGAAAAAAGTGCTTTCCGTCGAAACCTACGGCACAAAGTAGCTTTGATTTCAAATAGTATGGCAGTAATATTGAAGCCCCAAGCAATGCGTTTTTATTCATTGGGTGATGCTGCCGTAACCGTCGAAGTTGATACGGTGATTTCCATTGAAGCATATCACCGTGTGCAATCGTTGATGCGTCATACGGAGCAACACCGCCCCGAATGGCTTACAGAATTGGTTCCTGCCTTTACCACACTCACATTTCTCTACAACCCGCTTACAATACCCTATTCGCGTGTTGCGGTATGGATTGAAGACCTCCTAAGCACAATTGTCCCTACAATTACCCAAGATGGTCTTGATGAATCCTTAAAAGCGGAGAACTCATGTCTAAAAATTCCCGTTTGCTACGAGCCACATTATGGTTTGGATACAGTTGAAGTGGCGTTATTCCATGGACTGCGTGTGGAAGACGTGATTTGTTTGCACACAAGTTCCGAGTATCTGGTTGCGATGGTGGGATTCACTCCCGGATTTCCGTATTTATTAGGCTTAGACGAGCGATTGCATACGCCTCGCCGCGCCACGCCTCGCTTACGGGTTCCTTCGGGTTCTGTTGCCATTGGTGGCGCACAAACGGGTATTTACCCGATGTCCACACCCGGCGGCTGGAATATCATCGGCTGCACACCGCTTCAACTCTTTACTCCCCACGCTGTTGCCCCACAAAGCCCGTCATTGCTCAAAGCAGGAGATCGCATTCGATTTTATGCGGTCTCTAAAGAAGAGTTTCGGGATTTGTCGTGAGGCAAAATATACAGTGTTCTGGAGACGTGACAAAAAACAAGCCATTCGCTTTATAGCAAGTGGCTTGCCTTTGACGTTCATTTTCAAATTCCCAATTCCCAATTCCCAATTCCCAATTCCCAATTCCCAATTCCCAATTCCCAATTCCCAATTCCCAATTCCCAATTCCCAATTCCTCCCTCACCCTTTCATCACGGGCATCCGTGTCCCGTTCCAATCGGGGAAGAGTACGGCATCATTTTTTAGACGTAAATGTGTTCCAGCAACATCGGCAAAAATTGCTCGGAAGTCCGTCGTCACCGGCAAATCTCTTTTGTCTTCAAGGTTCTCTGGTACGAGTACGGGAACGGTTCCGTGAACTTTACCGCCGTTTGTACCGTTGCCCAACACAAATAAGCATGAACCCCGTCCATGATCCGTGCCGCCAGAGCCGTTTTCATGCACGGTGCGACCAAATTCCGTCATTGTCATCACCGTCACATCATCTTGATATGCTTCCACATCCGTCCAAAACGCCGCCATTGCTTGTGCCAGATCGCGCCCGCGTTGGGCAAATGCGCCGTTGGTTGTGCCTTCTTGCACGTGAGTATCCCAACCGCCGGATTCGGCAAACGCTATTTCCAACCCCACATCGGACTTAATAAGTTGAGCGATTTGTTTGAGGCTGTTGCCAAGCGGTGATGCTGGGTACGTCGCACCCGCAGCTGGTGTATAGCTTTTTACGTTCGTTTTGGAGAGGAGCTTCACAGCATCAAAACTTTCCTGTCCCGTGCCGCGCAACAGGCGTTGTGAGGTTTGTTCGTAGAGCGCTTCAAAGCTCTTTCCGGCGTTCATAGCCACCTGAGCGGCTCCGGGAGCCTGCACGCCAAAATCTTCCAATTTTGCAACGGCGATAGCAGGTTCATTACCATAGAGTGATTTCGGCATCGCAGGGGTAAGCGAAACGGCGCGGAATGGTGTTGCTACGTACGATGTGTCGTGTCCGAGCAAACCGATGGCGCGGTTCAGCCAGCCCGTAGCCGTGCCTTTGCGGTTCGGTGTACCGGTTTCCATGTAATCTTGCGCGTCGAAGTGTGAGCGCGACGTGTTGGGTGAACCCATACCGTGAACGATGGCAAGGCGATTTTCGCGGTACAGACGCTCGAAAGGCGAGAAGGCGGGGTGCAAGCCAAATTTTCCATCTAAATCAATCAAACTACCTTCAGCGCCAGATTTGACAGTCATTGCAAGGCGTGGGCGCATCGTGGCGAGATTCGGGTCGGTGAACGGCGTAACAGCCATCAGCCCATCCATTGCGCCGCGCTGAAAGATGCACACAAGGACTTTTCGCCGTTTGAAGGTTTCCGGCGTGAGTGCTGCGGCTGCACGGGTGAGAAACAGTGGTGTGCCGCCGACTCCAAGCGAAAAAACAGCTAAACCGCTTGATTTCAGGAATGCTCTACGTGTAAACATGGCTTGGTCTCCTGTGTGTAAGGAAAAGTGAATGGGAAAAGTGAGTACCGTTGTTTGGGAAGAATGCTTATTCGATTGTGGAGGTGGGTAAATAGTTTAAAACCTCAAGATTCGATGATTTTTTTTACCTCGTAAAACCTCCTGACATACTGTTGTCAGTGAGGGGTTGTACATTTGTAGTAGATCAATGTTCGACCACATTCAATCACAATTTTGGAGAAATGGTATGGGACGCATTGTTATTGTTGCCTATCACCCGAAGAATGGTAAAGAACAAGCTCTTGCGGAATGTTTGCGTGACCACGTCCGTATTTTGCAAGAACAAACATTAGCAACAGCACGCGAGGCTATATTGATGCGCTCTGCAAATGGAACGATGATAGAAGTATTTGAATGGATTTCAGCCGAAGCCATTCAGCAAGCGCATCTAAATGCTGCTGTGCAAGATTTGTGGGCTCGGTTTGTAGAATGTTGTGACTATGTGCCTCTGTCTTCAGTGCAGGAAGCATCGAACCTATTTGCAGAGTTTGCAGCAATGGCGGAGTGATACCTCATTTGTTTTTATTTACAGTACAGCAATCAATAGTTTGGACATTGCCAAAAAATGGAGTGCGGAATTTATTCCGCACCCAGTATTCACTAAGGCTACAAGAACAAGAGCAAAATAAATTTCGCACTCCAAAGCCCTAATGCCCGAACCATTACACATAACAAATTGCACAACCAACTCGGGAGGCGTTCATGTATAGTATTCGCCATTTTTTAACCATCAAAGCGCCACAAACGATGGTGTACAAGGCGCTGACCACTCAAGAAGGATTATCGCAGTGGTGGACACGCGAAACGTGTGCCGCACCAGTGGTTGGGAGCATTGCGGTTCTTCAGTTTGCCAATGGTTATACAAAACGTCTTAAAGTAACGGTGCTTGAACCGGAGCATCGCGTGGAATGGTTTTGTGAGAATGCCCATGAAGAATGGGTTGGGACACGATTTTGGTTTGATTTAAGTGATCATGACGGCGAGACCTTTGTGCAATTTGCCCAAGAGGGTTGGTGCGAACAAACAGATTGGTACGCTCGATGTAATCACGACTGGGGCAAATATATGCAAAGCCTCAAACAATATTGTGAAACTGGTAAAGGTGTGCCATTTCAAGAGCAAAGCGTATAAAATTCCATGGGTTTTGAGTTGTTACCTCTGGAAAGCCCTGTATATCTGATTTCTATAAAATAATTTTCTAATCGGTCAACACATCATAAAACGGGAGAACGTGATGCAAAAGAAGGCATTTCTTTTTGAATGGAATGGAGTGGCTGCAAGTAAACGAGTTGCTGAACTACGGGCTGAAGGCTGGGAGGTGGAAAGTGAATCGGAAAGCGGTGCGCGGGGCGGTAAAGCAGTGGTCGGCAATCCACCAGATGTCATAATTTTCGATTTAGCCCAGCGCCCGTCGCACTCCTACGAAACAGCTGAAGCGCTGCGGTGGCGTAAGGCATTCAAACATGTGCCGATGGTGTTTGTGGATGGTAAACGCGAAGCAGTAGCAAAGACAGTGCAAAAGGTTCCCGATGCTGTGTTCACAACGTCGTCGGGGCTTGTGGAGGCGCTCGGTACGTTTGAAAAAACGCCGGAAATCGTGTCTGTACTCCCTTCGTAAGCCACCTTCATCTTCTTTTGTATTGGCTGAAGAATTTTGTATTGACTGAAGAATACTACATTAGATTGTTTCTGCCGGAAAACGCGCTGCAAGGCGCATGATGACGCAATGCGTCATAACCGGTTTCTTTTTCATTTTTTATTATTATGGAGGATGTATGTTGCGAGTTGTTCATTTTGAAATCAGCGCTGACGACGCAGAGCGCGCGAGCAAATTTTATGCTAATACCTTTGATTGGAAGGTAGAAAAATGGGAAGGTGGCGCGGAGCCTTACTGGATGTGCCACACGGGTGACGATGCAACAGCACGGGGGATTCACGGCGGTATTATGATTCGCAACCGCGAGTTGATAAGTTCCGTTGCGAACACGATTGATGTACCGTCGGTGGATGAATATGCCGAAAAGGTAATAAAACACGGTGGTCAGGTCGTTGTTCCAAAGTTTGAAATCCCGGGAATGGGACTGATGGCATATTGCAAGGACACAGAAGACAATGTATTTGGTATTTGGCAGACACTGGAGGCAGGTGCTTAACTATGAACATTCAGACAGGATCAACAATACAGCCGAATAGTATCGAGCAGTTGGAACCTTTTCTGCTCGTAGGCATCAAAACCCGCACGACAAATGCCAAAGAGACGAGTCCTATTACCGCCAGCATACACGGACACTGGCAGCGATTTTTTGCCGAAAACGTAGCGATGCAAATTCCAAATAAAGCGGCAAATAACAAGGTGTTTGGCGTTTATACGGACTATGAAAGTGATATGCGAGGTGAATATTCGCTTGTTATCGGCTGCGAGGTGATGGAGGCTGGGAACATCCCCGAAGGGCTTTGCGCCGTGACGATTCCCGCGGGGAAGTATATGCGTTTCCCCGCAATTGGTGAAATGCCTCGGGCGGTTATAGATGCTTGGGGTGAGGTGTGGCGCTATTTTGCCGATACAACATTGCACCAACGTGCTTATACGGCAGATTTTGAGCTATACAATGATGAAGAAGCGGTGATATTTATTGCAATTGTGTAATTTGGATTGAGGCGACTATTAACTTTTTTTCACACATTCATCTTGGGAGATTGGTATGCAAAAACTCACTATTAACTACGTTGCCGTTGCTGTGTTGGCAGTGGTACACCAAATCACAAATTTTGGTTGGTACTCTCTTGTTGGACAGGATTGGGCGCGGCTTGCGGGAATTACGGCAGAACAAATGAGCCAAAATCCAGGCGCGTTGCCGTACATCATGTCGTTAGTTGCTGCCGGACTTGCGTGTTACATGCTTGCGTGGTTATTCACGAAATTGGATGTGACAACCCCTATGCAAGGTGTCATCTATGCGGTATCGTTTTACGGCTGCTTTTTATTCTTTCAAGTTGCCACCAAAGATATGTTCCAGATGCATCCATTTCAACTAACGCTTTTGAACGAGGGAATTAACGCTATCAATTTTGCTTTGTCTGGTCTTGTATTAGGTATGTGGAAGAAATATGCGGCGTAACAAAACCATTTTTCATATCAATTAAACAAGGACAATCAACCATGAAAAACATGAATCCTTACTTGTCGTTTGCGGGTAACTGCGAAGACGCATTGAATTTTTACAAACATATTTTTGGCGGCGAGATTCTTTCGATCATGCATTTTGGGGATGCGCCAATGGAGATTCCTGAAGACCAAAAACAACAGATTATGCACTCGGAATTTAAGGCTGAAGGGGTGCATTTTATGGCTGCCGATACCATGCTGGAACAACAGATAAACATCGGTACAAATATTTCTTTGAGCTTAGATATGACAGACGAAAACGAACAAACATCTGTGTTCGAGAACCTTGCTGCCGGTGGTACTGTGCGGATGGCGCTTGAGGACACATTTTGGGGCGCACGATTCGGGATGCTTACGGACAAATTTGGTGTGCATTGGCTGCTGAATTACGACAAAGCAAAATGAAATGAACTGAATGCTGCTACGGCTGGATTGTTGCTGTTTTATCTGAACAGGCGGTACCCGCAAACATACGGTGAATATCTTAGCCTTGCCAAAAGCCACATTGAAAGCATTCTCGAACGAGCGTAGGATTATGCTTGTTCAAGTTCTGCTTCGCCTCTTTCTTTTCTACACTTTATTTTTTGTTTATGAACTCTTCATCACAAACACTCCGCGAGGACTTTCTGACGGATAATCTTTGGCGTTTAATGGTACGTCTTTCGGTTCCGGGTATTTTGGGAATGCTCGTTGTCGGCATCAATACCTTTGTAGATGCCATTTACGTTGGGCAATTCATTGGCAAAGAAGCATTGGCAGCGGTAGCGCTCGCGTTGCCGCTTACGTTTCTCACCAATGGTATGGCGGGGTTGGTGGGTGTAGGTTCTGCGTCGGTGTTATCGAGAGCAATCGGCGCAGAAGACCGCGAAACACAATCGCTTATTTTTGGCAATCTTGTGGCGATGTCGTTGCTAAGTTCATTAGTAATGACAATTGCTGGATATTTCTTTGCCGGAGAATTAATCGCATTTATGGGCGGAAGCGGTGAAATACACACGCTTGGCACACAGTTTTTGGAAATTTCTATGCTCGGCAGCGTATTCAGTATTGTAGGAATCGCAGCCAATATGCTCGTGCGTGGAGAAGGACGCATCAAATACGCTATGAGTTTTGCGGTAGTGGCTATGGTTCTCAATATGTGTATCAACCCAGTGTTGATCAAAGTTCTGGGCTTAGGTATTCGTGGTGCGGCTCTTTCGACCGTGATTGCAATGGCGGTTTATTCGCTGATTAGCTGTCTTTATTTTATCCTCGGCAAAAGCACCATTCCCGTGAAGCCCAGATTCTACGGGCTTGTGGGAAGTATTGCCAAGCCTGTTCTGGCAATTGGTAGTTCGTCGCTCATTATGCAAGCAATGCAATTATTGCAAGGTGTTTTTGTTTACAAAACCATTGCTGCTTACGGAACGAGTAACGACATGGCGTTTATGGGTGCAACCTTCCGTATCTTCATGCTTGCCGTTATCCCCGTGTTTGGGATTATGCAAAGTTTCCAGCCTGTCGTGGGTGTGTGCTACGGAGCGCGTCACTACGAACGGGTGAAGGACGTAACACGAGTGTTTGGTTTGGGTGGGATGATATTGCTCACCACTGTCTGGCTGGTATTGGAGCTTATCCCCACAATGGTGCTTTCGTTACTGTTGCCAACAATGACGTTTACGGCAAATGACATCTTCAATTTCCGTCTTGTATTGCTGGCGTTGCCCGGTTTGCCACTTTTATTTATTGGCATTACACTCTTTCAAGCTGTAGGGAATGCAAAGCTGGCAGCAATCACTATGCTGGCACGGCAAATTATTTTGTTTATACCAGCAATCTTGATATTACCGCGTTTCTACGGCGTAGATGGTGTTTTTTATGCCATGATCGGTGTGGATATAGTGTGTATAGCATTTGTGGTATTTGCAACTGTGTTAGAGTTTCGGAAATTTGACGGATTGTCCGTTGCAAAGGCGGCAGAAGTGGGTGACGGAGCTACAGTGGAAACAGTCCAAGCGCTTGAAGTCTGAAGCCAATAATCAACAATATTCAATTAAATCATTATTTTGACGCAATACGTCTTCATTAATCGCTTCAAGAGAAATACCATGGAAACTGTTGTACAGCGCACTACCTCTCAGCTCATTGTCAAAAACAACATCCGTATCAATGCTCCTGTCGAAAAGGTCTGGGACGCACTTGTTAATCCTGAGCAAACAAAAAAATATATGTTTGGTTGCGAAACAGTTTCCGACTGGAATATAGGAAGTTCGTTGCACTGGAGGGGGCAGTATGAAGGAAAAGAAATGGCGTTTGTTACGGGAAAAATTGTGGATATTCAACCCGGAATATTTTTAGCATACACCACATTCGACCCAAATTCGACAATGGAAGACATTCCGGAAAATCACGTCACCGTCACGTATTCGCTCTCTTCGGAAGATGGGCAGACCGTCTTAGCTATAACGCAAGGCGATTTTGCGACTGTTGCTGACGGAGAACGGAGGTATATCGAAACCTATAATGGTGGCGACGGCTGGAATCCGATACTCATAGAAATCAAAAAATTAGTGGAAGCCGCCTAACGCACCATCAATAATAGCAATAATAGGGTTTTCGCAAATGAATTGGAGTGCGAACAGAAGGTCGCATAAAACCTGAGATTATTCTCATTTTCCGAACTTCCATTCGCACTCTATCTTATGTTTTTGCGTAAGCCCTTACGAATATATTCACTCATTTACCCTACATCTCTATGAAACGTGTCACAGGAATTGGCGGGGTGTTTTTTAAGGCAAACGACCCCGAAGCGCTTAAAAACTGGTACAACAAACATTTGGGCATTGAGTCCGACCCATATGGCGGATTGTTTCGGTGGCGTGAACATGATAATCCCGAAAAACTTGGGTCCACTGCGTGGAGCATTTTTAAGCAATCCAGCGAGTATTTTCAGCCCAGTCCAAAAGAGTTTATGATGAATTACCGCGTGGAAAATTTGGTGGAATTGCTAAAGGTATTGCGTGAAGAGGGCGTAGAAGTGGTGGGCAAAATTGAAGAGTATGACTACGGTAAGTTCGGCTGGGTGATAGACCCGGAAGGTAATAAAATCGAGCTTTGGGAGCCGATTGATAAACAATTATTGTAATAATTATTCATTATTGTGATATGACTGCAAACGAGATTTTACAGAACATGGAGGCAATGGGCAGCGAGCAAACCCGCAAAATCTATGGCAAGCACGGCGTTCGCGGAGCAATGTTTGGCGTGAGCTACGCGAATTTTGGAAAACTCGCTAAAAAAATCAAAACAAATCATCCTTTAGCGCAAGAACTGTGGCGCACCGACAACCACGACGCACGAATATTGGCGTTGATGATAGCTGACCCCAATGCTGATGACGGTGTTCTGGCGGAAGAATGGATGCATGATGTATCCACTGCCGGAAACTACGTGCTGACAAACGCTTTGGCAATGTATATGGCGGCAACACCGCTCGCACGTTTGAAGGCAGACCAGTGGAGTGCCTCCGACGATGAATGGCGTGGGCGCACAGGATGGCTGCTCTTGGCATACATCGCAAAAAATGAAACGATGCTTGATGCAGCCTTGACGGATACATACTTCGAGGCGTATTTAAGCACGATTGAGCGGGAGATACATACACGCAAAAACCGTACACGCGACGCGATGAATTCGGCGCTTATTGGTATTGGGGTACGAAACGAGTATTTGCATGAGCAGGCGCTTGCGGTAGCGAAGGCTATCGGTAAAGTGCAGGTAGATCATGGCGAGACGAACTGTAAAACGCCAGATGCCGCAGCGTACATTCAGAAAACACTGCAACACCGTCAAAATAAAGAAATTGCAAAAGGTTGAAGTGCGACAATTTCCTGTTCAAAGGGGCGGGTAAAATCTCAAAGAACAAAAATTATTTGACCGTAGAATAAAAATATGTATTTTATAGAGTGATTAGTCAATCTATATGCAAATGGATAAACGAAAAAAAATTTTAGAGAGCGCATTAAAACTCTTCGTGGAGTTCGGATTCCACGGCACACCAACAAGCAAAATTGCCGCGAATGCTGGTGTTTCCAATGGAACGCTCTTTCATTATTTTGGAACAAAGGAAGAACTTATCAAAGAATTGTACATTGCTGTCAAAGAGGAGTTGAATAGTTTTTTATCGTCAAAAATCAACGCCAGTGATAGTATGGAAGAGGTATTTCGGAAGTTTTACCAGCACTCCATTTATTGGGGTTTAGACAATAAGGAGAAATTCCACTATGTGCAGCAGGTACATTTTTCGCCGCATATTTTTCAAATCCCTGAATCCGTTCTTCAAGAGCAATTACAGTTGCACTTAGGGCTGATTGAACAGGCAAAAGCAACCAAGGTCATCAAAAATTTGCCGACGAACTTAGTCTATACCTTAATGTTGAGTCACGTGAACGGGATTTATACGTACGTTCTCCATCTGCCCGCAAACAAACGAAAAGCGGTCATTGACGATGGTTTTGCAATGATTTGGGATATGTTCACCGAATAAATCTGACGCAAAACGCCAGGGTGCAAAGTGTCACAATTTGTCAATAGAGGAAAATATGATGAAAATACGAGCAATGATTACAGGAACAACTGGCATGGTGGGCGAAGGCGTGTTGCACGAATGTTTGTTGCATCCGCACGTAGAAGCTGTTTTGGTCATTAACAGAAAGCCGTGTGGCGTTTCGCATCCAAAATTGACTGAAATCATCCATAAGGATTTTTTTGATATTTCTGCTATTGAAGACCAGCTTACAGGTTACAATGCCTGTTTTTTCTGTTTGGGTGTGTCATCCATAGGGCTGAAAGAAGCAGAATACGTCAGGCTGACGCATACTTTAACCCTGAACATGGCGCAAACACTCAGCAAACTCAATCCCGCAATGACGTTTTGTTACATTTCCGGTTCGGGGACGGACAGCACGGAGCAAGGGAGGGTGATGTGGGCAAGGGTGAAAGGCAAAACTGAAAATGACCTGATGAGATTGCCGTTCAAACACGTGTATGCGTTTCGCCCGGGCTATATGCACCCGACGAAAGGCTTGAAAAACACATTGTCAACGTATAAATATTTTACGTGGCTATATCCTGTGGGTCGTTTTTTTTTTCCAAATGTGTTTTTAACGCTGGCTGAAGTTGGTTCAGCCATGATCAATGCTGTGTTCTATGGCTCTGAAAAACAGGTGTTGGAAGTAAAAGACATTGCTGCGTTATCAAAAAAAGTGTAATAAAGCGTCAGATTTCTCATCAGATTTTTCATTCTCTCCTCAAACGAAGAGGTTTCCGTATGAACATAAATTTCACAATAAATGGCAAAGCAGCAACGGTCAATGTTGACCCTCTGATGCCTTTGCTTTGGGTTGTCCGCGATGAATTGGGTCTGAAGGGAACAAAATACGGCTGTGGCAAAGCTCTATGCGGAGCTTGTACGCTGCATGTTGATGGCAATGCGTTTCGTTCGTGTTCGTTGCCTGTGCAATCTATTGCGGGTAAAAACGTAACGACGCTTGAAGGGTTGTCGGAGAGTGAAACTACATTACATCCGATACAGCAAGCGTGGATAGACGAATGTGTGCCGCAATGTGGGTATTGCCAACCCGGATTTATGATGGCAGCGGCAAAACTCATCAAGGAGATACCTCATCCTACCGACGAAGACATCAAAACCAATATCAGTAATATCTGCCGCTGTGGGACGCATCCTCGTATTATGAAGGCTATCAAACGAGCCGCCGAAATTCAAGCTCAACGAACCTCTAACACGTAAAAAACTATGGCAATGCCTAAAAAAATCAAAGGGGAACAATCCAACGATGAGCAATCCCCAAAAAAGACGGTTACTCGACGCAGATTTTTACAAGTCGGTGGCATTGTGCTGGGTGGCGCATTAGTAGCCATCTATCCCGGGCGTGTTCCTATGCGACGTTTGGCGGCGCAAACCGTGGAAGGGTACGATTTTCCCTCCATCATCTCAAGCTATCAGCCTGACTTTTGGTTTGAAGTGATGCCGGACAATACGATTGTGATGAAATCACCCAAAGTAGAAATGGGGCAGGGAATTTTTACCGGGTTTGCGATGCTTGCGGCGGAAGAATTGGAAGTGCCGCTTTCCCAAATAAAAGTGGAGCACGCTAGCACGGCGCGGCTTGTGGACACATTTGGCACAGGCGGCAGCAACACCACAAGTTCCCTTTACAAGCCTATCCGCGAGGTGGCTGCTACGATGCGCGAGATGTTAAAAGCCGCTGCCGCTAAACAATGGGGCATAGAGCCGAGTGCTATTACGGCGCAAAATGGGGTGCTGACCGCAGGCAGCAAAACAATGACGTATGCGGAGGTCGCGCAATCAACCAAACAATGGGACATCCCCAAAACACCGGCTTTGAAGCCTGTATCTGCGTTCAAGTATGTTGGAAAAAGTTTGCCACGTGTAGATTTAAAACCCAAAGTACTCGGAAAGCCGTTGTATGGTATTGACCAAACGATGCCGGATATGCTTCACGCAATCCTTCTGGAAACACCGTATATCGGTGGCACGATAAAACATGTCAACCTCAATAACGCTGACCAAATGCCAGATGTGGTGCGGGTTATTCAGCAAGACGGTTGGGTGGCGGTGGTAGCAAAAAAACGCTATGCGGCGGAGATGGCTGCGCGAGCAATAGAAATTACGTGGGATGTTCCAAAACAATGGCAGCAAGCTGACATTGAGGCAATCGTCACCGTTGGCAACGGCACGGAAGTCAGCGTTCAGAGCGAAGGAAATGCCGCCTCGTTGATTGAAAAAAATCCTGCTCAAGTCTTCAAACAAGAGTATAGAACGCCATTGGGCGCTCATGCTCAGATGGAGCCAAACGGCGTGATAGCTCATGTGGAACAAGACAAAGCTACATTGATTGTTGGCACACAAGCCGCTGGAGCAAACAGGGGCATCGTGGCGAAGTCCTTGAAAATGGACAAAGAAAAAGTGGAAATTCGCGTACCCTATATCGGCGGTGGGTTCGGGCGCAAGTACCATTCTATCAACGTTGTGCAAGCCGCATTGATTTCCAAAGCCGTTGGTAAGCCTGTTTCGCTGTTCAACACTCGTGAACAGGAATTTCAAAATTCGTATTACCGCCCGAACACACATCACGTGTTGCAAGCAACTATCAGCGCAAATGGTACGATTGAAGCCATTTCTCACGACCAAGCCACGCCGGACATGATTCTGAAATCTATGGCGGGAAATGCGGGAATAACCATTTTTGGAGCAGATTTTCTTTCGGCGGGTCACGGCGCAAGTTTTTTATACAATATTCCCAACAGGGCAGCAGCCATCTGGCATACCGACTTGCCCTTTGCAACAGGCATCTGGCGCAGCGTTGGAGCATTTGCCACCACGTTTGCTATCGAAAGTTTTATCAACGAATTGGCGCACAAAATCGGGAAAGACCCTATTGCCTTGCGCTTGAGCTTGGTGGCTGGCTCTGAGAAAATACACCAGCGCTACAAAACCGTGTTAGAAACGCTTGCTGACAAAAGTGGTTGGAAGACCGCCAAGCCCGAAGGTGTGGGGCGGGGCATGGCTCTGGCAAACGACAGAAAAACTATAGCGGCTGCTGTTGTTGAGGTTTCACTAGTTGACGGTACTGTTCAAGTAAAAAAAGTGACGCATGTCATGGATGTTGGTATTGCTATCAATCCTGAGGGAATTCGGATGCAGATGGAAGGTGCTATAATGATGGGCATTAGCGCCACGCTGTACGAAGGTCTTCAAGTCAAGGATGGGCAAATTGCGGCAACCAACTATCACGAGTATCCGTTGGCTTCATTAAAGGATACGCCGGAAATTCAGACAATTATTTTGGAAGAAGACGACCAACCATACGGAGTTGGTGAACCACCGATTGCCCCGATTGCTCCCGCCATTGCAGCAGCAATATTTGATGTAACGGGGAAAAGATTAAGGTCGCTGCCATTAAAGTTTGAAGGAGCTGTCTGATATTTTTGTAAATTTAGGTAAAGGTTTTACCCTATTCTTATTTTTCTGACATACGCAATGAAAACTCT
Source organism: Candidatus Kapaibacterium sp. (assembly GCA_025358765.1). Classification (GTDB taxonomy): domain Bacteria; phylum Bacteroidota; class Ignavibacteria; order Kapaibacteriales; family UBA4661; genus JANYIG01. Next base: position 16,692 of record JANYIG010000122.1, read on the forward strand.
CTTTACCGCCGATGCACTTCACGAAATTATTCATCGTATTGATGCGCTGCAACCGACCTCCGAGCGGTTGTGGGGCAAAATGAACGTTGCTCAAATGATGGCGCATTGTTCAACTACGTTGGAAGTGGCTATAGGACAAAAAACTCCGCCGCGATTGTTTATTGGCAGAATATTGGGACCATTTTTCAAATCTTCATTTTCTAATGATGCTTCCTATAGTAAGAACAGCCCCACCGACAAAAGTTTTATCGTTGCCGACGAGCGAAATTTCCAAGCCGAAAAGGATACATTGAAGCAGTTGATAACAGCATTTGCAGAGGGCGGTGAGGCAAAGTGTACAACGCACCCACACTCGTTTTTTGGACAATTAACCCAGCAAGAATGGGGTAAGGGCATGTACAAACATCTCGACCATCATTTGCAGCAATTTGGTGTCTAAATATGGGATTTAATACTGGCTTGATAACGGCAGCAGATGTGGTACGGGATTTGGAGGCGATGGCGAGCGAGCGCAATCGTGACGGTATGGAGCGTTTCGGCATCAACACCGCTCGCGCATTAGGTGTTGGCGTGACGACATTGCGAGAATATGCCCGAACGCACAATCTGAAGAAAAACCACGCGCTGGCGCTTGATTTGTGGGAGACGGAAATCCATGAAGCACGGATATTAGCGACGGTTGTTGATAATCCTGTTGAAGTGACTGAAGAGCAGATGGAATCATGGGTACAGGATTTTGATTCATGGGACGTGTGCGACCAATGTTGCAGCAATCTTTTCCAGCGAACACCATTTGCCATGCAAAAAGCATTTGCATGGAGTGTCCGTGAGCCAGAATTCATCAAACGCGCTGGATTTACCATGATGGCAGTTATTGCTGTGCATCATAAAAAAGCTGATGATGCGCTGTTTCTGAGCTTTTTACCCATTATTGAGCGCGAAGCAGCGGATGAGCGTAATTTTGTCAAAAAAGCCATAAACTGGGCGCTACGGCAAATCGGAAAACGCAATGATTTTCTCCGTGCCGCTGCCATAGAAACCGCCAACAACCTCATCAACCATTCCCACCCTCAATCAAAATCAGCACGATGGATTGCTCGCGATGCGTTACGCGAACTTACGCATTAACGAAGATGGTAGGTGTTGCGGTATTTTAGGTAAGCGGCGTGACACTTTTTTCTTCGTAAATCGTTGGTAATCCCGTAAGTTGCGCCCAAGAAAACACCGTTTTTTTTTTAGAAATTTGTGTATGACTTCGGCTACTCCAACTTTTCACGTGTTATGAACGTTTTGATTGTCCTCACCATGCTTTGTTGCTGGTGTGCTTGTCTTTATGCACAAACGACAGCTCCGTGCGATGGTTTTCGAGGCACTACGCAAGATAATGTGAGAGAGAATTCCATCATCTCTACTCTTCAGCAGACAATGGTGAATGGAACGGTGAAGGATATTGCAAATGCCATCAATACTGCTAAAAACCTCCGCGCCGATGCGGTAGGATGCCCCGAACACTCCTACGAATATACAAAACCCAATTTCGCTGAACCATTGTTTTCTGACATCGCCCACGTGTGGCAAACACGTCATGCTCCGTTGTTGGGAATGTACAAAATGTCGTGTCCAACGGTCGGGCGTGAATGGGCGCAGAATGCGCTCGGGGCATATTACGCTCGCCAAGCAGGGTTTGTCTTGGACACAGCCGTGTTTATCAACATTGCTCGTATGACCGAAGCACAGCAGTACAAACCAACCTATAGTTTTGCTCCACTTGCTGCGGCTGCCGGGCTTTATGCGTATCCACAGTTTATTGGGATGGATAGTTGTAATCGTGGCGGTGTGATGGGCGATGGTATAGCGGCGAACTGCAAGCGTTTTCCTGAGCTGTGTGTACAATACAAAGAGGGATTGTTCAGTGGTCAACAGTTTTTCGTTGCCGATGTGAAGCCGGATGCAGGCTGGTTTGATGGCGGCATGGCATTTGATCATGCGTGGGCGGGCGTGATGATGATAGAAGCCGCATTACAGATGCCCGATGCTGGGATGCGAGAATTTTGTAAACGTTCAGCGCTTTTGGCAGGTGATTGGGCTGCGGCAGAGCCACCGGTAAATAATCACAGCTACACGGCAAAAGTGGTCTGGCTTTTGGCAGAACTTTACAACTGGACGGGCGAAGAAAAATACCGTCGTGCAATGCTCGACAAGCTCGACCGGAACGTGCTTTTGGGCGTGTTGATGGATGAAAATAATGATGGTTTTGTTGACGGTATGAAGAATCAACCATTTAAGACGCTGACAAGGGTTGCCCAGCGCCCGGGAAGAATGTGGGATGGTCAGAATGCTTTGCCGAGCAACCACGCGATAAACACCTGGGCATTAGTGGAGGCGTATTGCGCTTTGCGTGACCGTGATGGCGTAGGAAACACGCTGGGGGCGACCGCCAGCGATTCAAGCTATCGTGTGCGCCTAAAAACTTTTGCGGTTACGATGCTGGATAATCTGGCGTGGGAAATTAACAACCTCGGTGTTGGAAGCCCTACTAATCCCGGTTTCAACCAACTCTCTTACGCGCTGTTGATAGGCATCTGGAAAATTGCCGCATTTGAACATGAACCCCGTCCCGAGTGGGAAAAAGCGGCGGCGGCGCTTTGGAACACGGGTTATGCGCGAAATTTCGGGAGTAATACGGTAAATGTAGGACTATATCTGCTCTACAAGTCCGGCAAACAATACATACCTCTCTATCAACGTGAGCAACGCACAATGGTTCGGGAACGGGTGTACGCGCAGTCGGTGAGCTTAGAACAGAATACGCCCAATCCCTTCAACAACAGCACCAACATTGCCTTTCGGCTGAATGTAGCGAGCGTTGTTTCTCTCAAAATATATGATGCCGTCGGTCACGAACTGCTGACATTGCTCAAAAACGAATTAATGCCTGCCGGAACATATAATGTGGATGTGACGGCAAACGAGCTTTCAAGCGGTATATATGCCTATCGTTTGTTTGTGGGCGACATAATTGAAACGCGATTTATGCAGGTTATGAAATTTAGGTGACATTTTCTCCCATGCTAATTCTCCCATGCTCATCGTCAAATTCCGTCCTTGTGAACAAGCAACAATATCTTTATCTAAGTCGGAGCTGCTATACAATGCGTAGAACGCGAACTCTCCTCCTCTTCATAGTTTTTCTGACCGTAGTTGTTACGGTATTGTTACCGATGGCGGCTATGGCACAGGTGGCAACGAGCAAAATCCGCGAATACCGTCGCGCAAATGAAGTCCGCATCTTGACGGAATTCACGAACTTGCTGGCATTGCCCAATCCTGCATACGACAGCATAGCTATCCGCGCTAATGCTGCACTCATTATGGCGATGATGAAACAGCGTGGCATTGCGAACGTTCAGCTTCTTGAGGGCATCAAACCCCTTGCGCCTCCGTCTGTTTATGGTGAAATTAAGGTTCCGGGCGCAACGAGGACGGTGGTGTTTTACGCACACTACGATGGACAGCCTGTTAATCCTTCCGACTGGACAGCAGGCTCGAAGCCGTTTGAGCCAATTTTGCGGACGGGACGCTTAGACGCAAAAACTGAGGTTGTGCCATTTCCTCCGCAAACCGCTCAAATAGCGATTAACCCCGAATGGCGCATTTATGCTCGTTCCGCATCGGACGACAAAGGTGGCGTTATGGCTATTTTGACAGGGTATGAGGCGTTAAAAGCAAGTGGAATAAAGCCAACATCGAACATCAAATTTTTCTTTGAGGGTGAAGAAGAGGCGGGTTCCGGAAATTTGGGCGATATTCTGGAAAAGCACAAAACCTTGCTTGCATCGGACTTGTGGCTGATTTGCGATGGTCCGGTGCATCAATCAGGGCGAAAAAAAGTAGATTTTGGCGTTCGCGGCGATGTGAACATGGATATTACGGTTTACGGTCCGAAACGACCGTTGCATAGCGGTCATTACGGCAATTGGGCACCAAACCCTGCGATGACACTTGTTCAACTGCTTGCTTCGATGAAAGACACGACGGGGCGCGTGACGATTGAAGGATTTTACGACGATGTTGCACAGATGACGGAATTAGAACGAAAAGCATTGGCAGCTATTCCTTCGCAGGACGAAGCGCTCAAGCGCGATCTGGGCATTGCTAAGCCCGACGGCGCGGGAAAACTGCTGGTGGAACTTATCAGCCAGCCGTCATTGAATATCAATGGGATTCGTAGCGCGAACGTGGGCGTGATGGCATCAAATGTGATTCCTACAACCGCCCAAGCGGTGCTGGATTTGCGACTTGCGCCCGGCAATGATAACATCCGACAGGTGCAAAAAGTTATCAAACACGTCCGTCGTCAAGGTTTTTACGTGGTTGACCGCGAGCCGACTGACGAGGAGCGTTTGTTGTATCCGCGTATTGCAAAAGTGACGACCCGCGACAACGGCTATAATGCTCAACGAACAACGATGGATGTGCCGATAGCCCGCTCCGTTGTTGATGCGGTGCAATCCACGACCGACAAGCCAGTCGTACTCACACCGCCGATGGGTGGAAGCCTGCCGCTTTATTTGTTCGAGAAGCATTTAAACGCACTCACTATTACGGTTCCGATTGCCAACCACGACAATAATCAACACGCCGAAAACGAAAATATCCGGTTGCAAAATCTCTGGGACGGCATTGAGACGATGGCGGCGCTGATGACCATGAAATAACGACCCAATCAACCATTTATTCCATCAATTCCTTCTTCATAATGCGAACCTCCTCGAAAACCACAGCCCGTATAGTTCTTTGTTTGGCGGTATTCCTTGCATTCACGCCTTGTTGGGCGCAAGAGGCAGCAAAAGATTCCAGCAAAACGACGGCGGCAGTTGGCGAACCACAGCTGTCCGTCACGCAGCACCAAATTACGCTTGGAGGCAAGCCATTACGCTACAAAGTAACGTCCGGCTATATGCTTATGCGGGATGAAGCCGGAAAACCCAAAGCGAATGTTTTTTTTACGGCGTACACCCGCGACGATGTGGGCGATGTGAGCAAACGTCCGATTCTGTTTTCGTTCAACGGCGGTCCGGGCTCGGCATCGCTGTGGTTGCATCTGGGTGTGATAGGTCCAAAGCGAGTATTGATGAGCGATATGGGTGAATCGCTCGCACCACCATACAATCTTGTCGAAAACGAATATACGTGGCTTGGCGAAACGGATTTGGTGTTTATAGATCCTGTGATGACGGGCTACAGCCGTCCAGCGCAGGGCGAAGACCCGAAGCAATTTTTGGGATATGTGGAAGATATTGCATCGGTGGGTGATTTTATTCGGCTGTACACCACGCGGAATGCGCGATGGGCATCGCCGAAGTTTTTGGCAGGTGAAAGTTATGGAACAACAAGGGCTGCAGGACTTTCCGGCTATTTGCAGAGCCGCTATAATCTGTTTGTGAATGGCATCGTGCTTATCTCGACAATTCTCAATTTCCAGACTGCCCGCTTTCAACCCGGAAACGACTTACCATATATTTTGTTTTTGCCAACGTATGCCGCAACAGCTTGGTATCACAAGCGTCTTGCGCCGGAACTACAGCAAAAAGACCTAAAATCCGTGCTTGCCGAAGCGGAAAAATTCGCCACAGGTGATTACGCTCTTGGGTTGTTGCAAGGCAGTAAATTGCCGGAAGCGGCTCGTAAATCGCTTGTAGAGCGGCTTGCTAAACTGACCGGACTTACGCCGCAGTATGTGGAACAAACAAATATGCGGATTGAAATCTTCCGTTTCACCAAAGAGCTTCTGCGGGGTGAACGCCGCACCGTTGGGCGCTTAGACAGCCGTTTTAAGGGCATTGACATTGATGCGGCGGGCGAACGAAGTGAGTTTGACCCAAGCCTTGATGCCACAATTTCGGGTCCGTTTTCGGGAATGGTCAATGATTATCTCCGCCGTGAACTTGGGGTAAAAAACGATTTGCCGTTTGAGTCGCTCACAGGGCGCGTCCAGCCTTGGAGCTACAACAACGTCCAAAATCAATACCTGAACGTTGGCGAAACGCTTCGGCAGGCAATGACAAAAAATCCGTTTATGAAAGTGTGGTTTGCAAGCGGCTATTACGATTTTGCAACGCCGTATTTTGCTTCCGATTATACCGTCAATCAGTTGCAAATAGACCCTTCGCTGCAAACCAATATTACGCAAACTTATTACGAAGCAGGGCATATGATGTATATTCATAAACCTTCGCTCGTCCAACTCCACAGTGATTTTGTGAAGTTTATTCGTTCGGCGCTTTCTTCTTCATCAACCAAATAAATGCCATGAACCTTCGGTCAAACCTTGTTTCATTTATTGCTTTTGTTGCATTTTTTTGTGCAAGCATATATGCGAATACGCCTTGCGTCCATGCTCAATCAAATGCTGCATCAAGCACTACGTCAGCCACGCAGACCACGAGCGATGTTGACATCCTTTGGGGCGTAAAAATCCCAATGCGTGATGGCGTGAAGCTGAACGCAACGGTTGTTCGCCCCAAAGGGCAAAAAGAAGGGCTTCCAGTGATTTTTACATTCACGCCTTACATCGCTGACTCCTACTTGTCGCGCGGATTATATTTCGCTAAACACGGTTATGTCTATGCGTTGGTGGATGTGCGTGGGCGCGGCAATTCCGAAGGGGCATTTGAGCCATTTGTGAACGAAGGGCGCGATGGTCACGACGTGGTGGAGTGGCTTGCAACGCAGTCGTGGTCGAACGGGAAGGTGACGATGTGGGGCGGCTCATACGCAGGGTGGAATCAATGGTCAACGCTCAAGGAATCGCCCAAGCACCTTGCGACTATCGTTCCGGCGGCTTCGTGTTATCCAAGTGTTGATTTTCCGATGTTTAAGAATATTTGGGGCAGTTATGACATTCGTTGGCTTACGTTCACAAGTGGCGTGACGGGTAACGGCAACCTGTTTGGCGCGGAAGAATACTGGAATGCGAAGTTCGCCGAGCGTTTTGTGCGCCATATTCCGTTCAAACGGCTTGATTCCGTTGTGGGCAACACCACGAGCGCGTGGCAAACGTGGATGAAGCATCCAACGCCTGATGCTTACTGGGATGCAATGTCACCCACTCCCGAACAATATAAACGTATCACCGCGCCGATACTCACGATTACAGGGCATTATGATGGCGACCAAATTGGTGCGATGGAATATTACAAACTTCACCAACAGCACGGTTCGCCGGAAGCGACGGCAAATCATTTTCTGATTATCGGTCCTTGGGATCATGCAGGAACGCGCTCTCCAAACAAATC
>JANYIG010000174.1 GCA_025358765.1 Candidatus Kapaibacterium sp.
CGCAACTCGCATAAAACCTCGCTCTTGTGTTTGCCCTCACCCAACCCTCTCCCAAAGGGAGAAGGCTTCAGAAGACATTGATTTTCTTTGTCTTCGCTCCTTCTCCCAAAGGGAGAAGGCGGGGGATGAGGGGCGAAACAGGCAATTTTATCTAAACTTCAAATGAATGAACAAAAGAATTGACGAGAGAGGTAAAAAGCATCATGCCGTCGTCGTTGCCCAATACTGGCTCGCAAACGCGCTCAGGGTGCGGCATTAAGCCCAACACATTGCCCTGCTTGTTGATGATACCGGCGATATTGTTCCGCGAACCGTTCGGATTGGCTTCCGGCGTAGCGCGTCCGGCAGCATCCGAATACCGAAACACAATACGGTTTTCGTCTTCGAGTTGCTTGATAGTATCGTCATCTGCAAAATAATTGCCTTCGCCGTGAGCAATCGGAAACGTCACAACGGTCTTCGTAACAGCGTTTGTGAAGGCAGTATCAGTATTTTCTACTTTTAGGCGCACATCGCGGCAAATAAAATGCAGCGAGCTGTTCCGAAGCATCACACCCGGCAACAGCCCGGCTTCCATAAGAATCTGAAAACCATTGCATATCCCCAACACCAAACCCCCGCGCTCTGCGAACCGCACTACTTCTTGCATAATGGGTGAAAACCGAGCAATAGCTCCACAACGCAGATAATCCCCGTAGGAAAATCCTCCCGGAAGCACCACGCATTCTACGTCGGCAGGAATGGAAGTGTCTTTATGCCAAAGCGGAACGGATTCCCTGCCTGCCGCAAGCGACGTGGCATAGAGCGCATCGCGGTCGCAATTTGAGCCGGGGAAAATAACAACGCCGAATTTCATAGTATTTTTGAATGGTAATGTTTGATAGGTTTAGTTTATCGTGATTTACAGCGTTAGCACTACACCGAAAGCTGAATGCTCGATTTGCCCCGATACGTTGAATATCTCAACGTCGCCACTTTGCCACACAAGCCAGCATTCGTGCGCTCCTTTGGCAAAATAGAGTTTCATTTTGTCACGCATCTGTTTGCGGCTGTTCGACGGCGACATGACTTCTATACAAATCTCGGGCGCTGACGGATAGGGAGTTTCGTAGCCATACTTTGCTAAAAATTCGTTTGAACACCACGCTACGTCAGGTACTTTCACACCTTTGGGCGTGTCTATGGAGCATTCAAGAATCACATCGCCACTATTCAAGTATTTGTCAATCTGTCGTGCGATGCGGTTTTGATAGCTCCCATGCCAGTTAGAGGCTGGACTCATAACAATTTCCCCCCATTCGTTGAGTTCAATTTTGTAGGGTAAATCCTGTAACGATGCGTCCGCAAGAACTTCTGCCCATGTCATAATAATCCTGCAATAGAGGTTTTACAACGGTTACGAGGTTTGAATCGTTGTGACTTTTTGCTCCGTCTCGCTCAAAAACTGGCTGCACTGTTGAGTGAGTGTCATACCTTCTTCGTATAACGTGAGCATTTCTGCAAGTGGCACGTCGCCTACGTCCAAGTGCTGAACGATTTCTTCGAGTCGCAAAAGCTGCTCTTCAAATGTTGGTTGTTCCGGTTTTTTTTTCATACTTCTTTCTTTCGGCGTTCGTTACAATAATTTCCGAAATTCTTCCGCACTCAATTTTGCTTGCTTCAATAGTGTTGCCAATAACCCTTTGTCCAATGTGCGATGCTGAGGAACAGAAACCGTGCGCTCTCCGTCGTCTTGCGACAATATACTATGGCTACCTGTTTGACGACGAACTACCCAGCCTTGTTTCTGCAACACCCGTATCAAATCTTTCCCAGAAACTACAGGTAATCGCTCGCTCATATTTCTACTTCCGCCGTCTCCAAAATGCTCATCACTTCAGACGGCTCCGGCACATGCCAACCTAATTTTCGTCGTACTTCCAATATCCCTTCTATTGCTTCGCGAATATGTATCATCGCTTCTTCCCGCGTCCTGCCCTGCGAAACACAGCCACGCAGCGCCGGACATTCTGCTACAATCCAGTCATCTTCACCGTTATACAATACTACAGGATATTTCATACGATTGTTTCCTCTATTACTACCGCGTCTTCGTAGTTTTCCATCGGCGGGCAGGTGCAGATAAGCTGGCGGTCGCCATGCGTATTGTTCACGCGCCCAACTGGAACCCAGAATTTGCGTTCGCGCACCCACGCAAGCGGATACGCAGCTTTCTGGCGCGAATACGAATGCTTCCATTCGTCTGCCGTTACTACGTGCGCGGTGTGCGGAGCACTTTTAAGAACATTGTCCTCGCCGTCCGCCACGCCATCGGCAATTTCCTGAATTTCGTGGCGAATTTGAATCATCGCGTCGCAAAAACGGTCAATCTCCGCCAACGACTCGCTTTCGGTGGATTCCACCATAATTGTTCCGGCAACAGGAAACGATACCGTCGGCGCGTGGAATCCATAATCCATCAGGCGTTTGGCAACGTCTTCGACCTCGACATTTGCTGTGCGCTTGAACTCGCGCAAATCAAAAATAAGCTCATGCGCGGCGCGTCCTTTTTCGCCCGTGTATAGCACTGGATAATGGTTTTCCAAGCAGGCTTTGATATAGTTTGTGTTCAATATTGCTACGCGCGTTGCTTCCGTTAAGCCCTCGCCACCCATCATTGCGATGTATGCATATGAGATGAGCAAAATACTTGCGCTGCCGTACGGAGCCGCCGAAACCGCACTAATAGCCTTGCTTCCGCCAGTTCTCACCAGTGTGTGACCCGGAAGGAAAGGTGCAAGATGTTCCGCTACGCAAATAGGTCCCATGCCCGGACCGCCGCCGCCATGCGGGATACAGAATGTTTTGTGCAAATTCAAGTGGCACACATCCGCGCCGATACTTGCAGGGCTGGTCAAACCGACTTGTGCGTTCATGTTTGCGCCATCCATATACACCTGCCCGCCGTGCTGATGGATGATGGCGCACATTTCTTGGATGCTTGTCTCGAACACGCCGTGTGTTGAGGGATATGTGACCATGAGTGCTGCAAGCTCCTTGCTATGCTGTTCCGCCTTTGCGCGGAGGTCGTTCACATCAACGTTGCCCATATCGTCGCATTTTACAACAACGACTTTCATACCCGCCATTACCGCACTGGCGGGGTTTGTGCCGTGTGCTGAGGATGGAATCAGCGCCACATTGCGGTGCGAATCGCCGCGCGAACGGTGATATTCCCGAATAACCATCAAGCCCGCATACTCGCCTTGTGCGCCTGCATTTGGCTGAAGCGATGTTGCTGCAAAGCCTGTGATTTCACACAATGCTTTTTCGAGGAAATCAAAAATTGTTTGATAACCCTGCGTCTGGTCGAGCGGTGCAAATGGATGCAACGCGCCAAATTCCGCCCACGTTACAGGTATCATCTCGGTTGTGGCATTCAGCTTCATTGTGCAAGAACCGAGCGCAATCATGGAATGCACAAGCGATAAATCCTTGTTCTCAAGCGATTTCATGTAACGCAAAATCTCATGCTCCGAATGATAGCGATTGAATACAGGGTGCTGCAAATACGTGCTTTTACGCTCTAAGCTATGCGGCAAGCGGCTCGTAATCTGATGTTGTAATGCATCAGGGTTAGCATCCGAAACGGATTTACCAACAGCACACGCAAAACAATCTACGATGCGGTGTACAGAACTCAGGGTTGTCGTTTCGTCGAGTGAGAGTCCGATGTACGTCTTGAATGCACCATTTTTGGGATTTGATTCATCGGAGAAATAGCGAAAATTCTTGTACTCTGCGAGCGCCTTTTCGCGGATACGCTTCTCGACAGCGGGGTCAGAAACACCAATCGTGAGCGTGTCGAACCAATGCTCATTTGCAATACCATAACCAAGTTTCTGAAGCGCGAGTGCCAGAAGGCTGGTCAAACTATGCACACGCCGCGCGATAGACCGCAAGCCCTCTGGACCGTGGTAAACGGTGTACATGGCGGAGATATTGGAAAGTAAAGCCTGAGCTGTGCAGATGTTGCTCGTAGCCTTATCGCGTTTAATGTGTTGCTCGCGCGTTTGGAGCGCCATGCGATATGCTATATTGCCTTGTGCGTCAATCGAAACGCCGATAATCCGACCGGGCAAATGCCGCTTAAATTCTTCTTTTGTCGCAAAATACGCCGCGTGGGGACCACCGTACCCAAGCGGTACACCAAAGCGCTGTGTGCTGCCAAGCGCAACGTCTGCGCCAAACTCACCCGGTGGCGTAAGAAGCAAAAGGCTCATAATATCTGCTGCCACTGCTACGAGAGCATGATGCGCGTGGGCTTGTGTGCAAAATTCCGTGTAATCATAGACTTCTCCGTCCTGCGCTGGATATTGCACAACAGCACCGAAAATAGCCTCTTTTGACCAATCCACAGTTTGATGGTCGCCAATCTGAAGTTCGATACCAAGCGGTGTAGCGCGGGTTTTTAATACGTCAATCGTTTGTGGTAAACAGTTGTTCGACACGAAGAGAATGTTTGCATTATTAGCCACGGCTTCCTTGCTGCGAACGGCGTACATCATATGCATCGCTTCGGCAGCAGCCGTAGCCTCATCCAGGAGTGATGCGTTCGCAATTTCAAGTTTTGTCAGGTCAAGCACCATTGTCTGAAAATTCAACAAGGATTCAAGCCGTCCCTGAGCGATTTCGGCTTGGTACGGTGTGTATTGAGTGTACCAACCCGGATTTTCGAGAATATTTCTCAAAATAACAGGCGGGGTGATGCAATCGTAGTAACCAAGACCGATGTATGACTTAAAAACTGTATTTTCAGCGGCAATAGTTTTCAGGTTTCGCAAGAATTCGTGTTCGCCTTGTGGAGTGCAGATATCGAGCGGCTTTTTTAAGCGAATGCTTGCCGGAACAGTCTCTTCGATGAGTTGGTTGAGCGATGCCACACCAATACGCTTGAGCATCTGTTGTTTATCATCGTTGCTCGGTCCAATGTGCCGATTTACAAACCTGTCGGAATTTTGCAAAAGAGGATTCATAGAAGAACTAACTATTGAATATGAAATAATGAATGTTAGGCTGTCGTCGAAGAGTCTGCTTATCAAACGGTAACTTTTTTACGCGGAAATGTTTAGCTCAAACAGCGCAGATTTTCTAAATTACGTCGAATCTCCTAAACGACAAAACGCTTGTGTCGCGTTCCCCGCTCGAAAGGACGTATTAAACCGCTTGTTATCATTTTTGATTCATACTCTGCATGGCGCTAAATTGTAACGAACGCCGAAACAACCGTTGTAACTTTTCGTATCACACTTGAGTTCTTCTCTATGACGTACAATGAATTAGCACAGAAAATTTACGAAATCTCGCACCTAACAGGCAGATTCGTTCTGCGTTCCGGTGTAACAAGCCACGAATATTTCGATAAATACTTGTTTGAGAGCCAACCCGCATTGTTGGCAGAAATAGCTCGTCACCTTGCGCCATTGATTCCATCGGGTGTTGAGGTGCTTGCAGGTTTAGAAATGGGTGGGATTCCGATTGCAACAGCCCTATCGCTCCAAACAGGGCTTCCGGTGGCGTTTGTACGAAAAAAATCGAAAGAATATGGCACACGAAAATTCGCCGAAGGCGCTGATATTGAAGGTAAACGTGTTCTTATCGTTGAAGATGTTGTAACAAGCGGTGGACAAGTGATTGAAAGCGCCAATGACCTTAAAGGCACTGGTGCGATGATCCAACCCGTTCTTTGCGTGATTGATCGTGAGGCAGAAGGACGTGGGAAACTTTCGGCAGCTGGGTTGACGCTCCAGTCCTTGTTTAGTATGACCACGCTCAAACAACACCTCAGCAAAGAGTAAAAGCAAGACGTGAAATAGGCAATATTTTCGCAAACAGACCGGAGTGCGAAATTTATTTCGTATAATCTCAGCGTAAAACCGTAATGAGCGGAATAAATTCCGCACTCCAATACCTCACACCAACGCTTGTATCGTTTGAAATCCCCCATTCACATACCGCATATGACACCTCGCATCCGCGCAATTTTGTCGCTGATGTGGCTTAGACGGTTGTTTCGGCGAACGAGGCGGGTGGTGCGGAATACGCTTATTGGGCTGTTACTGATGACCGTAAGCATGGTAATGTTGACCTTCCTTGCGCTACAAACGCCGCCCGTGCGGGAATGGCTGCGGAATTTTATCATCGAAACGGCAAATAATACCCTTGCGGCAAAGGTCGAATTTTCGGATTTTGGCGGCAATCTTATTGGTGGCGTAACGTTTGACGACGTTCGTATTATCGCTGCGGGCGATACGGTATTAAGCGCAAAATTGCTCACCATTCGCTACGATCTGCAAGCTCTGCTTACGCAATCCATCGTTATCAACCGCATTGCGTTAGAAGAACCCATCATCAAAATTCTCCGTGCTTCCGACAGCACATGGAACATAGCGCATATTGTCAAACCTCCGGCGGACACAACCCAAAAAAGACCTTTCTCGTGGGGGATAAGCATCCGCGATATTAGTATGTATGCGGGAACGGTGATTGTTCGTGATTCCACCCTGCCGGAAAGTCGCTTTTCGGAAAGCCGTTTTATTGCCACAACGAACGGGCGTGATCGTGTGAATTTAGCTCATTTTCGATTGGACAGCGTTGCTCTTTCGGTGGCTGCAACGCTACGGTTCAAGGATCAACGCCACGCAATTACGCTGAATCATTTTGCGTTTAATGATTATGCCTCGCGGCTATTCTTGAAAAACCTTGCCTTTGGCGCGGCGATTGATAGCAATCATGCCGAAGTATTCAATCTCCGCTTGCAAACCGCCGAAAGCGCACTGCACCTTAACGCTGTGATGGACAGTGTGAATTTTTTCAAACGCCTTGCTCCGGGCGCATGGAAGCAAAAGCCCGTTCAAATTTCACTCAATGCCGATTCCGTCAGCAGCCGTGATTTGCAGCGATTCTCGCCTACTTTAGACGTATTAGGTGGCGCTCCATCCCTCAAACTTGAGGCACGCGGTACGGTGGGCGACATTCGCGTGGAGCGGTTGAATATTGCGGGTTCGTTCATGGCAGCCGAAGGACGCATTGAAAATCTCAACGTGCCGGAAAATATCTACATCACGGCAAAGCTGCACCAGATGAACATAAATGACGGAGAGGTGCGTCATTACCTGCCGGGCTTGAAACTACCGAATCTGGTGGCTCTTGGCGCTGTGCAGGTGGAATCGGGTTCATTTACGGGGGAGCCGAAGAGTTTTCATGCTACGCTTAGGGCTTCAAGCGCTGTTGGGGCGATTGATGCCGATGCAACGCTTGATATGCGTAGCGATACGATGAAATACATTGCAACACTACAAACCACCAACCTCAATCTTGCGCCGATTACCCGCGATGACGGGCTAAAAAGTTCGCTCAACACCACCGTCACGATGAACGGACAGGGGACGACGCTCAAACAATTAGTATCCACGCTGCGCTTGGAGGCTGGCGCATCGGAGTTTGCCGGACGTGCATTCGATTCGATGGTGCTGAACGCTCATGCACGTGATGGCGGCTATATCACGCTCGATATGCTGAAAATTACATGGTTGCGGCGCGCTGACTTCGACGAATATGACTTCGACAATCCCAATGCACGGACGGCACTGAATTCTTCACAATTGCTCGGTTCCGGCTGGCTCAATTTGCAAGATATTCATACGCCGCAATATAAACTCGACCTTCGCACGGCAAACCTTGATTTGATGAAAATTGTGCCAACATTAGGCGTTCAAAGCGATGCCACTATGCAAATCAATATCATTGGCAAAGGATTTCACCCCGATAGCCTGAGCGGAAATTTGCATATCAACGCGCAAGAATTTGTGTCGGACGGCAAAGATTACGGACCGTTCACCTTCAACACGCGCATGGAGCGGCATTCGGACATAAACAGGACGCTTACGATTACCTCGCCCGAAATCGCGGATGCAAAGGTGAGTGGGCAATTTTCGTTTGCACCGTTTATGAAGGCATTTGCGTCGCAGGTAGATAATGTTGTTTATGAAGTCCGTCGCAAGTACCATTTGATGCGAGATTCAACGCATTTTCCCGTCACCGAAGGAATGTTTATCAAAGCGCCCACGGAAGCGGAAACCGTACAGCTCAATGCAAACTTCACGATTAAAGCGCGAGATTTGTCGCTGATTGACCTGTTTACGGGTTCCGGCAAAGTGTTTGGCGTTGGTGAAATGAACGGTTCTGTGCGGGGTACAAGCCGTCAATATCTATTCCAGATCCTCCCGTCACAATTTGATTCGTTCCGCTACACCGACGGCGAGGTGACGGTGGATTTATTGCAAACGAAGGTCAATGGTGAATTTTACAATCAAACATTTGGCGATTCGCTGAAATCCATCGGCGGATTGCTCCATATTCAATGTGACTCCGCGTTCCGATACGACGATAAGGGAGATGAATGGGTGTTTCCGCATTCGAGCATGGATGCCCGTTACAGCAGCGATAATCTTGCGTTCGATGTAAACGCCGAATGCCGTGACTACCTACGGTTCCACGTGCAAGGGGCGTTTGACATGAGCAGTAAAAATGGACGATTAATGCTGGACACCGCAACGCTTTGGTATCAGCCGAAGTACGAAAAAAATCTGACGTGGAACAACGCCGGAACATTAGACGCAACGCTCACTTGCGACGGGTTGATGCTGAACAAATTTCGGGTGAAACGCACGGGCGCTGAAACGATTGATGCCGACGGTTTGGTCTGGCTTGAGCATTTCCGCGACGCACATTTTGTTGTGAGCAACATGGCAATGCAGGATATAAATCGCTTGC
Source organism: Candidatus Kapaibacterium sp. (assembly GCA_025358765.1). Lineage (GTDB taxonomy): Bacteria > Bacteroidota > Ignavibacteria > Kapaibacteriales > UBA4661 > JANYIG01. The sequence goes on from JANYIG010000174.1 coordinate 8,815, forward strand.
TACCACGTTCATCGCGGGTAGAAGTGCTGAATCCGCTCCGTGGGCATCTTGACAAGATGGACGTGATCGTGAACGGTTTCAAAAATAATCCCGATATACGATTCCTGATGAACGCCGATACATTGCTGTACAACGGCTGGTACGTGGGGCACACAAGTATTAGCGGTACGCACCGCGACTCCGTTGTGCGCGGAACGGCACAATTCACTAATCTTCTGCGCGGCGACAGCACACGAATGCTGACGGTCGAGGCAAAGGCATTTCCACTCAATCTCGCATTTACGAGCGTGGAAGAGCGCATCACCGACCATCGCCCGATTGACGTGCGGTTCGATGCTGATGCGTTCCCGCTTGGCGCGTTTTCGCTGTTTATTCCGGGGGTGAATAACGTCAAAGGTTCCGTACAAGCGCGGATGGGCATTACAGGCGAAACGCACGATAATATCATTTATCGTGGCGAGGCAAACCTATCGAAAGTGTCCTTTATCACGGAATCCACAAATATGCGCTATTTCGCTGATGGGAAAATGAAATTGCTCAACAGTAACGTGACGATTGAGGGATTTAATATCTACAACGATTCGTTGGATTATCCGCGTGGACGAGGCTTTGCAAGCGGTACAGCGACGCTTAAGGGCTTCGATATTGCGCTTTTTGATATTAGCGCCCAGATTCCGCAACTCATGGTACTTTCCGATGCCTCCCGCATTACCCACCCAAGTCTTTACGGTGACGTGGTGATGCAAACAGGGACAAAACCTCTTCATTTTTACGGAACATTAGAAGAGCCGTATTTGCGCGGTGATGTGAATGTTTTGAGTGGTAAAGTATTTTTTCCCGATTCAAAGTCTGTGAAGCGTGAATTTAAGCCATTTTGCTTCGAGCGGGTGGTGGAACAAGGCGGTAAACGAATGTTTATTGAGCGTGACTGCGGTGAACAAGAATATGCGACTATAGAATCCAAAAAAGAGCCACTCCATAAACCCGAATACGAAGAGCACGTCCTTGATAGTGGTGTGGTAAATATAGTAACAAAACCACGCTCGCCGTCTGATAATAAGGTTCAGAGCCAGCCCTCAAGCCCTTCTTTGGCTCTTTTACCAACAACGAATATAAGCGGCAATCAAAAGTTTGAAATAAAAAAAGGCTTTTCCGATAAGATTGATTTCGACATTAATGTGTATATGAAGGGTAATTTTTTCTTGACGATGGATTTTGGTCCCACAGAACAACTGTTAGCAAATATTGGTCAGGAGAACCCGAATCTACCGCTTCGCTACGTACAAAAGCCTGACAACCCTGATGAACCAACACTCTTCGGCAATGTCCGCGTGAAGGATGGCTCGAAATATAATTTCTATCGCATCTTTAACGCGACGGGTACAATGGCGTTCAACACAGGTAACATCAGCAATCCGCAGGTGAACTTGAATGCGACACTCCGCGGGCAGCGCGTGAATCTAACGGGCAACGGCACGGAAGAATACACGGTATTGCTCGACGTGACGGGGACAAAAAAAGTGCCGACGGTCAAAATCACGTACTTTATAGGAATGACACCAGGCGTAGGCGACCCCGTGAAAGTGCAGAATGACGCAATTATGCTCATGGTTTTTGGGAAACGTCAGGAAGAATTACAAAGTCTTGGCAAGGGTTTGGGTGAAGTTGCAACGGCGCAGAGTTCATCGGTAGCATCAAAGCTACTGACGGACTTGCTTCAAGGGACGGGCTTTATTCGTAGTGCAGATGTGTATTTTGCAAATGCCCAAAACAGTGCGTCGGTGCTGGATTTAGCGCAAGCACGGGTGCAACTCACAACGGAAATTAGCGGCGTTATTTTACAGGTAGGCAATGAAATTCGTTCGGACAATGCGGTGAATCCGAGTTTTACAATAGATGTGCCGCTCAGTACCTTTCTCAATCTGGCAGCACTCAAAAACGTCGCGCTGCAAGTGACGCGCTCCGCCATCAACGCAAATGCACTCACCCGCCAACAACGTGATTTAGAGTTTAAACTTTCTATTATGAATAAATGGTGATGACGTTCAAGTATTTTTTTTACCCCACTCGCTTTTGTCGTGTTATAAGTGGCGCTGTTGAAGAAATTCGAGGAATTTTTCGTTCGAGCGCATAAGCATCTGATATACTTCGTCAAAACCATTAATGCCGCCGTAATACGGGTCGGGAACATCCATATCGTCGTCAGCTTCGGGGTCGAAGGAGCGCATCATGAGGACTTTCGCACGGTTATGACCCGAACGCTTTTGCATAGCAAGAATGATGTCCAAATTCGCACTGTCCATCGAAAGAATATAATCAAACTTGAGGAAGTCGTCGAAGTCCAATTTCCGCGAAAGATGTGTGAGTTCAATTCCGTGCGTAACAGTGGTTTCCATTGCCCGAGGGTCGGGCAATTCACCTGCATGAAATCCTGATGTCCCCGCAGAATCTGCCACAATTATGCTTTGCACACCGCGTTCAACCGTAAGATGAGAAAATATCCCCTCTGCCATCGGCGAACGACAGATGTTTCCTAAACACACAAACAAGACATGAAGCATAGAATATACCTGATACTGGTTCACTGAAATTGCAACGCTCGCAAAACACGAACCTTTGAACCGACCACCGCCGGAATCAAAGCTGCAAAACCGCTAAGTGCAATACTCACGCCCGCAACTACGGCGTAGTGCCACACGGAAAATTCAATCGGTACGGCGTTCAAAAAATAAATTTCTCCTTTGAGCGCAATGAGCTTGTAGTCATGCTGCACCCAGCAAAGAATCGCCCCCAAAGCACATCCGGTCAGCGTTCCAAACGCTCCAATGCTCAAACCCTGATACAAAAACATCGCCACAATGGAACGTTGATTCATCCCCAATGTCCGTAAAATACCGATGGCGGAAATCCTTTGTACAACCGCCATGAAGAGCGTCGCAACGATATTGAACACCGCAACAATGCTAATCAAACCCAAAATAATCGGTACGGGTTGTTTTTGCAATTCAATCCAGGCAAACATCGCGTCGTACAATTCAAAAATTGTCTGCACAAAATATGGATACCCCAAAACGTCCTCAATTGCTGATGCCGTCTGCTTTACCGCCGTGATGTCGTGGACAAGAATGTCGAAGCCACTGGTTGCTCCTTTCGGAATGCCAAATATCGTGCGAGCCGCTTCAAATGGAACATAAACGTACAAGTCGTCGTACTCACTCATCCCCGTTTCATAGATGCCCACAATCGTGAACTGCTCGACAATAGGTGCATTCAACCGAAGGTCGCCGCGAATACTATAAAGTGTCATTTTTTTGCCAAGCCCAAGCGTGAGCTTTTGTGCGAGTTTCTTGCCGATAATGATTTCACGAGCTTCACCAGATGAAAACGCAAACACACCTTCCTTCATCGTACTACGGATTCCTGTCACATCGCGCTCAGGAATGATGCCTTTCGCAAGCACACCATCCATAAAACTTGACGACCGCGCTATGCCTTCGGCGGCTATGAACATGGATATCTGGCGGATATTCGGCACTTTTTCGGGCAGTGTAGCCAGAACTCGCTCTGCGTTGGGCAGCAAGCGCTTTCCGAAGCCTGTGATTTCGATGTGTGCTGTAAATTTGACGGCATTTTCCCGCAATTCCCGTTCAAATCCCCCTAATATTGCTAATGCCAAAATCAACGCCATGCTGCCCAACATCACGCTTACAAATGCCACGAGCGATGCAAACGATAACAAATTGCCAGAGCGTTCGCCCGTGCCAGAGGATTGGCGGGTATTGAGATAACGCTGTGCAAGGAAGAATGCGGGTTTCATGCTGTTTTACCTCAACGCATCTTCCAACGCAGTTTTTACGTCCGTTTTTTCGTCGCGATATTTGATGATGATAGGTGAATAAACTGACAAGCCATGTTTTTTACCAAACTCGCCCCCAAGCGGGCGCGAGCCGCTCACGACAACTGCTCCGGCGGGAATTTCGAGCGGTTTGTCGTTCGTGGATTGAAGGATGGTTCCGTTTACGGCATCGTACACTTTCGAGGAGGCATTCAATATCACACCCGAACTTAATACTGCTCGCCGCCGTATCATCACGCCTTCATACACTCCGCAATTACCGCCCACAAACGCCTCATCCTCGATAATCACCGGACGCGCTCCGGCAGGCTCCAACACGCCGCCAATCTGTGCCGCCGCACTCAAGTGGACGCGCTTGCCTATCTGTGCACATGTTCCTACGAGCGCGTGGGAATCTACCATCGTGCCTTCGTCAATATATGCGCCGATATTGATATACATCGGCGGCATACAAATCACGCCTTGCGCGATAAAGCTGCCCGTGCGAATGGCAGAGCCACCCGGTACAATACGAATCATGCTGTCGAGCGTGGCAGGGCGAAGCGGAAGTGTGTGTTTATCGAAAAATGTGAACGGTCCGACGGACATGTCTTGCATCTTGCCGTATTTGAAACACAGCAAAATACCTTGCTTCACCCATGAATTTACGTGCCAATTGCCTTGTCCGTCGCGCTCTGCGGCACGAATAACGCCGGTATTTAACGCATCAATCATTGCATCGGTCAGAGAGGCGACCTCTTGCTCCAACGGCGTGTTCTCAACCGTCAGGACTTCGATTTGTTCTTGAAGGGTCATGCTGTTTATCTTTTTGTAATACGAGTTACTAACAGCGCAAGGCGCATAAAGGGGTCGTCGTAGATAACGCGCTCGCTTTCGACACTTTGAATACGGGTGCGGTCTTTTGCTGAGAGCGTTGGGAACGACCCTTTTTCAATATATGAAAGTGCCGCAGCAAAGCACTTCTCACGTGTATCGCCAAAATCTTTCGTCAAATCGTCTTCTTCTGGACGATTTGGTGTGAAGCCACGACTGTAATCGCTTTCCCCCAATGAGTTTTGTGCAACAATGTTGACAATCGCCACGCCGTAATTAGATTTTTCATGTACTTGTAGCCAAAACCCCGTGTTTTTACCATATGAAGTCGAACCAATAGTTACAACCTGAATATGTGGCTTCAAGCCATTGATGATAAGTTCACTGGCAGAAGCAGTATTGCCCGTCATTAATACAAAGACACGCTTTAATTGTAATCCATTCGCTTGAGTTTCAAAGCGCCCTTCGCCATTGAAAAGACTATATCGTTGATTCCATGCTTGGCGATAGAAAACATTGCCATCTAACTGTGAAGCAATGAGGCTGGCAAGTCTCTGTGAAACATTTCCACCGCCACCGCCATTATACCGCAAATCCAGCACTAACTCTGTAATTCCTTGTGCTTTAAAATATGCAAATACGGTTTCTAATTCATCAAGTGAGCTTTGGGTAAATGAGGTGTAGAGTAGATATCCCACTTTCTTGCCACCAATATTTAATACGCTGCGACGGAGAACCGTTTTACGATTAAATGTTGCTCGCGTCAAAGTAACATCCATCGCAATGCCGTTCGTATCCTGAAAGGTTGCTGCAATAGATTGATAGCCGTCAAGTGAAGCTAAGGTCGGTACTTGACGAAACATCGTTGCACCATTAAGTTTCGTAAGTATCATACCTCTACGGAGATTTGCAGTAGCAGCAGGCGAACCATCCTCAACCTGTGCTACACGAAGATTTCCAAGCGCGTCAGACTTGAGTAATAAACCGTAGCTTGTGGATTCGCCTGTAGTTAATGACGTGGCAAATGAAGCCCCGTCTTTCACCAAATAGGAGGTATGATCTTCTTGTTTGTACTGACATGCGTCTAACACTGCTTCTGGTGTGGCAAATGAAGAAGGTACGATATTGGTAGGAACTTTATCATTCCAATAATACATATCCCGTAGGCAAGAATATGTAAAATCTTTAATATCACTATCCCAAACAGATGGGTTTTTTGTTGCACTGCCATTGGCGTTCAGTGTAGCAAATACGCGGTAATCTGTCGTACTCTGCTGCTGCTGGTTGTTATTTGTGGTGGACGATGTGGGAGCATCTTTGTTGCACGCCACAAAGAATACGGGCAAGAGCAGCGCCAGCCAGAGTTTTGTAAGTGAACGCATAATAATATAGAAACAAAAAAATTGTGGTTAGGAATTGGTTGATTGAAGAATAACTTTTATCTCATCTTCGTCCCCTTGTGAAAGGGGGCAGCGCTCCGTCTTCGGAGTGCGGGGGATTGTCGTGTGTGCGTTTAATCCCCCTGAATCCCCCTTTCACAAGGGGGAGGCTGAACAGGGGAAAGGAGAAACCTGCTCCTCTCTCTCGTCCCCTTGTGAAAGGGGGCAGCGCTCCGTCTTCGGAGTGCGGGGGATTGTCGTGTGTGCGTTTAATCCCCCTGAATCCCCCTTTCACAAGGGGGAGGCTGAACAGGGGAAAGGAGA
>JANYIG010000176.1 GCA_025358765.1 Candidatus Kapaibacterium sp.
CGCAACTCGCATAAAACCTCGCTCTTGTGTTTGCCCTCACCCAACCCTCTCCCAAAGGGAGAAGGCTTCAGAAGACATTGATTTTCTTTGTCTTCGCTCCTTCTCCCAAAGGGAGAAGGCGGGGGATGAGGGGCGAAACAGACAATTTTATCTAAACTTCAAACTATTCTAACCGTTACACATTTACGAAAGCTGAAGAATAATGAGCGACGCGACAAATATTACATTTACCATCGAAACATTCCCTAATCCAGCGCCCTTGCGCCCGTACACGATTATGCATGTAAATTCAGAATTTACGTCGGTCTGTCCAATAACGGGATTGCCCGACTTTGGTACGATAACCGTCAAATACGTACCCGACCAGACGTGCATTGAACTCAAAGCGCTGAAATACTACTTTTTGGATTTCCGCAACAAAGGTATTTTCTACGAAGCCGTGACGAACAAAATCCTCGACGACCTCGTTGCCGTCTGCAACCCTCTTGAAATGGACGTTGTAGCCGAATGGAGTGTGCGCGGCGGTATTCATTCGGTGATTCACGCCTCTCATAAAAGAGAAAAATAATGACTACCACGATTGCAAAAGATTTTCACTGGGAAATGGCGCATCGGCTTCCGTTCCACGAGGGTGGTTGCAAGAATCTGCACGGACACTCGTATAAGCTGCGTGTGGAAATCGAAGGCGAAACCGACGAGCGTGGCATGGTCATGGATTATTACGACCTGAAAAGCCTCATTGCACCGCTTGTGGATGCGCTCGACCACTCGTTTTTATGCGACCGTTCCGATGCTGTCATGGCGAGTTTTTTTGCCGAAAATCCACTAAAAGTTGTGTACGTAGATTTCCCGACGACGGCGGAAAATATTGCACTCTATTTCCTGCGGGAAATTAAGGTAAAACTTGCGCCGTACAAATCGCTCCAGCACTTGAACGTGCGCGTACACGAGACGGAACGAACGTTTGCGGAAGTAAGCGAGCGATTGGTAAAGAATGGATAATTTGGTGTATGGTGGTTTGCATAGCATTGCGCCGTAAACAAGTCCAATAATCCAATAACAAGTGACCCAAAACAGGTGATTCTATCATAGGAGTTACAACAACATTGATAGAAATTTTTCAATTTACCAAACTTGATGCTGCACGTTTTGCTGGGTTTCTGAGCCATGCGGCAGAGAGTCGTGTCAATATTATCGTGGATGTCGAAGATAGTGTGCAGAATCCTTCCAAGCCGCAGGACAATGTACGGCTTAAAGGGCAAGCTCGTGAAGCAATTGCCAGCGTTATTCAAAACGGTGCTGAAGGTCTTGGAATTCGTATCAATGCAGCATCTTCTGATGAATTTCATCACGATATTGCGATGATGCGCCAATTATCTGGCTATTGTTGGCGGTATGTCATCATTCCTAAATGCGAACAACAGAGCGATATTGAGTATCTCCGTGCAATATTTAGTCAGGAAGAAATTCTTACCGATGAATGGGTTCCAATTATTGAAACACAGGCAGGAATGAGGAATTTGAGGAATATCGTTGCAGCACCAATGGCGGATAATATTCGCCGTATTGCTTTTGGGCATAGTGACTTGAATTATGATGCTGGGTATTTCCCATTTTTCCATGAAACAACCCATCAATACTGGCATTGGGTAAATGAGTTGACAACAATTGTGCAGAACGCAGGTTATCAGTATTTTCATTCTGCCTTTCTTGGTGTACACAATACGCAAGGGTTTAAGAGTGTTCTGAGCAACATTGCTCGGAGATGCCCGCGGGGGTTCAGTCAGACAACACTTTCTCCAAAACAATCTGAGGTCTGTCTAGATTTTGTGCGAGGTGCGGGAACACAACAGATAGCAGTGATGACTGAGTTCGATGAAAAAGAATATACCAACGAAGAACGCATAAATATTGCACGGAGCATTATTCATGCGTGGAGTGCTGTAACATCAGAGCGACATACGGGGCTGTGTTTTGATAATGGGAGGTTGATTGCGCCGCATGAATATTTAGCAGCACAACGATTTCTCCAATCAATGAGAAGTGCGTAAAAATATGGTCGAACTTTCGACACCATACAAATTGGGCATTGTTGGTGGCTGTTTTCCGGCACAGCATAATGTTGCTTATGAATCATTATTTCATCAAGTGCTGACGCGAATGCTGCACGAGCAAGCAGACTATTCAATAGAAATTTCCATCGCCCGATATGATCAGCTTAATAAAGGAGTAGCGAGAGTCCAGCAATTGCTCGATTCTGGGTGTTGTGGTATTATCTTTCAGGTGCGACCAGACCCTTATTTGCGGCTCTCTAAGCTACTATACAAGTACATGGACAGCAATAAGCATAGCAAACACGCTCTTGCACTGCCCCAATTACAACAGATGCCGTCAGAACAACAGACGTATCATGAATCAGTCTCGCCTCTTTATGTACCAAAACAAACAAGTATAGGACATGCTATATTGCGGGAATTAAATTATTGTGCGGGAGTCTTAGCACGAACGAATCTCCATGCGCTCCGACAATATGAAAGCGTTGTCCGTGAGGTTTATCATCTGTGTCGTAAATATAATGCCGATATTATTATTCTTGGAGCAGGTTCCCGACCACGAACAAGCATGGAGCAGTATCTATCGTGGAAATTGGAACGTCGGATCAGAAACTCTATGCCATTTTTGAAGATGGCAATGTATGTCAATATTTGGGGAACACGCTCGGAAACAGGCGAACCGCTGTTTTTTGAAGATGGTATGCACGTGCGTCCTTTGGGTCATATCCGTGTTGCCGAGCGTTTATATCCGGCGATGCTTAACTATTTGCAACAATTCTATAAGGGTTCGTATGAACAACGTACTCACGTTTAACACTCAAAATTTATTATAATGTCAGTTCGCGTTCGTTTTGCACCGTCTCCGACGGGTTATCTTCATGTCGGCGGTCTCCGCACGGCTCTTTACAACTACCTTTTTGCCCGTCATCATGGCGGCAAGTGTATTCTCCGTATTGAGGACACTGACCGTACGCGCTTTGTTGAAGGCGCGACGGAAAACCTTATTTCTTCGTTGCGCTGGGCGGGCGTAGAATTCGATGAAAGCCCCGAAAAAGGCGGTGATTATGGCTCGTACATTCAATCGGAGCGGTTCGAGCTGTATCGAAAATACGCCCAAGAACTTCTTGACCGCGATGCGGCTTATTATGCCTTCGACACGGCGGAAGAGCTTGATGCCATGCGCGAACGGATGCAAAATGCAGGTATTGCGCCGCGCTACGACCGAACGGTGATGCGGAACCAATACACGCTCGGCGAGGTAGAAACGAAGCGCCTTTTGGCTGAGGACGCGCAGCGCGTAATTCGCCTGAAAGTTCCGCTTGCGGGCGAAGTACGTTTCGACGACATCGTGCGCGGTACGATTACTGTTCCGGCGCGAGATGTGGATGATCAAATTTTGCTCAAATCCGACAATTTTCCGACGTATCATCTTGCGAACATCGTGGATGACCATTTGATGGCTATCACGCACGTGATTCGTGGTGAAGAATGGCTCCCTTCCACGCCCAAACACGTGTTGCTCTACGATGCGCTTGGCTGGGAGCGCCCGAAATTCGCGCATTTGCCGTTGTTGTTGAACCCCGATAAATCCAAACTCAGCAAGCGTCAAGGCGATGTGGCGGTGGAGGATTACCGCGAGAAGGGATATTTCAAAGAAACAATGGTGAATTTTGTAGCGCTGCTCGGCTGGAACCCTAGTGCTGACCGCGAAATTTTTTCGATGCAAGAGCTGATAGATAGCTTTAAATTAGAAAAAGTCAACAAAGCGGGCGCGGTGTTCGACATTCAAAAACTTGATTGGATGAATGGGGAATATTTGCGCTCAAAACCGCTTGACGAGCTTACGGAACAGTTTTTGCCAATGGCTCAACACGCGGGGTTCACGGCATCGAAAGAGTATATGTGTGACGTAGTGGGCTTGCTGCGTGAGCGCGTGACGAAGCTGAACGAAATTCCGGCGTTTGGGACGTATATGTTTACCGCGCCAACGGAGTTTGAGGAAGAATATAAAGCGAAATTCTGGACACCTGCTATGGCTGAACCGATCCAAGAATTAGCAAAACGCTTGGAAGCGAGTGATTTTGCAGCAGACACCATCAACGCCGTTGCAAAGGACTACGCCAAAGAATCTGGCATCAAAGTCGGTGTGTTTATGAACCTGCTGCGCCTTGCCGTTACGGGCAAATCCGTTGGTGCGAGCATGATTCACACAATGGAGATTCTTGGCAAACAAGAATCCATCAATCGTATAGCATATTTTTTGAAGGCTCAGGAATAAATGGTCAATTATGACCAATGACTACTGACCAATGACCAAATTTCATGTATGAAAATTCTCATCGTTGACGACAACCGCGAATTTTGCGCGACCATCGGCGGCATTATTGCCCGCGAAGGTTGGAAATATCATGCGCTGCATAATCCTGCCGAAGCGCTTGAATACTTGCGTACGGAACACGGCAGCGTAGGGCTTATGCTGCTTGATGTGGATTTTAACCATCCGACGCTTTCCGGCATAGAGGTTTTGGGTGAATCACGTAAACTTTATCCGCAGATTCCGGTAGTCATGATTTCAGGCACAGGTTCGTTCGGGACGGCTGTGCAAGCGACAAAGATAGGTGCGGAGAATTTTATTCCTAAAAGTGATATCAGCCGCGAAAAGCTCAAAGAAGTTATTTACACAGCGATGGAGCGCGTGAATCGTTCGTCTGCAAACGAAGAAGTGATGCGCTTTATGCAGGAAAATGGCTTGATTGGTAAAAGTCGCGTGATGCTCGACGTGGCGGAAAATATCCTCAAATATGGTCGCACAGAGCTGACGGTACTCGTTACGGGCGACACCGGAACAGGTAAAAAGATCGTTGCGCGGGCGCTCCACGCTACCAGCCGCCGGGCAAAGGGGAGTTTCGTGACGGTTGATATTCCCAATATCCCACAAACGTTGTTCCAGAGCGAGCTTTTTGGTCATACTAAAGGTGCGTTTTCTGGTGCGGGCGAAGAGAAAATCGGTTTGTTTCAGCAAGCAACAGCCGGAACGCTTTTTCTGGATGAAATTGGTGATTTGCCCCAAGAGTTACAGGCGAGTTTACTGCTGCCAATTGACAATAAAATCGTGAAGCGGCTTGGTTCCGTAAAGGAAGAGCCGGTAAACGTTCGCATTATTTCTGCTACCGATCGAAATTTGCCGGAAGCAATACGAGAGAAAAAATTCCGCGACCAGTTGTACCACCGTTTGCGGGAGTGTGAAATTGCATTGCCACCGCTCAACGAGCGCCGTGAGGATATTCCGCTTATTGTAGAGCATTATATTCGACAGCACAATGAGACGATGGGCGAACAGAAATTTTTTGCACCTTCGGCAACGGAATATTTGCAGGAATTAGCTTGGGAAGGGAATGTACGCCAATTGGAAAGTATGCTCAGGCGTGTATTGCAAACCGCTTCGATGGACACAATTCAGGTGGAAGATATTGTGAAAGGTGAACCAGCCGTGAGAACTTCTGTTTCAAGTGCGCCCGCAAACACCTCTTTATCGGCAAGCGCCGCCGCCCCTCTTCAAGCCCCATCGCTCACGCCTGCAAATGGCTTAACAATGCGTGAATATGAAGATGAACTCAGAAAGCAAAAAGTCGTGGCTACACTCAACGAATGTAACGGAAACGTCAGCAAAGCCGCTGCCCGCTTGGAAGTCAGTCGTGAGACCCTCCACACGTGGATGCGGAAATACAAACTCGAAAGCAGTCAGTTTAAGAAAAAAACATTGTAAGAACCAATGTCATTAAGTTAAGCCCCTCACCCAAACCCTCTCCCAGAGGTAGAGGGCTTCAAATCTCCCTCCTTCTCCCTTTGGGAGAAGGTCGGGATGAGG
>JANYIG010000193.1 GCA_025358765.1 Candidatus Kapaibacterium sp.
GGCAACTCCACCACAAACGTCGCACCCTGACCAAGTTCCGACTCGCACCACACACGCCCGTTCATAGCCTCGACGAGTTTTTTCACGATGCTTAAGCCCAAGCCCGTACTATGTTCACCGCCGGTGGGCTGTGCCGAAAGACGTGCAAATTTGCCGAACAATTGAGCTTTATCGGCTTCACTCAACCCCGGTCCTTCGTCACGCACTTCCACACGCACAGTGCTTTCGTTCCTTGCAGCACGTACAAACACTTGCTTCCCTGATGGTGAATATTTCACCGCATTGCTCACAAGGTTATCCAATATTTGTTGTGTGGCTTGCTCATCGGCTTTCACCACCATTGGAGCAGTGTCGGATGTGAGAGCAAAATGTAATGAGATATCTTTGAGTGCGGCACGGCTACGGTAGTTTTCGACGGTGAATTGTGCTTGCGTTGCAATGTCAAACGCAACAATACTCAGGCTGTATCCGCCGCGTTCAATGGCGTTCACGTCTAACAAATTTCGCAGTAATTCAAACATTCGATTCGAGGAATTCACAATGCTTGTCAAAAACGTTGTGCGCTGCTCGGTATCTAACTCGTAGGCATCATCAAGCATCATCTCAGCAAGGCTACGGATGCCGCTTAAAGGGTTTTTCAGATCGTGGGCGGCAATGCCCAAAAACTCATTCTTCTCGGTATCGAGTTCCACCAATTGTACGTTTTTATGCTCAAGTGTCGTGTTTAATTCTTGCAAACTGGCGTTGGCAAGCTCGATTTCACGGGCTTGCTCGGCTTGGATATCCATTTGGCGCGTGATTTCAGCGTTCGCATCTGCTAATCGTGCATTTGTTTCTCGGAGTTCTCGTGCGGCTTTTTGCTTGATGACATAACGGCTTGCCGCCACGCCAAACAGCAGTAGCAGCAGCGCAACACCACCGATGAGTGAGTTCCGAATAAGGCTTTCAATCTGCTGTTCTTTGCGGAGCAGCTGAATTTCATTTTCTTTTTGCTCGGTAGCAATCTTGGTTTGCAGCGCACTAATATTATCCTGCACCTCCACCGAAAACAGCGAATCTTTGAGGTTCGTATAGAGATGATGATACTGCAACGCAGTCTGGAAGTCGCGGACGGCGGTATAGATTTCCACAAACGTTTGGTAACCATCCTTCACCCGCTCGGCAAATCGAGCATTTTTTGCAATCTCCACGCCGCGCGTGGTGTTCTCTACGGCACGCGCAAAGTCTTTTTGCTTTGCATACAACCCACCAATCAAACAATATAGTTGTCCGGTGTATTTATCGCTGCGAATCGCCTCAGATGTAGTAAGTGCACGCTCAAAATATGCCATTGCGCTATCGTATTTGCCCCAATACGCCCAATATTGCCCCAAATTCGTCGAGGCGAAAACAGTACCGTACTTATAGCCAATCGCCTCGGCACGGCGCAGCGCCTCCGTGCTTTTAGCAAACGACTGCTCGTAATCACCCTGCATACGCCATGTAGCGCCCATATTACACAGCTCTAACACCGACCCTTCGGCATTGCCAATGCGTTCGTACACCGTCAAAGCACGGTTGAAGTAACCCAAAGCATCACTGTAGTGTTCACGCCGTTTGTAGATGTTGCCGATGTCGTTCAACGTATGAGCCAGACCGTTGCTGTCGCGCAAACGCTCGAACATTGGCAGTGCTTGCACGAGGGTTTCCATTGCCACGTCATATTTGCCTTGGCTGTAGAGCGCGTAGTTGCGGTGATAGAGCGCCCACGCCTTGCCACTGTCGTTGCCAATCCGCTCTGCTATGCCCCGCGCAAGGTCGGCGAACATCAACGAAGAATCGCTTGAGGTATATTGGTACGCTTGGGAGAGTTCATTCAAGATGTTTACGCGGGCATTACTCTCTTCGGAGACGGCAGCAAGAGCGCGACGCAGAGAATCCAAACGCGCCGATGGGGAATGAGCTTTCGGTGTTTGCCGTGTTTGTTTTGCCTGTACAGCGGGAAGCAGGCTACAAAGCATTGCAGTCACAAGCATCCATGTCAAATAAATGAGTAGATTTTTCTTGTTCATAATATTTACTTTGACTGGCGTATATCGGCATCCTCTGGTAGATATGGCTAAATATCACCCATTGGAAAGTCAAGGGGCTGACTTCCCAAATTACCAAAAATTCGCGGTATCCCGCTACTGTTCTTATGACGAAGGTTTGCGAAGAACGCTTTAGAGGGTTGGAACGAACTATGTCGAGCCAGATATAGGCAACTCCACAATAAACGCTGCGCCGTTGCCAAGCTCCGATTCGCACCACACGCGCCCGTTCATGGCTTCCACCAACTTTTTCACAATACTCAAACCTAAACCCGTGCTGTGCTCGCCGCCCGTAGGCTGTGCCGAAAGCCGTACAAATCTGCCGAATAACTTTGCTTTGTCGTCTTCACTCAAGCCAGGCCCCTCGTCGTGAACTTCGCAACGTCCCACTGTTCCTCCATGTTGAGTCCGCACCCACACGCGCTTGCCATGCGGAGAGTACTTTACGGCATTAGAAACCAGGTTATCCAAAACTTGCTCTATGGCGTTGCTATCGGCTATAACAATAGCATCACTTCCATCTAATTCCGACTCCCATCGTATGTCAATATTTTTTTGCAATGCCTTTATCTGATATGATGCAATCACCAGACGAGCTTTATCGCTCAGATTTATCACCTCGTGATCCATCACAAACCCACCATTTTCAAGGATGTTCACATCGAGTAGTTTTTTGATAATCTCAAGCATACGCTGCGACGTACCTAAAATCATTTCCAAAAAATGTTTACGGGTCGCAAGAGGCATATCGTCTTCGGACAAAACGAACTCCGTGCTTAATTGAATACCGTTAATCGGGTTTTTGAGGTCATGAGCAGCAATGCTCAAAAATTCATCCTTCTCGGCATTAAGCTCCTTCAATCGCTCATTCGCGGCGGAAAGCTGATGATTACTTTCTCGTAACGCCACGTCAGCAAGCTCAATCGCTCTCGCATGCTCATCCACAATCATTTGCTGGCGCAATATCTTCTCGTTTGTGTCTCGCAGGATAGTTTCCGAGCGCTGTTTGATACGATATTGACGCACAAGCATCCCCACAATCACCAGCAAAAAGACAAATATGCCTATCATCACATCTTGGATAAATTGCTTGTGACTCAGCTCTTCCTTCATCTGTTTATCTTTTTTTTCGGCATCATATTTCGCTTGAAGCTCCGCAACGGTCGCAGAACTTCGGACATTGACAAGAGAATCGTTGACCACGTGGTACAAATCTTTGTATTCAAGCGCTTTGCGGTAATTGTGCATGCTTGCGTAGATTTCACTAAACGACAAATAAATCTCTGCAATTGTTGGCTTTATGCCGGTGCTATCAGCTATACGCAAGGCTTTTTCGGCGAGGTCAAGTGCAGCACCATAATTATGCTGTTTGTGGGCAATATCGGCAACGGTCAAGTAACATTCGGCAATCACACGGTTATTTTGTTGCTCACGTGCATGGTTCAACGCTTTGAAGACGTAATCGGAAGCGTCTTCGTACCGAGCTTTGAGAAACAGTAGATACCCAAGGTTAAAGAGCGGCATGTAGTTTTGTTCCGTGATGCCGTTCTTTTCGTACACCATCAACGAACGAACAAAATACACGAAAGCAGAATCATGATTGCCTATATTTCGGTACGATGTGCCGATGCTGTTGAGCGCACGAGCCATAATGAGCTTGTCTGGCAACTTTTGCGCCAATGTCAAAGCTTTGAATTGATACTCCAGTGCTTGCGTGTAGCGGCGGCGGCTATGTAAAATACTTCCCAATCCCGCTAACGCTCGCGCCATTTCGGTGCTGTCCCGAAGGTCTTCTGATAATTTCAGCGCGTTAAAGTGATGCTCTTGAGCAGCATCGTTATTACCCTGCTCCCAATACAACCGTCCGAAAACGTTCAACGTAGCGAGCAGTGCGTAGTTGTTGTGCAGGCGCACAGCAAGCTCCTGCGCCTCGCGGGCGTATTCCAAACCTATAGCAGGATTACGAAGGGCATATTGCAACGCTATGGTGTTCAACAGCATGACCCGTGTGGTGTCTGGGGTACGCTGTATAAGCAAAGCAAGGCTGTCTGAGCGAACATCTGACTGTCGTTTGTATTGCGCTTGCACTACCGACACCTGGCTCCAAAACACAAAAAAAAGCACAACACGAACAGCAGCATGAAAAAATCTCACACCACACGGTCGCAACAGATGCCCACCACATCTGCGGGATTGCAATATGTTCATCCGAAGAAACTTCAATAGCCCTCCTCTGCAAACGATGAGGTTCGTAATTCTACCATAAACGTTGTGCCTCTTCCAACCGCCGATTCCACCGTAATTGCCGCACCATGGCGCTCCAAAATCTGTTTGGAAATACTCAAACCCAAACCACCATTGTCCACGCCTTTAGTGCTGAAAAATGGCTCGAAAATACGTGCCTGTGTCTCGGCGCTCATTCCTGAACCATTGTCGCTGAACGACAGAACGACGCTCTTGCCACTTGGATGAAGCCGTCCAACAATAGTAATTGCCGTTGAACCTGCCTGTGCAGCATTTACCAGCAAATTTAAGAACACTTGATTCAATTCCCCGAAATTTCCCGTGATTGATGCGCCTTCGTCCACCGCACAATCTACCATTACATGTTTGAATTGATAGCGGAATATTTCTATCGTCGAGGCAAGTTCCTTCGCCAGCGAACTTTCGTATTGACCCGCACGTTGGTGTTTAGTGAAGTGTTGTAGGTTTGCAACAATTTGTTGAACCCGCTGTGCGCCGCTTGCAGCCACCTCAAGCGTATGCTGCGCGTCGTCGCTGAGTTCGGCAAATTGTTTCGCTTTTTTTGATGTTTTACTTGATTCGTCTAATAACGAAAAGAAAAAATCTTTAAGGTGTTGCACCGTGAGTTTCACATCGTGGACGGCAGCAACAACGGCGGCGTTGGGGTTATTGATTTCGTGCATCACGCCGGCGGTCAGCATTCCGGCGGCATTCATGCGCTCGCTTTCCACAAGCTGAGATTGGGTTTCCTGCAAATCGTGGAGCGTGGCATCAAGAGCAAGGTTTGTTTCCTGCAATTCCGTGTTAGCAACTTCGATTTCGCGTGCTTGCTCGGTTTGAATCTCAAGCTGACGCTGAATCTCAGTGTTTGCAATGTGTTCGCGGCGGGCGTTGCGGTACAACAGAATCACAATTACCACCAACATCACCGAAAGAACCGCGAGCGCGATGCCGATAATCATTCGCCGTTCACCATCTTTTTGCAACAATTGAATCTGCGCTTCTTTTTTATGCACATTAAAATCTACTTGCTGCACCAGCGTACTATTGCGAATGCGGTCTTGAAACGCGGAATCTTCTAACGCCATGAGCAGGTCTTGATAGTGCGCGACGTTTTCAAACGCCCCCACCTTGCGATAACTTTCTGCTAATGCGCGGTACGCATCAAACATGGGACCTTCGGAATGAGCACGTTTGGCTGCAACCAAGGCAGCAAGCGCAAGCGGAATCGCTTCGTTCGGCTTTCCAAACACGTTATACAGCCGTGCCAACCGCGCTTTATTAAACCCGATGGAACGATTAAATCCCCCTTTTTCCGCCATTGCCAACACATACTCATGTGTTGCTAATGCCTGTTGGTAGTCGCCCTGCAAAAAATGACATTCCCCTAAATAGCTATACACCACAACAAGATTCACCGTGTCGGCAATACGGGTTAGATACGGCAGCGTTTTGGTGAAATATTCTATGCCTTTAGCGGGGTTTTTCAGCATCGTATAATCAATGGCAACATCCTCCCACAGCTCCACTAAAAACGTACTATCCCGCGAATTTTGCATCAGATCTAACGCCTGCAAATGCTCTTGCAATGCACGTTCGGGATATTTGTAGAGGTAGCGGTACAATATGCCCTTAAATTCGAGTATCCGCCCTAACATCGCCTTTTCACCCAACGATTCGGCAATCGCCTGTCCTTTGAGGTATGCCTCCATTGCTGGTACGTACTGGCTTTGGTTATACAAACACCATCCAAACGTACAAAGAGCAAGCGCTTTGCCGTACAAAAAACCCACGCTGTCGGCAAGGCGAACTGCTCGTTCGGCGTATTCTATGCCAAGCGCTGAATTCCCAGACCAGAACGAATACGCAAGGTCGTTGAGCGCAAGCACGGTTGCGGTGTCGTTATGCTGCTTCTGAGCCGCATCCACTCTTTGCTTCAGCGAGTCTATGCGCGACGGTTGCCCAAATGCTTGCGCCGCAAACAATGCAAACACAACAATCCACAAGAGCATCGGCAAATATCTATGGAAAAAACTCATGATTCGCTCCGTGGCAATTCCACAATAAATGTAGCGCCTTTGCCCAACTCACTTTCGCACCACACACGTCCGTTCATCGCTTCGACAAGTTTTTTCACAATCGAAAGCCCAAGTCCCGTCGAACCTTCTCCGCCAGTGGGACGCGCCGACAGACGGGCGAATTTTCCGAATAAGAGGCGTTTGTCTTGTTGCGACAAACCCTGCCCCTCGTCCCTCACTTCAAGAACAACAGAGGATGCCACAAAATCACCGTCTGCGGCTTCGTCCTGTATCCCGCTTCCAGTTACCTCCTTTTTGGTTCGCATAGGCAAGTTTACGAGGTGGTCATTTTTAGGTTGCACCGTAACCCAGACGGAACGCCCGTGCGGAGAATATTTCACGGCGTTGGAAAGAAGATTATCCAACACTTGTCGGAACATTGTTTCATCAGCAAGCGCTATTGCGGTATCTGCGCCAGCATAGCGCAAGGTAATCGTTTTGGCTTCAGCACGTGCCTGATATTCTTGCATCATCATCCGCGTTATGCTGGCAATGTCTAAAGCCAAAATATTCAGCGTTATTTTACCCGATTCGATGGCGTTTATGTCTAAGAGTTTTTTGATAAACACCGCCATGCGGTCTGCGGAAGCATAAATTTGTTTGGCAAACTGTATGTAATCCTCAGAAGAAAATTCGTACAGCAAACCGTTTTCCATCATTGCTGAAAGACCCATGATGTTGTTTAACGGATTCTTCAGGTCGTGCGATACAATACCCAAAAGCTCGTTTTTCTCCTTATTCAGCTCGGTCAACATAGCATTGCTGGCTTGTAGCTTCTCGTTGGTAGCGTCCAAATGGCTATTCGCAAGTTTTACTTCGCGGGCTTGCTCGTCTAACAGTATTTCATGGCGGAGCAATTCTTCGTTGGTTTCTTGCAAAAGCGCATTGATGCTTTTTTGACGACGTGCGTTGCGTACTGCCATTACCGCAATCACAAGCAACAGAGCGGATACTGTAGCCGCCGAGTACGCAATCAGGCGTTTTTGCTCCTGCTCCTGACTAAGCTGGAGTTGTTGTTTGTCTATTTCATATTTGATTCGAGAGTTAGCGATAGTGCGCTGAACTTCCTGATTGCGGAGTTGCACCTCCATGTCAATGTACACCTGCTGGTATTTATATGCCTGCTCGTAGTTTCCAAGCGCCGCAGATGCACGGTACAGCACCGAAGCGGCATTTTCAATAAATTGTTTTGCCTCTAACACCTGAGCAGGACGCAAGCCCTGCTCTGCAAATTCAATCGCTTGTGCATATTGTTTTTGTTCTAAATATATGCGGGCTATTGTGGTAAGGGCATGCGTCTCCAACATTCCATCTTTTTTGTGTCTGCCAATATCCACAATGGTATGCAGCAGATCTAAAACCCCATCATATCTGCCTTCGATTTGATACACTTGGGCAATGCGTAAAAGTGCCGCCAAGATTTGCGTTGTATCACGTAATTGCCGACGCAGGTCAAGCGATTTATTAAAATGCTCAAGCGCTTGCGTATAGTTTTTTTGATCTCTGTACACCTCACCAGCACGGAGTTCATTGTACGCCGTACCCATTTTATCGCCAAGTTGCTCAAAAATAGTCCGCGCTTTTTCCATGTTTTCAAGCGCTTCGGGGTAGTTTTCTTGTAAATTGTGTATTTCGCCAATGTTGTTATAAGCATATCCCAATTCTTGCCGTAACCCATATTGCTCCGCCGTATATTTTGCCTCGTACAATATGGTTATTGCATTGGCAAAATCTCCTCGGTTCCGATAAATGATTCCCAAATAATTTGCCGATTGCGCCACACCGTCATAAAACCGTATCTCCTGGGCGAGCTTGAGACCTTGTTGACCAAAGCCAAGCGCTTGCTGCGAATCAACGGTGCGATAGAGCCACGCAAGACGGTTCAACACACGTACCCTTGCCGTGTCTTGCGCTAAAGGCAGAAGCGCTTTTAAGCTGTCAATTATTTCTCGGGATGGAGCGCTTTGCCTGACGGCTTGTGGGAGTAAAAGAAGAAGGGAACTGTCCGGCGCTATGGACTTGCTCTTTTGAGCATAAGAGCTTGGGATAAAAAAAAGGCAAACGATGGTGGAGAGCAAAAGACAACGAACACTGGCGGCAACGTGACAAGCCTCCGATACCGTTCGTTTGATACTATGTACAGGGTTATTTGTCATGCGCTGGTTCCAATATCGAATGACTCTTGCTGACTATCGTTCCTTGCTGGCAATTCAACCATAAACGTCGCGCCCTTGCCTAACTCCGACTCGCACCATACACACCCGTTCATAGCCTCGACGAGTTTTTTCACAATGCTTAAGCCTAAACCTGTGCTGTGTTCGCCGCCTGTGGGTTGGGCACTGAGCCGAGCAAATTTCCCAAATACTCTTACTTTATCCTCGGCACTCAAACCAGGTCCTTCGTCTTTCACAAGTATCAAACAATAAGGAACAGATTTCAAGACTGAGTCTTGTTCTTGGCTGCTTGTTCTTTGTTCCTTGACTATTTGTTCCTTGATTTCGACCCACACATTTTTGCCAGCAGGCGAATATTTTATAGCATTCGAGATAAGATTATCCAATATTTGATTGAGTGCCGTTTCGTCGGCGTTCAACCATACTTCCGATTCAGACGTATAGTGCAAAGTGAGTTGTTTTTGCCTCGCACGCGCCCGATACGAATCCACGATGAACTCAGCCGTGTGCGACAGATTGACAACAATCTTGTTTAAGATAATCCCATTGCGCTCAAACGCATTAATGTCAAGCAAGTTTTTGATAAGCTCGAACATGCGCTCCGACGAAGCCACTATGGATTGTAAAAGCTGTTGTTTTTGCTCCTTCTTCAATTCGTCTTCGTACAACAAGAGCATATCCGCCACGCCGTGAATAGCGCTCAGAGGGTTTTTTAAGTCGTGGGCGGCAATTCCCAAAAACTCATCTTTTTCGACATTAAGTACCGACAACATTTCATTTTTTTCCTGAAGCTCGCTGTTGGCAACCTCAATTTCACGGGATTGTTCCACTTGAATATCCATCTGCCGTTGTATCTCGGCGTTTGCATCAGTAAGCTCTTGGGTGCGTTCGCTGACTTGTTGTTCAAGTTCATGATTACGCGCGTCCACCAAACGAACACGCCACTGATAGCTCCCAACGACGCTCATCATAACGCTTGCAGCGCAAAAAACATAAAACTGCCACGTTTCGTACCAAAAAGCATCCAGAAAAAAACTATACGACGCACCAACGTCGCTCCACACGCCACTATTGTTGCAAGCCATAACACGAAAACGGTAGTGGCGACCGTGCGGCAGATTGTTGTAATACGCCACACGGCGCGTTCCTGCTTCCGTCCAAATATTATCGTATCCTTCCAGCAAATATCGAAACTTCACTTTTTCCGGCACAATCAAACTTGTGGCAGTATAACGAAATTCAAATTTTTCAATACTTGCGGGCAGCGCCGACGCAGCGCCTGCCATTCTTGTTGCCATTATTTCTGTGCTGTCGGTTTTAACGCTTTCCATCATAACCATAGGCGGGAGCGGATTGGATTGCAAACGTTTCGGGTTTACCATTACCACGCCCGCTATTGTGGGAAACCACAAATTTCCGTCGCGGTCTTTCCAACCGGACGGGCAACCACCATTACACTCAGCGCTTTTCATACCATCGAAGGCTCCAAAAGCATCGCAAGAAATGCGTTGAAGTTTTCCATCGGCAAACGCATTCAAGTCGCTTTTGCGAACGCGATAAATACCTTTGTTGCATGACATCCACATATAACCACTATCATCTTCGATAACACAAAATGCAATGTCATCAAATAATCCGTCTTTTGTGCCATAGACCGTAAATTTTCCATTTTTAAAGCGATGTAAGCCACTCGTTGTTCCAATCCACAAGGTTCCGTCTGGGTCTTGGAGCAGCGACCAAATAAAGTCGCTCGCCATACCGTCGTTGGTCGTATAATGCGTTATCACGCCATTTTTCAAACGGTTTAACCCTTTTTGTGTTCCAACCCAAAGCGCACCAGCATTGGTAGTGTGGCTTTGGTCATGTAACAATGCAATAACAATGTCGTTTGACAAGCCATTGCTGGTGGTGTAGCTCGTGAACGCGCCATTGTTAAAGCGGTTCAAGCCTTTTTGCGTACCGCACCACAGAGTACCTGTAGCATCTTGAGCCAGTGACCACACGTAATCGTTCGATAAACCGTTTTTCTGTGTGTAATGCGTGAACACACCATTATTAAAACAGTGTAGCCCACGAGTGGTTCCTACCCACAGCGCTCCAGCGGTCTT
Organism: Candidatus Kapaibacterium sp.; assembly: GCA_025358765.1. Classification (GTDB taxonomy): domain Bacteria; phylum Bacteroidota; class Ignavibacteria; order Kapaibacteriales; family UBA4661; genus JANYIG01. The sequence continues at coordinate 10,674 of JANYIG010000193.1, forward strand.
GCCGCGACTACGGTCTTGCAAGAGTGCTCCAACAACATCATTGGGCATTCCATTTTTTTTCGTGTACACTGTGATTGCATTTTGGTATAAACGGTTCAAGCCGCCCCCATTTGTACCCATCCAAAGCGCACCCATAGTATCATAAAGCACCGCATTCACAAAGTTATTCGACAACCCTTCGTCTGTGGTGTAACACGTGAAGATGCTGCTATGCAAACGATGTAAGCCGCCGCCAAAGGTACCTATCCACAACACACCTTCGCGGTCTTGGAGCAAGGAATGAACAATAGAGTTCGATAACGTATTCTGAGCATTGTACCGTGTCAATATTCCGTTTTGCATTCGGTCGACACCTCCACCATAACTGCCAATCCAAATCGAGCCATCACGGTCTTGTAATAACGACATAATGACATTTTCGGACACACCATTGTTGATGTTGTAGTGCTTGAACACGCCACGCTGCAAACAATCTAAGCCGCCGCGTGTGCCTATCCACAACGAACCGTCACGGTCTTGGAGCAGCGAGCGTACAACATCATTGGACAAACCGTTTTTAGTAGAATAGTTGTGAATGGTACCTTTCTGAAAACAATCCAAGCCACCACCTTGTGTACCAATCCACACAGCTCCGTCACGGTCTTCGAGCAATGTCAATACGACATCATTGGAGAGTCCGTTTTTCGTGGTCAACGCCGTAAACGTGCCGTCTTTCAGACGGTTTACCCCTCCGCCGTTTGTCCCAACCCAAAGGCAGCCCTCATTGTCAACAATCATGGAGCGCACAACTTCATTTGTCAACCCGTTTTGAGTGCTGTAATGAGAAAATACGCCGTCTTTTAAGCGGTTTACTCCGTTGCGCGTCCCTATCCAAAGCGCACCATTACTATCTTCGGTGAGCGCGGCAATCCAATTACTTTTCATAGCGGGTGTGGTGCTTTTATTAAACACAACAAATCGTACACCGTCATAGCGCACCAATCCTTCGGCAGTACCAATCCAAAGATAACCGTCTCGTGTTTGACACAGCGCATATGCAGAATTTTGAGGTAAACCTTGTTCAGTTTGCCATACCTGATGAATGTATTGCTGCACAATAGGATGAGTCTCAGCGCCCGCCTGCACAGCGTCGAATAGGCTGCAACCGAGTACCAAGCAGAGCAGCATAATAATACATAATTTTTTCATAGCTCTTTTGTAAAATCAAAAACCAGCAACAATTTTTACGCTTGGCATTCGTTTGCAGCCACCCGCTCTACGCGCCTACTTGCTCTCCATCTGCTCCCGTATGGGCAATTCCACGCAAAACGTCGCGCCTTTGCCTAACTCCGACTCGCACCATACACACCCGTTCATAGCCTCGACGAGTTTTTTCACAATACTGAGTCCCAAACCCGTACTGTGCTCGCCACCTGTAGGTCGCGCCGAAAGACGTGCAAACTTTCCAAAAAGTTTTTTCATGTCATCCTGAGAAATACCCGGTCCCTCGTCTTTAACAAATATCAGGCAACAGGGAGCAGGTTTCAGGGTTAAGCCTTGTTCCTTGACCATGATCCACACGTTTTTTCCGCGAGGCGAATATTTTACAGCATTGGAAATAAGATTATCGAATATCTGCATACAAATTTGTTCGTCGGCAAACACCCAGTCATTGGACTCTTGCGACTGAAAAACAATTGATAGTTGTTTGGCAGAAGCCTGTTCGTGAAAATTTTTTATACTTCGTTGAAGACAATACTGCAAGTTCAGCATTTTAGGCGTGACGACAAGGTTTCCAGTTTCAATTGCATTCACATCCAAAAGATTCGTAATAATATCCGACATTCGTTTCGACGTAGCAATAATCCCATTGAGGCGTTCCAGATGCTCTTCCTTGACCATGTTATCGTAATATTGAGCCATAAGCGAAGCATTTATCTGGATTAGCGCAAGGGGATTTTTTAAATCGTGAGCGGCAATTCCAAGAAACTCATTCTTTTCATTGTTCAACTCCGCTAATCGTTCGTTCGTGCCAGCCAGAACAGTATTCATCATGTGGAGTTCTTCATTCTTACCATCTAATTGGCTGTTAGCCACGTACAAATCCTCGTTGAGCGTCTCAAGCTCAATATTCATTTCCTGAAGATGGTGGTTGGCTTCTTGCAGAATAGTGTTCGTATGATGTATCTGTTGAGCTTGTTCATCCAATAACGTATGATTGCGTACTAATTCGGCGTTCATTTCTTTAAGAACGTCTTCCGACCTTGTTTTTAGACGATAACGATTCAAAAGAATCCAAAGCACAACCAACAGTAATAAGCCAACAGCAATAAGCGCGTTCCGAAAAAGCGTTTGTTTGTCGGACTCAGCTTGAAGCACGTTTATCGTATAGGACTGTTTCTCCTGCTGATACGAACTTTGCATATCCAACGTCTGCTGGATTGTCTGAGCATTAAAGATTGAATCTCGCAGTGCCGTAGCGCTTTCATGGTATAATAAGGCTTGGCGGTAGTTTTTTTGCTGTTTATATGCCTCGGACAAAAGTCCAAGTGTTTGATATTTCTCTAAACCTATTCCTAAGCTGTCCGCAAGACGTAACGAAGCCACGACGTACAACAACGCTTGCTGAGGATTGTTTTGTGCTAACGCAATTCTCCCTAATGCGCGATAACAATACGTTATTCCAACATGCTCCTTCTTCTGCATCTTTAACGTCAATGCCCGATGAATATGTTTTATTGCTCGCTCATAATCATGTGTTTGCTCATAAACGGTTCCTAAATTATAAAGAATATCGGACATGATTTCAGAGCTGGTGATGTTCAGGTCAATTGCTTGCAATAAATAAGACATTGCCGAATCAAGCTGTTGTTGGTTTCGGAACGTTATCCCAATATCAATCAAGGCTTCCGCCTGTTCATTCACCATACCCATAGTTTTACTCAGCGCAAGCCCAAGATGTTGAAATCTTCGCGCCATATCGTAGTTTCCTTGGTGGTAGTATGTAATTCCAACACCATTAAGCGCTTTGACCTGCCCTTTTTTGTCCCCAAGCACTTCCCAGTACTTCAAAGATTGAAAAAAAGCATCCGACGATTTATAGTATCTTCCTTGAACCCTATAAGCGTCACCCACACAATACCAAGATTGCGCTAAACCATGAGAGGTTTGTTGTAGTTCGGCAATATGGAGAGCTTGCAAGGCGTATTGTAATGGTTTATCACCGCCACTACCGTTCAATCGCTGGGATAGTTCACAAAGATTTGTAATCGTATTGGAATCTGCTTGATTTTGGGCAAGTGCGGAGCGTACAATGCTTTCCACTGAGTCAATCGGACGTTGCGATTGCTCGGCAAATACTTGACCGACAATTCCCACAATAATTCCCACAAATTGAATAATGTATATGCCATATTTTACGATATTCATCAGATTCCCCTCATTTGATCAATTCCACAATAAACGTTGCCCCCTGCCCCGGCTCCGACTCGCACCAAATCCTGCCACCATGCAAATCCACAATTTTCTTTGCTATCGCTAACCCAACGCCGTTAGAGCTTTCATCACCCGTTGGCTGTACGCTTAAACGCTGAAAAAAGCCAAAAAGTTTTGATTGATCTTCGGCACTCAACCCCTGCCCCTCATCCTGAATTTCCACACGCGCAACGGTATCACGCTGCATAAGGCGTACAACAATCGTTTTGCTCTGCGGCGAGTATTTAACCGCATTGGAAATGAGATTGTCGAACACTTGTGCCAAACGGTCATAATCGGCAAATAGGGTAATATCTTCCGGCACTGCAAGTTCGATATGTTGATGTTTAGCGGCGGCGGCGTACTGGTAACGCTCTGCGATACCTATAACCAGCATGGAAAGTGATAGCTCGTGTTTATGCAGAACGATATTACCCAATTCCATAGCAGCAGAATCAAGTAAATCTTTGATGAGTTTGTTCATGCGTTCAGCGGTGGTTTGCACTTGGCGGAGAACGGGATATGCGGCGTTATCGGGGGGAATATCGTAGGATGCAATTTCAGCCAAACCAATGATAGCACTGAGCGGGTTTTTGAGGTCGTGCGCGGCTATCGAGAGCATTTGGGTTTTGAAGCGGTTGGCTTCGTCGAGCTCCGTATTGGCAATAGTTAAATCAACATTAAGTTCTTGCAACGAAGTATTGATAATTTCGATTTCTACGGCCTGTGTTTCCAACAAATCCTGGCGAAGGGTGAGTTCTTTATTGAGCGCATCAGCTTCTTCATATGCCGCACTTAGTTCCGCATTGAGCGTGGCAACGGTGTTCCTTTCTTCTTCAACAGCCTTGCGCTGGCAAAATTCCTCAGCAGTTCTACGAAAAAGAATTGCGCTCGAAATCATCAGCATTAGCGTAATTCCAACGGAGCCAAAGTATCCTTCCATAACAAAACTTCTATTCGCAACCGTTGGGGAAAACACAAGCAGAACACCTATAAATGCTCCAAGCATTCCCGTGAGCAATAGTGCCGATGTTCGTGGCGTAAGAAGAAGCAGTGAGGAGAACCAGACAATGGTAGCAAGATAAAAAAAGACGGGGTGTCCTTTGGTGATGGTGATAATAATCATAAACACGACATCACTCAACACCTTTCCAATAGCAAAAAATTTGAGCAAAGCCTCATGGTACCGAACCACGTCGTCAGGCGAATAAAGCGGACGAACATAGAGGAACACAAGTAATACAAGTGCTTCCACAAGCAACAAAAGGTGCATCACAAACACCAACAAACGGTCATTGTCGGGCAATTGAAGCACATTCAAAATGTTCACTACGCAGATAAGTGCAGGGTAAACCACGACAAGAAAGAAGAGAAATGGTCGAATCCGCTTGATGTTAAAAAACACCACTTCTCGCCAGAATTCTGCCCGATGGCGTTCGGGAATGAGGTCGGCATCATTCTTTGCGAGAAGAATCAAGCGCGTTATCATTGCTTTGTTATTGTATGGATTAAAAAGAGAAGAAGATTCACATTATAGCGGCAACGCTATTTCTGCTCCCACAGCAGCGGGTAATTCCACAATAAACGTCGCTCCTGACGGAAGCCCGTCGCCTAATTCAGACTCGCACCACACACGCCCATTCATAGCCTCAACGAGCTTTTTGACAATGCTTAAGCCCAGACCAGTGCTATGCTCACCGCCAGTAGGTTGTGCGCTGAGGCGTGCAAATTTGCCAAAGAGTTTTTTCTGGTCTTCTTGAGAAATACCCGGACCTTCGTCAACAACTTCCATTCGGACTGTTTCAACGCTTGATTTGATGCGGACGAATACGTTTTTGCCAAACGGTGAATATTTTATGGCATTGGAGATGAGATTATCTAAAACCTGTTGTAAGGCTTGCTCATCAGCTAGCACATAGAACTCTTCACTTTCCGCTTGGAAGTGAATGGTAATATTTTTTTTGAGAGCAATACTTTCATAACTCTCAATAATCGCAACCGTGAGGTATGAAACGGGAATTGAAACGAGTTGTAGTTCGATAGCAACACTTTCTCTTCTGTTTGCATCCAGAATATTTTTAACTAACTGCAACATTCGGTCACTGGTGCTGTGAATTTTTTGTAGAAAAAGCGAGCGATCGTCGTTTGATAGCCCCGATTCCTCAAGCAGTGCAGTATATCCCATAATAACGCTAATCGGGTTTTTGAGGTCGTGGGCAACAATGCTCATAAGTTCGTTTTTTTCATCATCCAGTATTGCAAGCTCATCATTGCGCTGCTGTAGAGTAGTGGTGCGTTCTTCAACGGCACGTTGTAATTTGATATTTTGGTCGCGTTGAAGTCGTAGATTGTCCTCTTGAGCTTGTAGGGTTTCTTCATGAAGCGTTTTATACCGTTGCAATAATGCGAGCGAAAAAAGGAGAGCGTCGGTAACGATGCTTATTTGGGAGCTATTGCGTGTCAGAGCGGTATTGGGAAAAAGACCTAAATTCGTCATAACGATGACCAAACCTCCTATAAAACCACTGATTACGGCAAGATTGATAAAGAAGAAATATTGATATTCATATTTATGTACGAGTTGAATATAGATAATGATGCTGCTTACAAGAATAATCAACGGCAGGAACGAAGACACTAATATAAAATTGACAGTAAAATAATCAACCACCAACCCTGCCAGCGTCATCAAGGAAATATATACGGCAATAATGCTCAGAAACATATTCAGACGTGGGGATGCTTCTTTGGTATGAAGAAATTCTTGTACAAAGAGTATCATGCCCACTTCTGATAATCCTACGCCAAACAGCGTACAGTATTGAAGAAAAAAACCGCTTTGAGGCAATATGTACTGCGCCACAAAACCATTGAACGTGCCGATAAAAAGTATCGCACCCGACATATAAACAAGATACCAAAGATAGATTTTTTCGCGTGTCACAAGATACGGAACCACATTATACGCACCCAAAACAAACACTACTCCCAAAACAAACCCGAACAGTAATAATGAGGTAAAACCAGTTTCAATCAACGCCTCTCGGGTGTAAATCGTAAAAGGCAATGTCATGGAGCTGGTTGTTCTGACGCGAACATAAATTATGCGCGGCAACGAATCGGGAAGTTGTAAGGGAATTACGAAGGTTCGGAACTGGATTTCGCGTGTCCAGAAAGGGCGATGGTCGCCTGTGGGAAAGCACAAAGGCTGACCGTTGGGCGGAAGAATATAGACATCAAGACTATCAAGCGGCGGAAAGGCGGTTTCAAAGAGCCAGTTATTGTAGGTTGGCACAGTGATGTTCCTCAAGGTGAAGCGTAACCAGTAAGCGGAACGATTAAAGCCAAAGGAGATTGCTTGCGGCTGTGCAAACGTTTTCCAAGGAATAGTTGCTTCTGACAATAACACATCGCCCACGGTAAGATTTGTGCTTGTATCCTCGTAGTATTCAACGCCCCTATTCACCTCAAGATGAGTGGTATTCGATGTAAGATTAAATACGTTTGGTGAGTGTTGTTGCTGCTGTCCAAAGCAATGACGAGGTACTGTTAGCAATACAACCCAAACATACAAACCCATCAAAAGAGCTTGAAAAGGACAATGAAAGTATATCTGTTTCATTATGCTATAAATAATTATGTCTTCACACACGGCAATTCCATCATAAACGTCGCACCCGCGCCAATCTCCGATTCACACCAGACGTACCCGTTCATCGCCTCGACGAGCTTTTTCACAATACTTAAGCCCAAGCCCGTGCTGTGTTCCCCGCCCGTGGGCTGCGCCGAAAGCCGTGCGAATTTGCCAAAAAGTTTTGGCATGTCTTCAGCAGAAATGCCCGGCCCCTCGTCTGTTACAAGTATCAGGCAACAAGAAGCAGGTTTCAGGGCAGAAGCGTACCTGCTGTTGCTTGTTGTTTGCTTCTTGAGAACTGAAACCCAAATGTTCTTTCCTTGAGGTGAATACTTGACGGCATTGGAAATCAGGTTCTCCAGAACTTGCACCAACGCTTGTTCGTCAGCCATCACAAACGCCTCGCCTTCATCTGTATAATGAAACGTTATCCGCTTCTGTTCGGCGCGGAAACGGTACTGATCCACAATGTGTCGAACCTGAGAACATGCATTCAACGTTATCATCTGGAGCATTCTGCCACCACTTTCTAAGCTGTTGATGTCTAACAGGTTTTTGATGAGGTCAAACATCCGCTCACTGGAGTTGATGATCGTAGATAAGAATTGCCGCCGTTGCTCGATGGTCATATCCTCTTCAAACATCAGCAACATATCCGCCATACCATGAATACCGGTCAACGGGTTTTTGAGGTCATGCGCCACAATACCCAAAAACTCATTTTTTTCACTATTGAGCGTAACCAACAACTCGTTTTGTTCCTGTACTCTGGTGCTGGTAAGCTCGATCTCGTACGTTTGTTCTTCCAACACAGCTTGCTGCCGCAAAATTTCCCCGTTGGCTTGTTTTTTTTGACGATACAAGTGTCCAAGCCAGAGCGCAGCACCACTTACGGCAAGCAACAAAGCGCCTAGCAAATATTGCACCGTGCGTTGTTGCGAAAGCGCCAGCGTTTGTAATTCTTTGTCTTTTTGGAGCAAAAGGATTTCATTGTCCTTGCGTTCGGTTTCGTATTGGATTTGCAGTTGAACAGTTTTTTCTGCTGCCTCTTTAGAAAACACAGAATCCCGCAGAACCAATACCTCTTGCAATGTATGAAACGCCTCTTTATGGCGACCAAGAGAATCATAAATAGCAGCAAGCTCCGCAAGAGCGTATTGTTTGCGGGAACGATTGCCCAACGAATCCGCAATACGAACAGCACGCAGGACAAATGGCAGGGCTTTGAGATGCTCATGTTTGCTTTGGCTCAATATAGACGCTATCCGCACTAAGGGTACAATCATCAGGCGGACAAATTGGTGTTGCTCCGCAAGCGAAAGTGATTGCCGCAAGGAGGTTAAGCCGTCGTCCGGTTTGCCCGTGCGCCAAAGCATGATGCCAACGTTCGTATAACCAGTAACCAAGTCATATGGAGTACGAAGCTCTTGAGCGAATGCCAGCATTGTTCGGTGATAAACAAGCGATGAATCATAGAGTTTCATGTTGTCGAATCCACTCCCAATTTCTAAATACACCGACATCAATCCTTTTTTGTTCCCAAGCCGCTCGTAGAGACCTCGTGCGCGTTGTAAATAAACCCTATACGCTTCAAAACTTTGCGGTGTATTCTCAAACTGAAAAGAATAAATACGAACTATAAGTGCCAAGACATCAGCGATAGAGACATTCCAACCCACTTGCTCATAGATTTTGAGCGCTTGCAATGCCTCCTCCAAAGCGCGGTTGTATGCACTCAAGCGCATGTAATACCGCGCTTGTGTTGCAAGAACCATTGCCAACAGCGGCGGTTGGCGCGAAGAACGGGCAGATTCAAATGCACGGTGAAGCCCTTTGGTCGTTTCAGCATACCGTGCCAACATTGCTTGGTTTGTCGCTAAACCACATAACGCTTGGACGATGTTTGTTGTGTCGTTCGCACGTTCCGCGTAATCAAGCGCCTTAGCATAAAAATTCAGTGATTCCGAGCGTTTGGATTGGTCAACGGCAATTGCTCCCAATACGTTGTAGAGTTGTGCAAATAGCGACTGATGTTCAAACGCTCTTGCGGGCGCTTCTGCGAGTGCTTTTGACTTCTCCAAGGCTTGATGGGCAACAGAGTCAGCTTTGTCGGTTTTCCCTTGGGCAAAAAATGCTACCGATAATGTGGTCAGAGCAGAGATTTGAAGCGCTTGAAACGATTGTGGTGAGCCGGGTTCAGGCGCATTCACCATCGTCAGCGCGTTTTGGGCATAGTTTTGTGCTTGCAGCGGATCGAACGGTAGGTATTTGCGGGCAAGTTCGATAAGCAACGACCTGGTTATGCTGTCATTCCGTTGTTGAGTTGTATGAGAACGGAGCGCGGTGTGCAAGGAGTCAAGGAAACGTATTTGTCCTTGCAATGGTACAACAACAAACCACAATACCGCCAAAACTGAGAGTATTTGCATAAATTGGCACCATTGTATGACAGCTCGATGATTCATAGTTCCCAAAGGCAATAGTTGGTTCGGACAACAGGCATTTGCAGTGCGAAATAAATTTTGCTCCTGCTCTTGCAGACAGCTTCAATGCTATTGTGCAGAATAAATTCTGCACTCCAGTTGTCACAAGCCCTACCCGGTGTTCTAAACATTCGTTGATAATTCGACAAATGACATTTTTCGCCGCCGCCATTATTCTTCATTCCTGCTGTCGTGCTGGATTCGCTGACGTTTTCAGCCGCTCTATTTCTTGTGCTTGACGGGCATTATCTGCTTGTAAATTTTCTGTATTTTCTTGATGTGCTACGAGTTCTTTGTTTAGCTCAAGTACCCGCTCGACTGTGTATTCATACTCATAATTTGTCTGCTGCAATTCAGTGTTTTTGATACGGATAAGTTCCGATTGCTGCTCCATGAGTAAATTTTGCTGCAAAATTTCAATGTTGGCAAGGCGTAAAGCCTTGTTTTTTCGGCGGTTATTGATATCCCCTGCCGCTGCAACGACTGCCGCCACAAGTGCCAGAGCTATCAACCCTGTCAGAATATTGCGTTGTCGCGCCTGAACTGCGTTGTCACGTTCGAGCATTTCAATGTGCTGTTCTTTGCGCTCAAGGTCTTGTTGCGCGAGCAATTCCGCAATCCGGCGTGCTTGCTGTGTGCCATACAACTCTTCTTGCAACAACATCGCACGTTTGTAACGGTCGAACGCACCGGCAAAATCACCGCGTGCAGAATCCAACCGCGCCAATTCTTGATAGCTCCGCAACTGAATATCCCGCGCACCAATACGAGAGGAATTTTCAAATCCACGCTGCAAGTACGTCGTTGCCGAATCATACCGCCGCAGCATGAGGTATAGTGCGCCTAAGCGATTATACGACAAGGCTATGCCTTGTTCATCGCCGAGTTCTTGAAGCAGTGCCAATGATTTATAATATGCCTCCAATGCTGCGTCATAATCCTGCTGACGACTGTACGCCTCGCCAATACTGCCCAATGTTGCTGCCAACGATTGTTGCAAATGTAATTCCAACTGAATCCCCATTGCCTGAGCATAGTTTTGGAGTGCCGCCGGATAGTTATCATGATTCGCAGCAAGTTCACCAATAGTGGTTAAGGTACTGGCAAGTCCCTTTTTGTCGCCCAAGGCTTCCTGCAATGCTCGTGCTTTCTGGAGCATAGCCGATGCTTTGGCGGAATCGCCCTGCCGGAAATAGATTTCGCCGATGGTGCTGTATGAAATTGCCATATTTTGACGATCATTCAGGCGTTCAGCTATCTCGGATGCACGAAATAATACGCGGAGCGCATCGCTGTATAAATCTCGGCTGCGATAAACAACCGCTAATTTATTGAGTACGGCGGCAGCACCTTGTTCATCGCCTATGCCCTCATAAATTGTAAGCGCCTTACGTTGCATTTCTAACGCCTGAGCATACTCACCGGAGAACCATTGCGCCTCGCCTACAATGCTGTACGCAGCAGCCTTTCCCGATGAAAATCCAAGCTCTTGGGCAAGTGCCACGGCTTCTTCGGCTGTACGTACTGCTTCATCAACATTGGTTTGTAAATATGCCATCGCAAGTGCAAGCAACGTCCGTACACGCCCCGTATCGGGCGGTGCAGACTGTAATACCTGACGCAGGCTATCCAAATTTTTGCCCACGTTTTTACTAATGCCGTTACTCAAATTATTATTCAAACCACGGCTCGCGGTTTTACTCGTCATTTTTTTACTCTCCGCATGTTGAGCTGGAAATTGTGCTTGAAGCGGCATCGCTACAAATACAAACGTCATTGCCAGCACCAGATGAATAGGACATCCCATAGTGAACCCCTTTTATGATGTGAAACATGCAAAACCCATTGAGAATGACGAAAGTAATGGGCTATTGAGCGTATAAGATAGTGAAAATTTTTCCCTATAAAAACAATTGTCCTTAGTCGGATAAAGTTTACCCTGCGTCATCACATAAAATTCTCGTAATTTCGAGATGAAACAACATCACGCGACCTGTTACATTCACGTATATTCACTTGCAAAAGGACATAATCAGATGTGTGGAATCGTTGGCTATATTGGCACCAAAGATGCAGTAAAAATCATTCTCACGGGTTTAAAACGCCTTGAATACCGAGGCTATGACTCGGCGGGCGTAGCACTCTTGAATGATACATCGAATGGTCATTTAACGGACAATTTGACCATTCTCAAACGGGCAGGCAAAGTTTCGGAATTGGAAAAACTTATTCTGAATCAAAAGTCCGCCATCGCAGAAGCCACGCAAGGTATAGGGCACACACGCTGGGCGACGCACGGCGTTCCAAACGACGTAAACGCTCACCCGCACACCGACCCCGAAAATCACATAGCGCTGGTGCATAACGGCATTATCGAAAATTACGGCGTTATCAAACAAAAACTCCTGACGCAAGGATTCACCTTCCGTTCCGAGACGGACACCGAAGTGCTGACGGTGTTTATTCGCTCCATGTATGACCGCGTAAAAGACTTGACGGAGGCTGTACGCCTTGCGCTGTCGGAGGTGGAAGGTACGTTCGGAATAGCGGTTGTTTCGACATTAGAGCCGGACAAAATCATCGCCGCACGGCGCGGAAGCCCGCTTTTGGTGGGCGTTGGCGACGGCGAATATTTTGTGGCTTCGGACGCATCGGCGGTGATTCAATACACACGACAGGTGATTTATTTGGACGACGACGAAATGGCTATTTTGAGCCGCGACGGGTATGCTACGAAGACGATTGGTGACGAAACCACAAACCCCGCCATTCAGGAAATCCACTTCGACCTTGCAAGCATCGAAAAAGGCGGCTTCGACCACTTCATGCTCAAGGAAATCTACGAGCAACCGAACACGTTCCACGATGCGTTTCGTGGGCGTTTGCTTGCAAGTGAAGGCAACGTAAGGCTTGGAGGTTTAACGCCCGTGTTGGACAAACTCCGCCGCGCCAACCGCATTATTTTTACAGCGTGTGGAACGTCGTGGCATTCAGCGCTCGTGGGCGAGTACATCATTGAACAACTGGCGGGCATTCCGGTCGAAGTCGAATATGCTTCGGAGTTCCGCTACCGCAACCCCGTCATCACGCCGGACGATGTGGTGATTGCTATCTCGCAAAGCGGCGAAACGGCGGATACACTTGCCGCCATCAAAGAAGCACGGATGAAAGGTGCGACGGTTATTGGGCTTGTGAACGTAGTAGGAAGCTCCATTGCGCGGGAGACTGACGCGGGGATTTATCTGCATGCCGGACCCGAAATCGGTGTTGCCTCTACAAAGGCGTTCACGTCACAGCTTGCCGCCATTTTGCTCATTGCTTTGCATTTGGGACGAACACGCCGTTTGTCGCCACGCGAGGGCATGGATATTGCACAAGCAATAGAGCGGATTCCAGAGCAGATTCAATACATCCTTGACCACGCCGAAAGCGTAAAAAAAATAGCCGAACAATACACCGACGCACGAAATTTCCTGTATCTTGGACGCGGTTATAACTTTCCCGTTGCTCTGGAAGGCGCATTAAAGCTGAAAGAGATTTCGTATATCCATGCCGAAGGTTATCCGGCAGCGGAGATGAAACACGGACCGATTGCATTGATTGACGAAAATATGCCCGTTGTGTGCATTGCCACACAGGACGAAATTTACGACAAAATCATCTCGAACATTCAGGAAGTACGTGCCCGCAACGGCAACGTTATAGCGATAGCGAGCGAGGGCGACAAACGCATTGCCGAATTTGCCGAACACGTGATTTATATCCCAAACACCTTGCCAATACTCACGCCCGTGCTGGCGGTGATTCCGCTTCAGCTTTTGGCCTATTATGTGGCGGTGCAACGTGGCTGCAATGTGGATATGCCAAGGAATTTGGCAAAAAGCGTGACGGTGGAGTAGTGCTCATTATCGAATACATCATGTGATTAAGTTTGTAATCAATAATTTTCCGGTACAATCTTGTGAACAAGGCAGCATGCTGCCTTGTTGCCTATACCGAATTACTTTTGTCGAAGAACTTAGTCAACTTTTGCAGTAATTTTTGTTTCCGAATGGCATACGCAATTTATCTTCGCAAGGCTCACGAAAACTTGCGTTCAGCCGAAAGAGCCTTTGATGCTGCTGCGTACAACGCTTGTGCAAATCGGGCGTATTATGGCGCATATCAAGCAGCATTGGCGGTGCTGCTGGCAAAAGGCTTCACACCCAAAACCGACCATAAAGTTGTGCAAGCGATGTTCAGTAGCGAGCTTATCAATAATCGAAAAATCTTTCCGGCACGGCTCAAAAGCTATCTTTCCGATATGCAAACCAAACGTAATATCGCCGATTACGAACCAATTGACACGACAAAAAAAGACGCAACTATTCAACTCAAACAAGCACGTGAATTTATCGCACTTATCACTGAGGAGATATTGATATGAAAAAATCGCAACGTGAAGTAGCTGATGAGTTTTTGCAGACACTCAAAGCCCAATACCCCGAAATTGAAGAAATGAACCGTACTACCAGCCCCGAAGACCTCGATCACACGTGGATTCGTGTGATAGCACCAATGGATGACGACCGCAAAGCCATATTGCAACACGCGGCGGCAGAGTTAGAAATCGAAATTTTACTAGAACATGACTACCGTATTTCGCTTATTCCTTATCAAACTGAAGTGCCGTATGCATAGTGGTACGATCATTTCACGGCTGTTACCGTAATTTTTTCATAAAAA
>JANYIG010000203.1 GCA_025358765.1 Candidatus Kapaibacterium sp.
TCAACGGCATCAATTTTTGTTTGGATTTGTTCCGGCTGCGATACAGATTTAATGCGGTCTTGCAGCGCAAAGTGGTCAAGCAACACCAGTGCGACCATCGCCTCGGCAACCGGAACCACACGCGGACAGATACATGGGTCGTGACGACCTTCCACGAAAAAATCTACCATGTCTCCCGCTTGGTTGGCTGTCTGTATCGGTTTTGTGATGGAGGAGGCGGGTTTGACGGCAATTTTTACCACGATATCCTCGCCGTTGGCAATCCCGCCAATCACGCCGCCTGCGTCGTTTTTTACCGTGCGGAAATTTCCCTGCGCGTCTTTGCGGTACGGGTCATTATTCTCGCTGCCGCGTTTAGTCACCGACGCAAAACCATTGCCGATTTCAAATCCTTTGATTGCTCCGAGCGACATCAGCGCGTGTGCCAAATCCGCATCAAGTTTATGGTAAATCGGCTCGCCAAGCCCTGCCGGACAGCCTTTCACAACTACCTCGACTACGCCGCCCACAGAATCGCCGTCTTTCGAGGCAGCATGAATCACGTTTATCATGCGCTCGGCGGCTTCGGGGTCAGGCGCACGAACGATATTGCTCTCAATCACGCTTACAGCCACGTCGTCGGTGGAGGTCGGCGCGATTACGTCCGCCACTTGTCGCGTAAAACCAATAATCGTCACACCACGTTCTGCTAAAAACTGTTTTGCGATTGCTCCTGCCGCCACACGCAATGCCGTTTCGCGTCCGCTTGCTCGCCCGCCGCCACGAAAATCGAACACGCCATATTTTTGAATGTAGGTGTGGCTTGCATGTCCGGGTCGCAAAATTTCCGCAATCGCACCATAATCCTTCGAGCGTTGGTCTTGGTTTTGGATGAGGATGCAAATGGGCGTTCCCGTTGTTTTGCCATCGTACACACCGCTCACAATCTGGGCGCGGTCGGGTTCGTTGCGCGGCGTGGTCACGCTGCTTTGACCGGGTCTGCGGCGGTCGAGTTCGTGCTGGATTTCGTCAAGGTCAATCGGCAATCCGGGTTTGATACCGTCCATCACCACGCCGATGTACGGACCGTGGCTTTCGCCAAAGGTGATAAAGCTAAAGGTTTCGCCAAATTTATTTGCGCTCATAGAATTTTGGAGTTAGATGTTGTGATCTGAATGTATCAGACGTTCAGCAATTGTATGGATAATATGTTCAAGTGTTTGCTGTGAGGTATTCACCCGCATCTGGCTCCAACGCTCGTACATTGGCTTGCGGCGTTCGTAATTCGCAAGCGTATCGGTTCGCATATCGCCGCCGGAATTCGTTGATAAAAGCGGGCGATGAGCATTATCGGCGGTGGAAAGACGCTGCACGATGTCCTCAACGTCTGTATCTATCCACACTATCACGCTGTTGTTCGCCAAAAGCTGCATGTTGGCTTCACTTTCCACCACACCGCCCCCGCAGTCAATCACAACGGGCGTTTGCGGCAAATTCTGGATAACCCCATGCTCAATCCGGCGAAATTCTGTCCAGCCGTGTTCCGTCACAAACTCCGCAATGCTTGTTCCAATGCGGTGTTCAATGAGTTTATCCGTCGAACAATATTCCAAACCAAGCCGTGAAGCCAGTTCTGTGCCAAGCGTCGTTTTGCCAGCACCCCGAAAGCCGATGAGGACTAAGCGTTGAGTCATGCTTGTAAATTACAAAAAAACTTATTCATCTGCCAATGCTACCATCCCACCCCGTTCGCGCACGTGTTCCACAAATGCCCGCAGATGCTCACTTTCCGCCAATACTTCCACACAACCAAGCGCGATAAGTTGCTTTCGCGCCCGCGTGAGCGCCACGTTCAACTTGCGGTCAACCGTGCCGTCCGGCGAGAGCGATTGAATCGCCTTCAGTTGCGACGCGTGGTTGACGGCAAACGAGATAATGATGATGTCGCGCTCGCTGCCTTGATAGCGTTCAACGGTGTCAATGCTTACGAGCGAGTGCAGTTCTGGTTTGCGGAGCATCAAGCGCCGATGAATTGCTGCAATTTGCGCCCGAAAAGGCGTAATCACGCCAATACTTTCGTTGGTAAATGGGATTCCGTGCGCTTGGTATGCCTCGTGAATTGCCGCCACAAGCCGTGCCGCCCGCTCTGCTTCTTGATTGTGGACTTTGGTGTGATCTTCGCGGCGAGAGGGAAAAAACAACAGCCGTGAGTTTTTGGGAATATTATTGTTCGGGTTCGTTGTCGTTCCCAATGCAAAATGTAATACTTCGTCAGGAGAAATTGCTTCTTCTTGCCACGCAGACAAGGTTTGGAGTTGCCCACCGTAAAAACGCCGGTTTGGAAATTCTTGGATAGTGCGGTGCATCCTGCCTTGCCGTGCAATGATGCCAAAAGCGTTTGTCCAACCTTGTTGTTTGCAGCGCGAAATCAAGCGTTCAAACAGCGACACCCGCAAATCCTTGATGCCAAGCGCATTCAAATCGTCAAGCGTCACGTTCAACCCTGCTTCTTGTTGGGTGACAACGGCAGGTAGCTGTTTTTCGTCGCCCACAAGGATAAAGCGCCCGAAGCGTGTAAGTAAGCCAATCAACTGCGGCTCTACTACCTGCGAGGCTTCATCAACAATGGCAGTCTGGAAACGCTTGAACGCCAGCAATTCCGGTGTTTTCAGCAACGAAGAAATGGTGGAAACAATCACCCGCGTGTCGCGCAGCAGTTCATATACTTCGCTTACGGACTTGCCTTGAATTTGCTCGAACAAAATCCTGTCCTGATGAACGCTTGATTCTTTGCCGCCGAGTCGGATGAACGGGAAATCTTCACGAATAGATTTTAGTGCCGCACAAATCTCGTCCACCGCACGATTCGTGAAGGCAAGCAAAATAAAATGTTCATCGGTGTTTGCGAACAAATGTTGCGCCATGGAGCGAATCATACGCGAGGTTTTGCCTGTACCGGGCGGACCTTGCAGCAAAAAATAATCGCGGGCGCTCATTGCTTGAACGAGGCGGGCGTTTTGTTCATCGGTCAAATCTGCGTAATGAGGTTGCGCGGACGATGGTTCAAATGATTCAAAGTACGGCTCTCGCAAACCCAAGAGCAATTCACGTTTTGCGGGCGGTGCTGCGAGGAAATCAAAAAGCGACTCGTATTGCGATTTGAATTCCGTGCCGAAAAAATCATGCTCGACTGACCACGAGGGTACTTGATTATCTGAAGTTGAATCTGAAGGTTGAAATTTAGAACCATCAAACTGTTTATTGCGGAGGCTAACGACCACGTATTCCGCAGAAAGCTCTTTAATACTGCCTTTCAGGGTTTGCGCTTGAAACGTTGTCTCTCCATTCCCAATTCGTAATTCATAATTCAAAATTACTACGTCTCCTTGACGGAAATTTGCAAGCGTTGGCGTGCGCTCGGTGCGGTCGAACCAGAGGTGCATTCGCTCAAGGTCGCTTAGTTGGTGGTTCAGGCTCAAGTGGCTCAAAATATCGTAGCTGCTTTCTTTTTCCTCCGTGCTTTCAAGCCAAAGTGCCGAAAAACCGTGCTTTTGGCTGCTACCAAGCCTTGCAGACCAGTTTTCACGAGCCACAAATGATGTAAACACGTGAAAATAACGGCGCTCGGTAGAGCTTGTTTGGTTGTACGCTTCGTAAAACCGTGTAATATCCGTTTGTGAGTACGAAGGTGCAAGTCCAAAATCCTTTGGGGTTATCCCGCGAAGTGCCTGATACTTCCTGTCGCAGAGCGCGTGTTCGGTTGCGATAAGCTCATTTCGCACCGCCAGCACCGTTTGTTTCGAGGCTCTATCATTCGGAATATTTCGCAAGGGAGTTTTTGCATCCCGCGAATAGAGAATGCACGAATCACCGGAGCGCTCTGCGCCTTGATCCCCAAACGCCGCATCAAGCAAAAGGTTGTAACACGCCACCTGTGCGGCATTGTTCGACCACGCAGCGCTCCGAGCGGCTTCGGGCGGCGAACCCGCTTTGAGTTCAATCACCGTTTTGCGGCGCGGGTCATCTTGATACTCAAGCATAAGGTCTAATCGCCCCTGCAAACCGTAGTCTGGAGCCATAAACGACGGTTCTACGCTTGCGGCATCCCAATGTAAATCCATGAGCGTCTGCCGAATGGTCTGGAAATGAGGTTGTGCCTGAAGGTTGAGGAGTGCCGCTGTGTCTGCGTTTTCTGCCAAAAGTGGCGCAAGTGATACGGGGCGTTGCAAGAGCGCTTCGTTAAACGTCGGCTCAAACTCCGCATCAATGTTGGTAATGAGGGCATCAAAACAATGATTAATGATGCTCCCAAAAATGAGGGATGACTTTGCTTCGGTGCGGCAAAATTTTTTAAGCAAGGAAAGGCGTGGGTTCGAGCCGTTTATTTGAACGCATTCCGCGATGTCGGTCACATCCACCAGATAATCCGGCTCTAACACAAGAAGTGATTTGTTTGTGGTTCGTAAGGTTAAACGGCTCTGCGCCTCGTTGGATGGAGGTGATGCAACAATAGGACTGACATTAAAGCAATGCAGCGTTGCATATTGCCACACAAGAGCAGCAGTACGGCTCCAAACGTCCCAACACTGAATAATAATCGCCTCGTCGTCTTCCGTTATGGCTTCAATCGTAGAATACGGTCGCCCGGTATTTGTTTTTTGCTCCAGATGAACAGCAATAACCGTCACCCGTAACATCGGTATATCCTGTGTTCCAGCTGTTATTTGTTGAGCTATCAACGATTGAACTATCAATGGTTGAGCTATCAACGATTGAACTACCAATGGTTGTGCTATTAACAGTTGTATTGATAACTGTTCAGGGCTTGGGCTGTCGGAGAAATGAAAGACGGCTAAAGCAAGACCACGAGCGGCATTGGAGAGTACTTGTTCCGTGATGACGGCTGCGTGTGAACCTTTCAACGATTTACTCAAACGCCGAACTGCATGAAGCTCTTGGACAAGATAGTCGGGCAGCGCGTGTTTATCGGCAACGTACAGGAGTCGTGAATAAAGGTCGGTGAAAATCTGTGGTTCGTTCGCGGTAATATCCCGCAACAGCGCCGCCAGCACTCCACGCAATCGTAAGAGCCGTGCCGCAGGTGTAAAGGCTTTATCGGCAAGGATTTCTGTGGTTTCGGCGTAATAACCTTGCGCCGTTTCGGTGGAAAAGGGGAAAGTGGTCATGGCTCTCCGGTAGGTTGTTTATGATAAGTGATGGCAACTACTTTATGACGAAATTGGCTCAAGGCGGAGGCGAATTCTTTTGCCTAATGCTTCTTCTACTAAGGTCAAGCGACGTTCAGCGCTCCAAAGCTCAATATCCGGCATCGTACTCATCACGTTATAGCGCAAATGAATATCAAATGTGGAACCTTGTTGTTTGACGGTAACAGAGTGTACTATTTGCTGGTTGCGTCTATCCAAGCCCTCGGCAATGCGTAAAATACCTGCAAGGAGAAGGACAATTGGGCGTTTGGCTGAGGGAAGTTTTTGAAAGTTTTCGTGTTTGGGTTTTGGATGACTTTTTCGGTGGTAGCGGGCAATGTTGGCAATAATTTCTTTCTCATCGTTTGTAAAGCCCAACAGATCGGCGTTGCGGATGATGTAATAACTGTGCTTGTGGTGTTGGTCTGCCGCAATGTGATAACCCGTGTCGTGCATGAGTGCTGCGGCTTCCAAGAGTTCACGCTCGGCATCGCCTTGTTTATGGATGCTTTGCAAGCCGTCAAAAATCTGTACGGCAAGGTTTTTGACGTGTTGAGCGTGTTTGATGTTGATTTTGCAGATGTCGCAAAGGTTTAAAACGCTTTTGTAGCGCAGGCTGCTGAGGTGGTGATATTGTTCAATGTTGTAGTGTTGCTGGTACGTATCGAGCAATAAACCCTCGCGGAGCGCACTTTCGGAAATCGTGAATTCTTTAATGTTCAGATTCAATATTGCTTGTTCAAGGATTAACGCACCGCCGACGATGATGTCTGAGCGGCGCGGATCCATTCCCGGAATCTCCGCGCGGCGTTTGGCGGTTTTTGCGTCCAAAATTTGCTCAATAGCTTGTAAAACCTCATTGTTGGAAATCGTTACGCCGTTGATGGATTCGTCAAATGGTTCTTTTCCTTTCGTAGCAAGGGCGATACTGGCTATAGTTTGAATGGTGCCAGAGCTGCCGACGGCAGTCTCGAACCCGCATGAAATCAGCGAATGAAAGACAGAAGCCCATTCGCCTTTTATGTAATCGCGGCATTCCTTGATGGCTTTATTTGAGAGCTTTTCATCATTAAAAAAGCGCTTTGTAAGCCTGATAGCACCGAGTTTTGCGCTGTAGGCATAATACATTTCACCCTTCAACCCTATAATCGTTTCTGTGCTACCGCCGCCGATGTCAATCACGAACGTCTGTTTATCCAGTACCGGCAAGGCTTGTAGCACACCAAGGTAAATAAGTCGCGCTTCCTCCGTGCCAGAAATAACCTCAATATCAATGCCAGTGCTTTCGTGAACGCGGCGGGTGAATTCATCGGTGTTCAAAGCCTCGCGCATGGCGCTTGTGCCGACCGCTCGTATGCTTGCTCCGGCATCACTTGCCATTACGGCAAAGCGCTTCATGGCTGTAATCCCTCGCTCCATAGCATCGGGTGCGATGTATTTCATATCACTCACCGATTCGCCAAGCCGCACGGTTTCTTTGTCGCGGCTATGTGTGCGAAACATGCCGCTTTGGTTTACCGAAGCGATAATTAAGTGAAACGAATTTGTGCCAACATCAATAGCGGCAATCAGTTCAGGCTGTTGCTGTATGCTCATTATGCGTTTGTAAGGGTAAAAATATTATTCTTCAGACTTGGCATCGCCTTGCAGGACGACGACATCATTATTTTTATAGATGACGTTCGATGTTGCTGGGGAAGGAGCCTCGGGCGTAGAGCCAGATTTGAAGACGTTTGTAAAGATGCTTGCAAAGGAGCTTTTGTGCGGCTTGGGTGGGATAGGTGGAGTAATGCCAAAAAAACGCCGAACAGCGCCGAGCAGGGCGCTTACCACGAACGTACAGATGATGAAGAAGAGAATAAGAAGCAGAAGATAACGTGCCATTGTGAACCGAGAGCAAAAATAGAGCAAATAAAATTGCAAAGGATGTGAATCATTGATTCATACTCGCTGCAAGTTAGAGAAACTTTTGTTCGTAGGCAATACTAACGGGCGCTTTTCCGTAAAACTATGGGGATGGAAAGGCTAACACAATAAAATGTTCCACAAATTTTTCGTACCTTTGAGGTTGCAGTTCTTTTTTACACCATTTTTTTGAAAAGTATTATGAAACAATTCACATATTTGAGCCTTTTGGTTTGTGTTGCGTTCTGTGCCGCAACGCTTAGTGCACAGCAACTCCGGTTCCCACAGCCTAGTCAGGGTACAAAAATTACGCAAACCATTGGTATTACGGACGTAACAATTACGTACAGCCGTCCGGGCGTAAAAGGGCGTGAGATTTGGGGCAAACTTGTTCCATTTGCTGAACTCTGGCGCACAGGAGCTAATTTGGCGACAACGATTGAATTCACCGACGAAGTAAAAATCGAAGGGCAAAAAGTCCCTGCCGGAAAATATGCTGTGTTCTCGATTCCCGGCAAAGACGAGTGGACAGTTATTCTGAATAAAAACTTCAATCAAGGTGGCACTGCAAGCTACAAACAGGATGAAGACTTGTTGCGTGTGAAGGTAAAACCAATGATGGTAACGGAAAATAAAGAATGGATGGAGTTTACATTCGAGAGTTTGACAGAAAACTCCGCAATGATTCACCTGTGCTGGGAAAAATTGCGTTTGCCGATTAAACTTGACGTTGAAACAAAAGACCTTGTTTTGACTAAAGCGCGTACGGTGGTATCGTGGGCTCCGGCTATGCAAATAGCAAATTACAGTCTGCAAAACAATACAAACTTGGACGAAGCAATGAAGATGATAGACGTTTCGATTGCAATCCAAGAAACCTATCGCAATCACGTTGTAAAAGCGCGGTTGCTCGACAAGGCAGGTAAAAAAGCAGATGCAGCAAAAGTTTATGAAAAAGCTGTGACAATGGGTAAAGCAGAAAAAACCGCCCCATTTGACCTTGCTGACGTGGAAAAAGAACTTGCTGCACTTAAACCTGCTCCGGCGGCGAAACCGAAGAAATAATATTCGGGAAAAGTGAGAATATGGAATAAGACGAAAAGAGGAACCGCTCAAGTACACCTGAGCAGTTCCTCTTTTTTTGTTTTTATTTGGGAAGTGTGTTGTCATTCCGGCGAATGCCGGAATCCATATAAACCGCGTAGAATCTTGCTTGATTATTA
This sequence comes from Candidatus Kapaibacterium sp., assembly GCA_025358765.1. Classification (GTDB taxonomy): domain Bacteria; phylum Bacteroidota; class Ignavibacteria; order Kapaibacteriales; family UBA4661; genus JANYIG01. The sequence continues at coordinate 8,315 of JANYIG010000203.1, forward strand.
TGGATGCCAACCTCCGTTGACATGACAGCCATGGTTCAGAGCCGCAATTTTTTTCCTAAAAACTGGTTTTTCCAACTAAAACCAATGAGAACCCTTTTTGTTTTTATTGAAGAATCTGACTAATCAAACTCACGCTGAAAATAGAAAGCAAAAACCACCCCAATGCGCCTTCGCAAACCGCCAAATACCGCGCTATTCCTATCGCTTGAATCTCCCCGTAGCCCAATGTGACAAACGCATTGACGCTCAGTGCGAACGCATT
>JANYIG010000208.1 GCA_025358765.1 Candidatus Kapaibacterium sp.
GCGGGCTTTCGCGTTCACGTTTTCTTTGCGACCGCTTGAAAAATTATCAATCACGACCACTTCGTGTCCTGCGGCAATGTAGGCATCAACGATGTTCGAGCCGATAAAGCCGGCTCCACCGGTTACTGCGATTTTCATAGACGTTACAGAATAAATCTTTGATGGGAGGAAAACAGGCGAATGTGTACGTAAATTATGTACACTGTACTGAGCGAAAATATCATTTCCCACGATACTGACCAATACCCTCGCTTAAAAAAATTGTTCGGCATCACCCTCTTTGTGAGGAAATTTTTTCCATTATTCATGGTTAAGAGGTGAGAAGACTCTCAAAAGACGTAATGGAGTTGTTCTTGGCATGAAAATTGACGATTACTCTGAAGCAAGAACATACCACTCACGCTATTGCAACAGCACGATAAAAATCTATGGACGCAGCATTTGCACTGAATACAATATACATCGTTCGTCACGGTATTGCCGAGGATGCCAATTTCCGTCAGCCCGATGCCGAGCGTCAACTCACGGATAAAGGTCGGGAGCGAATGCACGAAATAGGCAATCGCATGAAGGCTATGGACGTTACGCCGTCACTCATCATTGCCAGTCCTTACGTCCGAGCCATACAAACCGCTACCATCCTTGCTGAAAAACTTCAATATACGAACGACATCATCCAAGATAACCGCATCACGCCAATGGGTCGGTATGAGAATTTCTGCGACCTCTATTTTGAATTCCGAAGCTCGCAACACATTATGTTCGTTGGGCATGAACCAAGCGCAAGCGATTTCGTGTCTCGCATCTGTGCTGATGGCAAGCTCCATATGGATTTCAAAAAAGGAGCTGTTTGCGCGATAGCGATTGAGCGGATGCGTCCCGTGCAAGGCTCAATGCTCTGGTACGCAACGCCATCCGTATTGCGTGCGTAAATCATCCCCACATTTTGGTTATATTGAGGATTGATAAAGCAATAAAGTGTTTTTATTGCTTTTTTCTCAAGGAACGGATTTTATCTCAACGTCAATATGGAAGAAGTAGAAGTATTGGTACAACCTTGTACCGTTCTTATTGTCGATGAGCAGGACAATGCACGGTTGCTTATCCGCCGCATGTTGCTGCGATTGTTTCCTGACACTGTCGACGTAGTTGCGGAAGCTGGTTCTGTAGCTGATGCCGTTGCTGCTATTCAGCAGCATCACCCACAGGTGGTTTTTTTGGATATTTCGTTGCCCGACGGCATGGGGTTTGACGTTATTGATGCTTTTGAGCAACCGGACTTTGGAGTGATTTTTATTACCGGATTTTCTGAATATGCTATCCGGGCTATCCGCTACGGTGCTATTGATTATTTGCTGAAACCTGTCGCTCTGAATGAATTGTCAGATGCGGTTCATAGAGCATTAGCATACCTTCGGCTGATAGGCGAATCCATACCGGAAATAGTCTCTCAACGGTTGATGACTTCTGTAGCATTACAAAAAAGCCTGCTCACTGCGCCTGAGACAAAAATTGTTGAAGGTAAAGTGTCCTTACCTACGCCCAAAGGCTCACGAATAGTGGCGGCAAGTGATATTGTTTATTGCGAAGCACAAAGCAATTATACTCAGTTTTATTTTGCCGATGCCAGAACAATGCTCATCCCCAAAACAATGGGTTATTTTGAGCCTACTCTTGCCAATCATGGCTTTGTACGCATCCATCGTTCGTTTATCATCAACCCTCAGCATATTCGTGAAACAATGCGCGGCAACAAAACGATGTCGGTTATGATGACCAATCATATTGAACTGCCAGTGTCTCCCACCTATCAAGAAGAACTCTTACGACGGTTGCCGACGTAATCTGTGCGACGAAAAGGTTCTCATTGGATGTAGTTGGAAACGTTTTGTCATTTCCAGCGACAGACATTCGATAGAAACCGTATCGCCTCCACCTTACATCCAAGATGAACGGAATTATTTTAAGAATGTGTTATGTTTACTGCATTCCCACTTTCACACAGGCTTTTCCGCCTGTTGCGCCGCAACAGTTTTTGAATTTTTTGTTCGGGTCAAGCGGACATGGGTCATTACGCCCAATTTTCGGTGACGTGTTGACAATCGTTCGTGCTGCCCCGTTACCATGTGATTCTGCCTGGTGCATCACGTCGGATTGTGTGGCTTGCGCCATTTGCTGCGTATTGTAGCCGGTGTAGGTTTCAGCGCTCGGACGCGACATCCGCATCGCGTTTGCGCTGACGGTCGTCACGGTCGGCAATCCGTTACCAAACGGCGTTTTCGAGGACGTAACCACGCGCTGTGGCTCTACCGATGGGAAATAACGGAACGCATAGTGAATAGATTCGCGGTTGATTTCGTGTACGAGGTCAACGAAAATTTTGTACGCTTCGCCTTTATATTCCAAAAGCGGGTCTTTCTGTCCGTAAGCACGAAGATGAATACCTTCTTTTAACTCGTCCATCGCACGCAAGTGTTCACGCCATTTATCGTCAATCGTTTGCAAAATCGCTACCCGTTCTAAGTTCGCCATAAAATCCGAACCGAGCGATTGTTCTTTACGCGAATAGAACTCTTCAGCAGTTTCCACAACCGCCTCAACAAAGGGTTCACGACGCATGGCGCGGAACTCATCTTCATTCATGTCAATGTCGCAAAGAAGCGTCGTGCGTAGCTCTTCGCGTGCCGCATCTATCGCAAGCCCGTGGTGGTGTGTATCGTACAAGTCGCCCGCAAATTCGAGGACGTACTCAAAAATTTCGCCCCGCATACGGTCGCCCTGAAGCGCATGACGACGGCGGTCGTAGATGACTTCGCGCTGTTGGTTCATCACGTTGTCGTATTCCAACAAACGTTTACGGATACCAAAATTATTCTCCTCGACTTTTTTCTGTGCACGTTCGACGGATTTCGTGACGGCGTTGTGCTCAATCGGCTCGCCCTCCGGCACTTTCAGGAACTGCATCACGCCTGCAATACGCTCGCCACCAAACAGACGCAGAAGGTCGTCCTCAAGCGAGAGGAAAAACTTCGACGAACCCGGATCGCCCTGACGACCCGCGCGACCGCGCAACTGACGGTCAATCCTTCGTGCTTCGTGGCGCTCTGTACCGATGATGTACAAACCGCCCGCTTGCTTCACCGATGGATGCAGTTTGATGTCCGTGCCACGACCCGCCATGTTTGTCGCAATTGTGACTGCGCCCGGCTGACCCGCTTCCGCCACAATTTCTGCCTCGCGTTCGTGTTGTTTTGCGTTCAATACGTTATGCTTGATGTTGGAACGCTTGAGCATTTTGCTCAAAAGCTCAGACACCTCTACGCTTGTCGTACCAACAAGGACGGCACGTCCAATTTTCACTTGTTCTTGCACCTCGGCGGCAACGGCGTTGTATTTCTCGCGTTTGGTACGGTAAATCACGTCGTTCACGTCCTGGCGCGTAATCGGTTTGTTCGTGGGAACAACACTCACGTCGAGCTTGTAAATTTCGTAAAATTCACCGGCTTCTGTTTCCGCCGTACCAGTCATGCCAGCGAGTTTACGGTAAATACGGAAGTAATTTTGCAGCGTAATTGTAGCGAAGGTTTGTGTGTCGCGTTCGACGTTTACGCCTTCTTTTGCCTCAATTGCTTGATGTAAGCCGTCCGAATAACGCCGACCTTCCAAAATACGCCCCGTAAATTCATCCACAATTTTCACTTTGCCCTCATCTACAACGTACTCCACGTCTTGCTCATAGAGCGAGTATGCACGGAGAAGCTGCGTTACGGTATGGATGCGGTCGCTCCGCTCGGCATACACCCGCATGAACTCATCTTTGCGAAGCTGACGTTCTTCGGGTGTGATGAATGAATCGCCCTCAATAGCACTAAGTTGTGTAGCAATGTCGGGAATAATGAAAAAATCCTTCTCCGACGTAAACGCCGACAAGAACTCGCGCCCTTTTTCCGTAAGGTCAATCTGGTGCATTTTTTCGTCAATCGCGTAGTACAGCTCTTCGTCAATCTCCGACATACGTGTGCCTTGGTCACGCAGATACTCAATTTCTGTCGAACGCATGAGCTTTTGGTTGTCGGGATTGCCTAACAGTTTTGTCAAACGCTTGTTTTTCGGCAAACCTCTGTATGCGCGGAGTATAGCTACACCTGCGGTTGCAAGCTCATCTTTTTTGATATCCGGTTTGGCAAGAATCGCTTCGGCTTCGCCCACAACTTTTGCGGCAAGGCGTGTTTGAGCTTCCACGAGTTTGCGAAGTCCCGGATTCATTTCTTCGTAGCGATGGTCGGTCTGAAAGACTGGACCGGAAATAATAAGCGGCGTTCGTGCCTCATCCACTAACACCGAATCCACTTCATCCACAATGGCGAAATTATGCGGACGCTGCACCATTTCTTCTGCCGAACCAACCATGTTATCGCGCAAATAATCAAAGCCAAATTCGTTGTTCGTGCCATAGGTAATATCTTTTTGATATTCGGTTTGACGCTCGTCCACCTCCATGTTGGAAGTGATACAGCCGACCGTAATACCCAAAAAATCAAACACGGGCTTCATCCAATGGCTATCGCGTTCAGCAAGGTAATCGTTCACTGTTACAAGGTGAACACCACGTTGCGGCAAAGCGTTCAGGTACATCGGCGACACCGCCACGAGCGTCTTGCCCTCGCCTGTTGCCATCTCGGAGATTCTTCCTTCATGAATGAAAATCCCCCCCATAAGCTGCACGTCGTAAGGAACCATATCCCACGTGACCTCATGCCCGACCAACATGTATTTCGTCCCAACAAGGCGACGGCAGGCATCCTTGACAACGGCAAATGCTTGTGGCAAAATTTCGTGCAATGTTTCTTGGATGACCCTGTATTCGTCGTCTTCGAGCATTTCAATGCGTTCGTAGATTTCAAATGTTTCTTCGCCGGAAAGCTGTTCTTTTTTGAGGCGCGAGCGCAGCGTAGTCAATTCTTCCTGAAACTCGGCGATGCGCTCGTGGATGATGTCACGGAACTCACCCGTTTTGGCGCGGAGTTCATCATCGGAAAGCGAGCTGAGTTTTTCAAATTCCTCGTTGATTTCATCAACAATGGGCAATATACGTTTGATGTCTTTGTCGTGCTTATTGCCAAACAATTTTTCGATAAACTTTAGCATGGTGTCGGAAATTATACGTGTTTAAGTGAGATGTTGAATTTCGTTGGAGTGTGTTAACCGTGAGCTTCATTGGTGATGTCGCCCGTCCTTGCAGTTCTATGCTAATTACGACGCTCAATGTCGAGTGTTGCCATAACCGCCGAGCCGATAACAGCATGGGTACGTTTGGGCTCAATTAATGCTTCAAAAATACCTTTTTTGCCGTTGATTTCGAGTTCAACCGCGCAGAATCTGCTTTTTTGCATTCTGGGTAGCCGTAAGGTTTCCACAGCCGATGCGGGCAAGACGAATTGGGCAGAGCCAATATCAATGCTGGCATCTAATTCCACACTTTCGGCGCTATCAACGCTTACGTTATCGCCTTGAACAGGGAGCGGATTGCGAAGAATGATTTTTGTGATATTCATACGTTTTGTAAGCTACAAGCAAATGAACCTTTGATGATTCGTTGCAATACTGTTATTTTGGTATTGCGTTGCCGTTCTTGTGAGACGTACAGCGCGGTTTGTTCGTTTAACACGAATTTGCAATATACGACTTCCTTGTCGCAGAACCAACAAAAGAAAGGCAGAGCTAATGGCATCTTCTCTGGCGGAAACACTCGCAACCAGCGCCGACAGACATTGCTTTTCCGACGAAAACCTCCGCACACAACTCGAAACGGCGGAAACAAGACTTGGTTACAACATTGTGCATTTCTACGTGGATGAACACGGTGTTATCAGCAAAATAGCAACCAGTACTCTTGAAACCTTCTATCTGTCGCCGTCTGGTGGCACACTCCGCGACAAAAACATGAACATCGTGCAATACAGCGCCCGCTATGACATGTACAAAGGGATTGGGAAGCTGTAACAACAATCACGCGCCTCATTTTGCGTCGTACCAAAATTTTTGTATTTTTCAAGGGCGGTATTTTCTTCCGTATCCATAGCTCAAATTCAACAGAGGTATTCACCTTTTAAGGACTAACGACCATGACACAACTGCTTGCGCTTCCATGTGCTATTATTCCGATGGTCATTTTTATGATTATTGTTCGTAGGCTTGACCGATACGACCCCGAACCGCTCTGGCTTTTGCTAACGCACTTTTTCTGGGGAGCAGTCGGGGCATATGTTCTCTCGCTTATGGTCAACTCAAAACTCACGGCACTCATTTTTGGTAAGACTGCCGTTGCAAGCGGCAACATCAAAGACGCGGCAGTATTTATCGGTCCGCCAATTGAGGAGTGTATGAAAGCACTTATCTTTATTTTGACGGTTCGCTTGCTGGATTTTAACAACCTTACCGACGGCATCGTCTATGGCGCAACGGTTGGATTTGGCTTTGCAATGACGGAAAATATGGTGTACTTCATTCAAAACGCCGGCTCCGACAACTTAGTGCAATTCATTATGTATCGGACGTTTTTTAGCGGGATGCTCCACGCCTTGGCGTGCGGAACGTTTGGAGCAGCGCTTGGCTATACACAGTTTAACAAAGGGAAAGTGCCAATACTGTTTATTCTGGGAGGGATCATTCCAGCCATTGCGCTCCATATGACGTTTAACTTCCTTGTTTCAACCGAAAGCGTAAGTACGCTTGGCTTTGTTGTGATTGCGGTAACGTTTGTGGGATTGTGCCTTACGTTCGCCCAATCACTACGATTTGAGCAAAAATTTATCCGTGAGGAACTCACGAAAGAAGTGGAGGAAGGTTTGATTCCCGAAGAGTACGTTGAGTTACCATTCAAAAGCGGTCAAACCAAAGCGGAATACAAAAAAGCACTAATCTGCGTTCAGATTGCTTTCGAGCGCATTGCAGCCAAACATGTCACGGAGGATTGGCAGATCGCGCAAGCAAAAGTCATTTTGGCTGATATGCATAAACAACTTCAAACCATCAAAGCCTGAATTGTACCATTATGTTCAAAAAACTTCTCTATACGCTTGACCGAAAATTCGATTGGAAACGGAGCAGTCACGAAAGCACCGACCAAGCAAAAGCCATCAACACTGGTGATGTGGTGGAATGCGCCATCGAGAATACCAGCGATATTTTATACCGCGTGGAATCCATCAACCATGCCGCCAACGAAGCGCGAGTCCGTCGGTTGGACACAAATGGCAGAGACACGAGCGAAGCATATACTCTCGCACCAGTGATGCTACGCCCTTTGAAATCACCCGTAAAGCGGTAATTTCTACAGCGAAGGTACATCATGATGCTCATGGTTATGCTCTACGATGCCGCCAATACGCAGATTTTGGACGGTTCCCGTTTCAATTGCCGTCATCACACCGTCAAACCATCGCATCAGCATTGATTCGTCAAGTCGGCGACCAATCACAAACAATTCGGAACGCTGTAGATACTGGTCTTCAAGGGGGTGGAACTCCCAACGACCACACACAAAGTTCACAAGCTGCCATTCGTACTCCTCGTCCGCAAAGCGCACTACGCCTTTGATGCGAACGACGTTCGCCGGAAGCCCTGCAAAACAGTATTCAAGTGCCGAACGGTCGCAAGCAATCGTTGTAACAAGGCGGAATGCCGTGATTTCATCTCGAAGTAAGTGTTGTTGGGAGTTGTGCGCTGTCGGAACAAAATGTTGCGCTGGTGCGAATAGCACGGTGAGCAAATCTGCCGCAACTGCGCCGTGTTTGAGGTATGCCACTACAGCACGGTCATTTAACGAACGAACAAGCGTGTGAGCGGCTTCCACCGCCGTTCGCGTGGCAATATCAATCTTTGCAAATAGCACGACATCGGCAACAGCGATTTGCTCGTCAATAGTCGGGAACAACGAGCGCATTCGCTGAATATTTACCACATCCACAATACAAAGTGTTGAATCCACCGGAAAGCCCATAAATGCTAAATCTGCCCGCACCTGTGCGGCATCAGCAAGCCCTGTAGCTTCGATAAATACTCGTGTACAACTTTCATGGTCGTCGGTGCTTGTTAGCACTTGGGTTAATGCGGTTTTAAAATCATCAATCGCCGAACAGCACAGACAGCCGCCCGGCACGTCGAGGATTTGAACAGGGGAATAATTGGGGCTTGTGTTGCGGTGTAATCTGTTAAGGAGTAAGCCGTCGTACACGACATCCCCAAAATCGTTGACAATCACGGCGATGCGTTCGCCAACGAAGTGTCGTTCCAGCAAACGGCTCAAAAACAGAGTTTTACCGCTTCCTAAATAGCCAGTAATGAGGTGAATAGAGGGTTTCATGGGCGGCGCATCAACATCAAATGGCACTAAACGGAAACTGTGCCAATCCTTGCGTGTTAGTCCTTAAATATTAGTCCTTAAACTTTGGCTTACGCTTCTCCGTTTTTGCGGTAAATGCCTCGCGGATGTCCGCAGAAAGAAACATTGCTGCATTCCACGTAGCAACGTGACTCAAACCGTCGGCAACCGAGTGGTCACGGGAGTACAACAGCATTTCCTTTGTGCCACGAATGGAAAGCGGCGATTTTGTGGCAATTTCGGCAGCCAGCGTCTTGACATGCTTCATCAATGCTTCGTTGGTATCAAAATGACGATTCACAAGCCCGATGCGCTCCGCTTCTGCACCAGACACAGTGCGCCCTGTGTACGCCAGTTCTCGAACAATACCGTCGGGCATAATTTTGGGAAGCCGTTGCAATGTTCCCAAATCTGCCACCATACCAATATCAATTTCCTTGATGCTGAAACCCGCATCGGCACTACAAAAGCGCATATCACACGCGGCAATCATATCCACACCGCCTCCAATACATGCCCCGTGAACAGCAGCAATGACGGGCTTCCGGCACTGCTCGATAGCGGTGAGTGAACGCTGTAAGTTCAAGAGCATTTGCCGTAACTCCTCACGAATCCGTGCTTCACAGTCAGTTGTGTTTGTTATGGCTGTCACCGACATCAAGATTTCCAAATCTATGCCCGCCGAAAATGTTTTCCCGTTGGCAGACAGCACAACAACACGAACGTCTGGCGTTGCATCCGCCCACTCAAACGCCATGCGAATTTCTTTCCAAAATTCACGATTCATCGCATTCGCCTTGTCAGGACGATTCAGGACAATGTTGGCAACGTGGTTGCTACATTCGACGGCAAGCGTTTCGTACGTCATAACTAATAAAAAAAACGTGAAAATATCGTTCCTGCAAGCTGTTATATACCAGACGACGAAGCATGTGCGCCTGAAACCTTACGGTAAGTTTCGCGGTTCATTTCGCGGATTTCCAAACTCACCACACAATTTCGTTCGTGCAGCGAGTCGTTGAATGTTTCTGCTAAAATTGCCATAAACCGCTCTCCGACTTGATTCTGAATCTCGAGGCTCCGCCCTGAAAAAACACCAAACTCCACGTGGACAAAAGCATTATTCGCATTGCCGTCGGCAAGGTAGTACGTCTCGCACGGATGCACACGGCTTTTGATGTCGTCAAGTTTGAATACGCCTGCGTCCATCAAAACGCTGTGCATGCGGCTGAAAAGCGTTGCAAAATCTGGTTTCTCGACAATATTCGTCGAGTGTTCGAGGATAATGTGTGGCATAGTTTTAGTTCCTAACCCCTACGATAGTGCTTTGTTTAGAAGGTTTTTTAATGGGAGTATATATATTTGGTAAGGTTGATCCCGTTTTTATACGGGAACCTTACTTATCCGCTTCACCCATCACGGGGTCAATAGAGCCAATAATGGACACAACATCCGAAATCATGGAGCCTTCCGCCATAAACTTGAGCGCTTGCAGGTTCGTGGTAGAGGGCGAGCGGATCTTCAGTTTCCACGGATGCCCCGTGCCGTCGGACACAATAAAGAAGCCAAGTTCACCCTTCGAGGATTCAATCGCTGAATACACCTCGCCTTTGGGCGGCATCGTACCGTAGTTAATAAGCATAAAGTCGCTGATAAGTTCTTCCATCTTCGTGTAAATCTCACCTTTGCGTGGCATAACTTTGTTTGGATTGTCTGCCATGACGGGACCTTCGGGCATCTTGTCCAAAATCTGGTGCAAGATTTTTACGCTTTCCCGCATTTCCTGCGCCCGTACCATAAAACGCCCCCAGCAATCGCCGTCGTTGTGGGTGATTACGTCGAAATCCACTTGGTCATAATTCAAGTACGGCATTGTGCGACGGAGGTCGTATTCCACACCGGAACCGCGCAAACACGGTCCCGTCATACCAAGCGCAATCGCCTTATCGCGGGACACATAACCTACGCCCGCCATGCGGTCAATGAAAATGCGGTTGCGAAGCATCAGCGATTCGCAATCCTTCAAAATCGCCGGAAAAGCATTCATCCACGTGCGGAGCTGGCGAATCACGGCTTCGTCCACATCGTTGGAAACGCCGCCCACGCGCGTGTAACTCGTTGTCATCCGCGCACCGCAGATTTGCTCAATAATATCATAGAGTTTTTCGCGTTCACCAAATGTCCAAAGGAAAATCGTGAGTGCGCCTACGTCCATCGCATGACAGCCCATAGCCAACAAATGCGATGAAATACGGGCGACTTCGCAGACCATCATGCGAATCCACTTTGCGCGTTCGGGGATCTCAACGCCAGCTGCTTTTTCGATAGCCATAGCAATGGCAACGTTATTCGAGAGTGGCGCAATATAGTCCAAACGGTCGGTGTGCGGGATGAACTCGTGATACGTCATGTTTTCCGCGAGCTTCTCGAAGCCTCGATGCAAATAACCAAGTTCCGGCACACATTTTATGACTGTTTCACCATCAATTCGGAGCAATACGCGCAATACGCCGTGCGTGGCGGGGTGCTGCGGACCCATGTTGAGTACCATTTCGTTCTCAAGCGGGTCATCTACAAGCACCGTCGTGTCTTTGTCGAGGATACGTTGCACCATCTTACTTTGGCGCACGTGCCGCACCCGTTCAAGCGTACTGGTGTTGGTCACGGGTAGGATAGTATTTTCTCTGTTTTCCATAGTTCACGACAAAAGTAAGTGAAAATCGTTATTGGTATGCTGGATGTAATGCTGGTTTCAGTCGAAAATTTACTGTTTTTCCTGAACATCGCAGAGAAGAATTTAGTTTCAAACGGAAAAATTCCTATTTTGCGACCATTATGTTTTTCCTTACTCATCCCTAACGTTCTGCGACAATGGAACATTTGCAAGAACTCTACCAGATTGAACACGCAGATTCGGTTTTTTCCTTTTTGGAGGATTATCCGCATCTGGAGCCGATTTTGACCGATGCCCACGAGCATTTGGTCAAACATTTCGGGAACAAATTAGATTCCATCCATCTCAGCTTTGAAGATGATGAGGAAACGGAAGAAGAATATCTTCTCGTCCTTGTCCGAAGCAATGCCGCACCAAAAGATGCCCTAAAAATCATGGATAAATTCGATGATGATTGGTGGCTTGACGTGGAGGAAAACCTCGTTGTTATCGCCGTTGATGTGCCGGAAGATGACGATTAGCAGCCGTGAACCAAGTATTTACGCGGCAACGTCTTGAAACGCTGTCGTGCAAAGTGAATCCGCTGTTGTGCGGTAATACCGATACGTAGGCAGGTCTGTTGTCGCAATGACAACGCCTGCCTTTTGTGCTTTCTCATAAAATACGGCATCATCTCCAAACCGCAACGGGCTAAACCCACCCAACCTACGCGCCACGTCGCACAGAACAATGAACGTTCCGCCCACCACGCATTCACTTATGTGAATCAGCCGCGAAGGGTCGTCTTTGTCTGGAACATATGGGTTACCGATAATATCCATGCCGCCATGCAAAAACTCAATTGCCGGAGCGTCGCAAAGAATATGCTTCCGCGAGGCAAGGTGTTCTGGCAAATATTCATCGTCCGAATCCAAAAACGTCAAAAATTGCCCCAAAGCCGCTTGCAAACCCGTTGTTCGCGCAACTCCTATGCCGGCATTTGCTTGGTGCGTGTAGCGAATGTTCGCAAAGCGCTCCAGATACGGCTGTACTACGTTAGGAGTAGCATCCGTGCTACCGTCGTCCACAATAATTGCCTCCCAGTCG
>JANYIG010000223.1 GCA_025358765.1 Candidatus Kapaibacterium sp.
AACAGCGCTGACTTAGAAGCGGCTATCGAGTTTTTTACGAAGCCGCGCAAGGTTTTTCGTATTGCAGCGTGTTCGCTCACGCGCTACGGCGCTGGTGGCACGGTCAACAGCTTACTGAATATCCCTTTGAATTTTACGGGAGTAGAAACTTCATTGGACGACGAACACGGTTGGGAAGAGGCAACGTTTTCATTCGAGGGGAGGGATTTCCTCACATGAACGTTATTTATTTCACGAATATCTACGCTCGCAATGGCTGGAAATGGCGCTTGGAAATATTCACTGCCGATGTGGTGCCGCTTTCAAGCCCGACCTACGTGGATTTGGGGCTTGCTGTTGTCTCCGACGAAATAACGTGGGCAGCAAAATACAACAAGCTGCCGATTGGATTGAGTGAAACGCCGTCGTTAAAACTGAAATTCAATATTTCGGCATTGGAAGACAACACCACACTCCAGCACTTACGTGACCGCCTGTTTGACCAGTTTGTACAATACACATTCCCCACGCTTTCGGGCATTTCGGCAAGCATTGATGTTACCGACCCCGTGACGGGCATAGTATCGCAAGTTGTGGTGTATGGCACAACGCCGAAACCGCCCGCTGTGAAATTTGCGAACTTATCAAACGTTGTGCGGCTTACAAGTAATTTTGGGGATGCTACACTTGACTTTGCAGATTTGAAGCCGCCTTTGACGTTTGCTGAATATTTTGGCGGCGGCGTTTCTGCCACGCATCCGATAGCGTTTAGCGGTTGCCAGCGAATAGCGCCGCCCGCTGAAATTACGATAGATTACGAGAACGGCGCGGTAGTTGGCGAGATAGAGTTTATGCACCTTACGCGGTTTGTTTTGGAGCAGATAAACCCAACAATGGTAGATGCGAAAATTCAAGAACTTTCTGCGGGGACAAAAGTTGGCTACGTGACGCAAAACAAGTGGACAGGCGGGCGACAACGCACGATGGCAGAACTTGGGAATGACGACCCGAACTCAAAAGGTACAGTGATGTATTCGCGGACTGAATTGCAAGACGCAGCAACGGCGGTATACAAACAGATACGGGACGCTGTGCTTCGTGCAGATGGTTGGGTTGGCATTCCATTCGATATTTTGGGCGGGCTGATGTTTGCAAACTTTTTTCAGCAAAATCCAAGCAACGGGCAGCGCGGCGGGCTGTTGACGGGTGGGCTGGGGGACGTGTATGTTATTGGCAGAGTGTATGCTCCAACAGTGAACGAAGACGGGAGCGTTGACACGGTTGCGGGCATGTTCTCGCCCGGAAGCAAGTTTTTTCAGTTCAAAAATTTGTTTGATTTCATGGTGGACGTGTGCGAATGCGGAGCGCGGGCGTATTACACCGATGTGGGCATTGGCATACAGTCGCTTGCCCATAATGATAACAGCTTTCCAACGACAACAACGATTACCTCGAATGACATTCAGCTCAAAAAGATTTTGAAATCTGGCGAAACGTTAGGCGGGGTGGAGCTTGCGTGTGCGGGTGAAAATCAGCTGATTAATAATTACGGAACGTCGCTGGTAGATAACACGTTCAACGTAAAGCCATATTTTCACAACCTGTTTTCAGATTGGATATTTGGTTTTGAAAACGGCGGTATTGGGTTTGCAGGTGAGATAGAAAAGCAAGAAGGTAAGTTGTATTACCAAGCGAGTGCAGGGGATTTTATTGCTGTTCATGCTTCGTGTGACTTCAAGGACAACGCGGCGTATCAAGTAGAAGCAAACTTTAATTCCGCCGCGTTTCCGCCGCTCAATGCGAGCGATTGGGATTGGAACGATATTCGTGACAAGTTCAATGAGTTTTATGCGTACTGGCGACGCACGTTTGGCGTGATTGTTCGCATTGGCAACGCAATCATGCGAAATTTCGCCAATCCGTCACAAGCAAAAATTGAAGGTTCAACATACCCTTCAAATAGCATACAGGCGCTACCTTCGACAATAGGCTCTATCTATTCGTTTGATTCGTCTGTAACGCCCGCGTTTCTGAACGTTCCTGCAAAAGCCATTTTAACCAGCGCGTCTATGAACGTTATGGATGGGACTGTTGATGTAGAATTTATTTGTGTGTCTTCTCCAATCACCGTTACCTTGCTTTAATGCCATTTGCAGAACCCGGAAAACGCAATGCGACAAATTACAGGCGCATACTTGGAACTCCTATCAGCGGCGGTAGCACGACGACAGGCTCAGGTGGCGGTAGCGGTTCGGCGGTTGTGGCGCAATATCAGAGCAATGCCGTGCAAATACTCACGTTTGCGCCCAAAGCAGAATATTTTGAGGCACTAAACGCACAAACACCTATTTCACCGTCCGCGCAAGTGACAAGTACCGTGCCGTTCACGTTCACTCATTCGCTTGTGGATGCACAGCTGTACGCATATCGAATAGAAGTAGAGTTTGTGGGCGATGTGAACATCGTTGGAATCGTGCTTGCCGGCTTAGTGCGGCGCTCTACAAATCTCTATGATGGCGAGTTTACGGCTGGAGCATTACAGTTAGACGCAACGCATTTTCGGACGGCGGTCGAGGGCGAAGTGTTATTACAACAGAATGATGAATTTTTGGTGGAGTTTCGAGGATACAATATCGGTTCCGCCTCGCATCAAATCACAATCGAAAACGTAGCTATTGCACTCTTGAAATAATTTCGGTACATTTGCATTGTTCTTTCGCACGCACACGCCACGCACGATTCACATCACGCAGGGCATAGAAAATTCTCTCCGCACCTAACAATGGGAGGGCAGTTTCTATGCCCTTTTTTTGTTTTAAAATTATGCTTTCAGGACAACTCATTTATTTCGCCATACTGCCAACGGATTACACTAATTGGACAGGCAGACGTGCGGTACTGTGCGATGCAGAAAATCGCACGTACATTTGTGACGGCATACAATGGATTGACGAAGCGCTGTTGACGGGCGGCGGTGGTGGTGGAATAAGCGCGGCAACAGCAACGGCAATCGCCCAGAACGTGTTGAATACAGATACGAACGTCATGCGAAAAAGCACCTACGATGCTGACAATAATGATGAAATAGACACGCTACGTATTGAAAATCGCGTGTTTGTACAAGCCGCGCCGTCCGCTCTGTGGACGATTATTCATAACCTGAATCGCAATCCGACGGTCGTGGTTACAGACGCATCCGGCAATGAAATCGAGGGTGGCGTAACCTACGTTAATAA
>JANYIG010000250.1 GCA_025358765.1 Candidatus Kapaibacterium sp.
CTTACAATGCTAAATTACGCGCTTGCTCAACAAGCTATTGTGCGAAAATTGACTTTTTTGTCTTGTGTGCATCCGAATACTGTTCAGGCGAGAGCTGGTAACGGCTCTTGAACAAGCGCCCGAACGAGCTGAGGTCGCTGTACCCCACGTCGTAACAAATCTCCGTAACAGATTTTCGGGAAGTCTTTAGCAAAATTCTCGCCTCGTCAAGCCGTTTGTTTATCAAGTATTGATGCGGTGTTACGCCGAATTGTTTTTTGAATTGCCGCAGAAAATAATGCGCCGAAAGACAAGCAACGTCAGCCATCATCGAAAGCTCAAGGTCTTCTTCGTAACACGAATCCATCAGGTCTTTTGCGCGGTGTAGCCGTTTGTACAATTCTGCTTTTGTCCCTGCTTTCACCACGTGCATTGCTGCTATCTGGCTTGCCACCTCGTGCTGCCCCAAGCACATCCGCTCCAAAAGCGTCAGGAGCAACTCTTGAAGCGTGTGTGTATTTGCCGCCTGACGCAAGGGGTCAGCATTGCCCGCCACGTCTCGAATACGCTGCAACACTGGCGTTACAAGGTTGTCATGCGCGTATAGTTTTTCCATAAACTGCGGAGGGTCAGACAAGGCGATATCAGGATTATCCAGCAAGCGTACTGCTGGCAACATCAAACTGCCAAGTGCTTCGGCAACAAAATTTGCGTGAAAACTTATTGTAAAGGATTCAACGAGCGTGTCGGATTGAATGTGGCTTGAATACAAGCGGCCTTCGTTGAAGATAAGGTAATTCCTATCATGGACAGAATAGGTCATGCCGTTGGTCACATACTTTTCTTGACCATTAAAAGCGCATTTGATAGAAAGTGGTGTCCAGTGCAGAGGATACGAAACGTCTTTTGCGGTTTCATGGAAAATAATATTTGACTCTTGAAGCATCTCCTTGTGGCTCTGTGCCTCAAACGCGTCGGAGTAATAATCCGTAAAGCCGCGAATTATATGGATAGACGCATTGTGTCTTGAGGTTGCTTGCATATTTACACTTTCAAGGATTATGTGTATTGACAAAAATAGCGTCAATTCGGGGAACGCACAAATAAGAACGTCAGGATATTCGTTTGGCGGAAATATGCTGTGAGTGTGAGTGTTTGGCGGTCAATATATCGTGTGTATGTTCCTTCGACGGCATCAATGAGTTCCGGTTGCAAATTAGGATTGCCGGAACGCAGGTTCACAGGGTCGCTGTAGTCGGCAAATGGGTTTAATTGCCAAAAATTTGGACGGTTGATGCGGCGGCTGTAGCTCAGTTGTACTTCGTTATTGGTGTCGAATTTTCGAGAAATATGCAGGCTCGGAAATAAATATGTGTAATTCCATGTGCCGCGAGCATCACTCACCAACTGATGCGTTTGCAGTGCCGTATGTTCTATACGCAAACCCGCTTGCACGGCTTCACGAACGCACGTGAATATTTTCGGAGCGATGGCGTAAAAAGCCGCCTTGTCTGCTGCTGAGAACAGATTGTATTTCGGCAATGATGCTCAAAGCCACTTCCTCTGCGGTCTCTGTACCTATGTCTAACCCAACGGGGCTGTAAAGGTTTTGCTGCTGCTGGTCGGTGAGTTCTATCCCGCTTGAATATAGGTCTGCCAGAAGTTTTTCGATGCGTTTACGTGGTCCCAAAACGCCAATGTAGGATAACTGATTTGATGTGTCGGTGCGAGAAAGCATTTTTTTGAGAATTTCGCAGTCAAATTCGTATTTGTGGGTCATAATAAGCACTGCTGCACCAGTTGGAATCACAAGTTCGTCAAAAATCTCTTCTTGCGGCGCAAGAATGAGTTTGTCGGCAAATGGGAATCGTTCGCCTGTAACATAGACAGGGCGGTAATCGGCGACAGTTGTGTGCCAGCCAAGTAGAGAGGCTATTTGTACAACAGGTATTGCGTCGAAACCAGCACCAAAAACCACAAGCGGTTGTGGAGGCTGTATTATTTCCACTAATGCTTGAATTGAAGCACCTTCCACACCAACAACGATGCTTTTGCTGGTTCCCGAGATAAATGCTGAACGAGCTTGTTCTATAAGTAAGGTTTGAAGAGATTTGTGAGGAATGTTTTGGTACAACGTTGTAAACACTTCACTATCGAACTGAAGGATGATACGACTTCCAAGCGCTGTTGCATTATTGATTGAGGAAAAGACGGTTGCAACAACGCCATGCTGCTCATCATGAAACGAGCGTGAAAAAAAGCGTATAAGCGGCGTGGTGAAATCTACAAGCTCCAATAAAATCTTCACAATGCCGTTGCAGCCAAGCCCCATGCCCCAAAGCAGGTCTTCATCTTCTTCGAGCGAATCGTAGGTGAGCAGCTTCGGTTCGCCTGTTTCCATCACTTGTTTGGCATGTTCCAACACGTCATGCTCTAAACAGCCGCCGCTAATCGTACCGAGCATCGTCCACTCATCCCACTCGTTGTTGGTTGCCTGTTTGAAGAGCATCCTTGCACCGATGCCGCGATACGTCGAACCTTTGGATTCCACCACCGTCGCCATCACAAACGACTCCGTCGTAGATTCCAACGCATTTACTATTATTCGTAAATCGTTCATACTTCAAGGATGTAGCCGTTGTTCTTCAAGCGCTCTTCGGTGATAATATGTCCGTAATGCTGCTGCAATGAACGCATGTAAAGGTCATACGGCAAGTCTGCAAATGCGCCGTAGTCGTGTTCATAGTGCATATACGTATTGCCCGAGCGGTCGAATTGCTGCAACACGGAATCCTCACGACCATTAAATTCAAGCGGCTCCACGTTAAGTTTTGTGCAGAGCGAGGCATTAAAAGCAGGTGTAGCCTTCACCCACGTTCCCTCCAACAATAGTTCCGTACAACCGTGGAATACAAGTAAATTTGTCTGTAAAAGACTTTCCAAGCGCCCTGTGGCAATATGATTGCGAACGTTGTAAAAACTCAAACGGCTTGGAATGCCCACCACACGCGCCACCGCAGCCAGAAGAACGGCTTTTTCGACGCAATAGCCCGCTCGTGGTTCACGGCGCAACAATGCTGAGGCTTTTAATCCTTCCGGGCGTAAATCGAGATAATAAGGGTTGTAGTAAAAATCATCACGCACAGCATAATATAGCCGCATAGCACGGTCAACATCGTTCGTAGCACCCTGTGTGTGGCTGTTTGCGTAAGCGATAACGTCTGGCGCGTCGCTGTCTATGAAAGCAGTTGGTGTGAGGTATTGGGTCATGGTTGTTGTTGTAATTTTACTATTGAGCAGATGGTTTATTCCTCTCCGTACGTTTTTTCCAATACAACAAGAATACTGTCATAAACATAGAAACAAACAGCGCTCTGAGAAGCTCTCGTGGGGCAAAACTTTGATCAGAAACAAGTGAATACCCAAATGTTCCTACAAATGAGCCACAAAACGCTCCAATAGCGTATTTCAGATTTTCTTTCGACATATCAAACACATTCCTGTATATGATTATTACGATGGTATTGTTTGATGATGACTTCCATTTTTTAGCGTTCGATACAAATACCAGACGATAAAACAATTAATAAGAATCACAAAAACCTTGAACACAGTGAATTTATGCGCTAAATGGTAGATTTCAAGCGGTAATAAACTCGCCGATGCAATAACCATTAGCCATTCAGCCCAGCGTTGCTCCATATACACGCCAACACCTTCCACGCATAACACTGTTGCATACACTAATGAAAGAATAGCCGTTGTCTTCAAACTGGTGTTAATCAAAAATGTCTCAACCTTTGATAACAAGCAGTATAGAAGCGTTGTTCGAGGCAGCATAATTTCCTCGTCTATCCACTCAATCACACGAACATACCATTGTTCACGAATATCTAAAAACAACAACGAAAACCCAAACGCCAGTAATAACAAGCCTTTGCCGAGTTTCCACAGCGCAATTGTTTTAAGATAAGTATTTTCTTTTTTCATTGAAAATGTAATTTGCAATAACAATGATAAAAAATTACTTCGATTTAATAAGAATTATTGTGGTCTGCCGCCCATCCAGATAGCGGAATTTTTCACTGCTACTTATTTGCCCACCAATAAAGAACCCATCTTCTTCGAGCATAATGCGAACAGGTTTGTCCCCCCATTCAGGAATCGGTGTTTCAGCGTTGAGTTCAATCGAATACGCCGTATTGGGGCGAAGTGCGTAGTCCCCCGTACCCGCCACAACACCTTGATTGTCCCACATTCCAATCGCTGGACCTGCTGCATGACCGTGTGTTCCAATCGGGTGCGTGTAAATTGTTGCTTTAATGCCTTCCTTCCGTGCTTGTTCCAATGCTGCTTTCAGGATTTCATTACCTGTTCGCCCTGTTTGAAAGCACTCGGTAAGAATATCTTGACTCCGATTGCCATGAGCAAATGCCTTTTTAATACCCATTGGAATATCTGTTTCACCTTGTTTACAGACATATGCGTGTTGTTGTACATCGGAATTTAAGCCCAAATACGAAACACCAATATCCACGTGCAGCAAGTCCCCCGGCAGAATCAACTCCGAACCGGGTTTGGCAGACGACGGAGCAGATGTGTTCGCAATAGGATCGGGGCGCTGAATGGAGACCGACGGATGAAACCACGTTTGTAGTCCCAAATCATTGATACGCTGCCGAAACCACCACTCCATTTGTTCCGTCGTGGTTATATTTGGCTTCACAACAGCGTTTGAAAAACCTTCGGCGATAATGGCGTGGGTAATTTTGCATAATTCCGGGAATACTTGCATTTCCTCTGGTGTACGGGTTTCGAGCCAGCCCACAGACAGGTTTTCGCCCGACACGATACGAGGCTGTAATTCCTTGGGCAGCGCTTCCAAACAGGCTTGGAACTCTGTTTCGGTAAGTCCATCGGCGTGGGCAAAGGTTTTGGAGCGGTTCAGCGCAATTTTTTGGGGATTGCGTTCGGCAATCAACTCTGCAAGGCGCTTGAATTGGTCAGGCTGCTTTGTGGGGTTCCATGCGCTGCGGAAGAATTTACCCGCAGTCCCCACATCGTAGCGAGCAACAGCAAGTCGCTCAACCGTTGTGCCGTTGTCAAACATAAGCAAAATTGTTCTGCGTCTTGCTGAAAGCCACGTTGCAGGCAATATTGTTTTGAGAACGGGGTCTTCATGGTACTCACGGGCAATGATGACCCACATATCAATACCCTCGCGGCGCATGAGCTCTGGCAATAAACGATTTAAGCGAATCGTAAGCAGCGAATCCATCAAATTTGCCCGCTCTTCCAACGAAAGAATACGAGGCATCGTCGGTTTGGTACTATTGGCAGCTACAGGCTGCGCCCAAAGACCATTTGTTATCAAGCACAAAACAACAAGTGTAAGGGTTATGCTCATTTTTTCTGGATGTTGATGTAATATTTACCTTTTCTTCTACGCACCTTCTAACTGACCGATAATCGTTACCATCATCTTCCGCACAGTTTGGATATCCTCTCGGTCTTTCAGAATAACGCCGAGGGTCTCATCCGCCAGAGATGGCTCCAAATGTGCCTGATGGAGTTTGTAAAGCGCCGTTGCCCAATCAAGCGTTTCAGCAACCCCCGGCGTTTTTTTGAGCTTTAATGCACGAATACGCTGCATGAAGCCCGTAATCTGCTGTGCAAGGCGTTCGTTGATGTCGGGAAGTTTGGTATGAATAATCTGGAGTTCTTTTTCAACGGTCGGGTAATCAATCCACAAATACAACGAACGCCGACGCAATGCTTCGGAAAGCTCACGAACACGATTGCTCGTGATAACGACTGCGGGGACATGCGTGGCAGTAATAGTGCCGATTTCGGGTATTGTAATTTGCCAATCGGAAAGCACTTCAAGCAAAAAACTTTCAAATTCCTCGTCCGCGCGGTCAAGCTCGTCTATCAACAACACTGGTGCTTTATCCTGCGTAATTGCTCGCAACAACGGGCGTTTAAGCAAAAACTGTTCACCAAAAATCGTCGCTTCCTTTTCATTCACGGACTTTCCGCTTTGCTCCTCAATTTTCAAGTGCAAGAGTTGACGTTGATAATTCCACTCGTACAATGCAGAATGGGCATCCAAGCCTTCGTAACATTGCAACCGTATCAATTCCGTGTCTAACGCCCGCGCCATCACCTTTGCAATTTCCGTTTTGCCAACACCCGCCGGACCTTCGACCAAAAGCGGCTTTTGAAGCGTCATGGAAAGGTACACCGCCATAACAATACTACGATCCGCAATGTAGCCTTGTTCTTCGAGCATTGTCTGGATGCGTGTCAGATGGTCGTTTGTCATTTGTTGATTGGTCATTTGTCATTGGGTACTTGGTCAATCTCTATTCTCTATTCTTTCCTCTTCTCACGGTTGTAATTTCCGCAATAATACTCAGCGCAATCTCAGCGGGCGTTTCGGCATGAATATCCAAACCAATGGGTGCATGAATTCGTGAAATTTCCCTGTCGCCAAAACCCGCTGTACGCAGGCGTTCGCATCGCTTTGTATGTGTTTTTTTACTTCCCAATGCGCCAATGTATCGAACATTGCTACGAAGTAAAATTTTCAGCGCCTCGTCGTCAATTTTGGGGTCATGAGCAAGGGTCAGCGCAAATGTATCAACGCTTAAATCCAATGTCGGTAGGATTTCATCGGGATATAGATTCACAAGATGATGGGGTTGTCCACCAGAAAAACGTTCAATGTCAGCAAAAACGCCACGTGGGTCTATCACGGTCGTTTCAAATTCTAATTCACGGGCAAACTTCACGAGCGATACTGCAATATGCGCTGCACCAATGATGAGCAATTGTGCTGGTTTGGGGATGACGTGAATAAATACTGGTGTTCCTGCAATGTCTATTTGTTTGCTCGCCCGCGCTGTATATGCCTGCAATGCCGCTTGAACAGAAGGCTCCGTCATCTCTCCCCAATCACCAATGACGCTTTGCGCCCGATTCACACCTTCAAGGGTACTGTGAGGAATAATTAACAGATGTTTTGCGTCTGTCAACCGCGTCAAGATTATCACGGGAGTGCGTGCGTGAAGGTTTGCGGAGAGTGTTTTCCAAATTGCCTGCTCTTCTGGCTCTGAACGCAAGGAGATATGAGGCTCTACGAAAATGGTAATGCTTCCACCACACGACAATCCTACCGACCATGCCGTTTCGTCTTCCACGCCAAACGTAAGCAACGATGGAGCACCTGTTTCTAAGGTTGCAAGCGCTTCGTCAATCACCGCATTTTCTACACAGCCGCCGCTTACAGAGCCACAGACAGCCAGATCATGGCGTACTGCCATCGTAGCACCCGCGCCGCGCGGACTACTTCCCCACGTGTTTATCACCGTTGCAAGCGCAAATGGCTCTCCGGCATTGAGCCATGGTTGAATGTCGTTTAAAATATCGCGCATAGAGTATTCAGCGTTTACGGCATCCCTCGAATATTTTTATCGTTGATAATATATGTTTAACAAGCTCACAATATCCTCTTGAAAAGCTCCCAAGCCCTTGCTTCTTCAATCAGATATAGGTAAAGAGATTACTTTTTAACCTCAACCGTAAAAGGTACGACTGTAACGATGCTTGTAAATGCAGCAATAATAACGTCAATAAATGACATTTGTGTTGTAACCTCATAATCTTTTGCGCCGCCGGCCATGGTTTTGGAATTAACAGTATTTAGCGGCACTAACCCCCATAAAATATACCACTGCTTTGTGCTTTCCAACGTATTACCGCGTGCGCCATCGCCAACAGTATGCTTCATCGTATAACACCCTGTGCAGGTAATAACCATAAGCGTCAGAAGAAGCGACGAAATGGCTTTTTTGATAAAAGAATATTTGATCATAAACGATCTCCTAAAAAAAATTATTGAGGAATAAAATTAAGAGAACCGATGGAAGACTCAACGGCTTGGGCTGTTTTGGTTGTGTATGCGTCATTCGGTATGATATAATCTTGCTGAAGCAGCTGGTTGTCGTTATTGAAAAAAAGCAACTTAAAGATAACAAATTGTCGCGTTCGGATTAACATCTGATGGATATGAATGTCATCTTTTAGAAACTCCACTCCCCGGATTTGTGTAGAATCGTACTTGGCGAAAAATAGTTGTTTGTAAGCGTTTATGCCTGATTGCGGGGACTGGTGAGGAATGTCGTTCGTACGAAGTTCGACCGCCGATAGTATCAGCAATGCGTTTGTTGCCGTATCTCTGCAAATGAACACGGGTTTTGTGATGATTGTACTGTCTTGGCTAATGGCTGAACGGAGTTGCGGAAGCAGCCGTCCGAACAGTGTGGAATCTATTTGCTCCCAATTTTTGGGTGGAGCAAACCGTAAGTGATATTGGTTGGAAACAATGACGAGACCAAGTTTTGCCGTATCTACAGCAAAATGCATTTCTTCTAAAGCACGGGAACGGCTCTCTAGCTTGCCGCAGGAATACATAGCAGAGCAATACAGCGTGATAATCAAAAGATAAACAGTCGCTTTCTTCATACAGCATGGATTTGATAGTGAGGATTATAGTCACTCGAGTGTTTACGACATTTCTTAGAAAGTACCTGAAAGCTACAGTAACTGGTCATGTTTTGTTGTAGATGAAAACACTGATTTCACAGATTCGACTATTATGCTGGGGACGGTAAGACGGATTTTTTCACGATAAAGGCGGATTTTGGGTAAACCTTTCCTCACCTGATGCTTCACCTATTCTGTGAACATCCGTTATCGTCGTAGGGGAAGAAAATCTTCTACTCCTATGACGATTATTGATAGCTTGAGCGGTTCAAGCAAAGAGCGCAAAGGAACACCTGCAAAGAACACAATGCTCATTGAATTTTCAGATACTCCCTGCCCGCATAACAATAACCGTAAAAATCAAAAATCTGCTCCCAATGATATTGTCCACCGTGGCGACGACCATCCGCCTTGTGCATTCAGCCATGCAAGATCGAACTTCACCGGCAAGCCCAACAATATTGCCCGCACACCAACACCCATGCTCATCAAGATATCACCATCTACTGGCGGGGCGGGGTTTCCCCGCACGTCAATATCAATGCGCGGTATGCCTGCCACAAACGTGTCTGTCCACGCGCTTCCTACATCCATGAATACTGTTCCTTGTAGGCTTTGCAACAAGCCAGTGACCGGACCGGCAGATACATTACGGATAATCGGAATACGCACCTCAGCGTTTGCAAGGAAATAATTCCGTCCATCTTTCGCACCAATATCAAATCCACGAAGAGGAAAACCCGGCACCAAGAACACAAGGTCTTCTGCTTTTTTGAAGGGTAAATACCCGTCGGAATACGTTGCGTTAAAGACGATATTTTCCGTGCCGCCCGCAAAAAAGCGTTGGGCATCGCCACCAAAGCACGTTCCAGCGGCGGCACGAAGAGCAATGGTTAAAGGGTTATTCACACCCGGTATCGAAAGAGGGATATATTGCCGATAATCACCCATTATCCGCGCAAACGTGGGTGCACTGCTGCCCAAACCGGGTGAGCCATCAATCGCTAAAAATCCACGCCCGCCAGTCGTCGGCGCAAAAACATTGGCATGTCCGCTATTATCAAACACGAACCGTAGCTCCGGCACAACCATCATTTTTGATTCTGTTGGAATTCGTGCGTCATCAATGCTTTCGTCGCTTGTGTTAATCCACCGCAAACTGCCTTCCACGCGGCTTGTAGGCGTAAGCGGCAACATAGCCCGCGCCCCTGCGCCCCAATAACTTAGTCTGCTGTACACAATATTTCGCACCGACGATTTGTAGATGTATAGCGCCCGTGCGGTGCGGAACGCATTTGCTTCGTAGTCAATCACATCGCCCAAATAAGCATAAGAAGCGTACAAATCGCTCTGGTCGAAGTTCAAGCGAAATAAACTGAGCGGAAGAAAATTTGCGCCTATAAATGCACGGTGATTGCCAAGTAAATCCGTAAACAATGCTTGCGCCGTAATGTAAAAATTAATAAACGTATCCCACGCCGGATTCAGAAGGAAATAGTCATTGGAAAGCGAAAATCGGTAAGGCTTCGATGGTAATTTTCCTACAATGGCAGTATCAACCTCTGACAATGATTGTTGCACAAGCGATAAGGCGGTTGCTGCATCAAGATCGGGAAACACCATGCGTTGACGGGAAAAGTCAATGTCAAACTTCCCATAGCCTCGAAGCGTGTCGGGCACTTGCTGTTGGCGCACGGTATCGCGCTGTTCAAGCAATTCTGCGGTTTTAGCTGCAGCTTCTTCCCTTTCGGCAATTTCCTTGCGATAGGGCGTAAATTCCACGTCTTTTGCTGCCTGACGCAATACGTCGGTAGTATTGGCATTGCCGCCAACACTCACGCCACTACTGCGGTCGTTGAGTTGCGAAAATGGTTGTGGCAACGAGAAAATATCCATTCGCCCACTCTTTTGTGCGGTAAATAACAGGCGCGAACCATCCCGTGCAAGCGACAGCTGCGAAATGCTATTCAGGGAGTTTGTTTTTGGCGTTACTTCGCCCGTAATGAGATTTAATTGATACAGATTGTTGATGCCATTTTTGTCTGAAACGAAGAGCAATGAAGCGTTGTCAGGAGCAACAGCAAGCGATATTTTTCGATTATAGGCATCACTCGTCAGCCGTTCAATCTTGCGTGTGGAGAGGTTTACAGCATAAATATCTGAACTGTTTACGTCATATTCCCACATCGCAAACGAACTTTTTGTAGCGCGTTCTTTGGTGTATTTCCCACGTTCCGAAACGAAGTAGATCGTTTTGCTATCCCATGACCAAACAGGTTCAGATTCCGTAAAAACATCATCCGTAAGTTTCCGCACTTTGCGTGTGGCAATGTCGAACAGATATAAATTGGGTGATTCATTTTCCGATGCTGTGAAGGCTATCGCCTTGCCGTCCGGTGACCACGCCACTGACGACATTGTTTTGAAACCAAACTCAAAACGCTCCTTATTACCCGTTGCAGTGTTCAAAATTGTAAGCGCATCAGCTCCGCCTGCGGTGGAAACAAGCGCAAGCTGCTTGCCATCTGACTTCCATGACAGGCTTTGTTTGAGTGGATTAAACTCATCTTCATCAAAAGGGCTGCTGGTAGAAAAGACTCGCTCAGTTTTTTTTGTTGCGGCATCCGTCACATAGACCGAGAGTACGCCTTCTCGCATATTAAGATAGGCTATTTTATTGCCATTAGGCGAAATTGTAGGTGATAGGTTATATCCGTTGTCCGTCAACGCGGTATCAACAAGACGCATAGCAAAAGTATCTACATCCTGAAATTTGGCAGCATCGGGGCGATACATCATTTGCAATTCCTGTGACCACAGCTTCCAAAATGGTTCCACGCCAAGCCCGAACGACCCGCGAAAGGCATTTTCTAACACCCCAACCGCCCGCAGCCGCCCCATAAGTTCGCTGATTTTTCCTGCACCGAACTTCGCCGCGACGTGCGAAAAAAATGCTTGTCCAACCCTATCCCGAGCTTTACCGGTCACTGTTTGTGGTGTCGGAAAACGATTATTCACCACCAAATCACGAATATACATATCTGTTTGTGTGTCGAAACCGCTTGACACCATATACTCTGCAAAGCCCTCACTAAGCCATGCTGGAAGCTCAACCCGAAAGCCGCTTGAAAGCTGACTTTGCACTGCGCCGCCAAAAAATAAATCATTCACGAACGAATGCACAAGCTCATGGCGCAACGTGTGGCGAAACAAACGCCAATCACCCTGAAATGGCACAACAATTTTGTTTTTCGAGATATCCGCCGTGCTACCAACACCGCGTGGAAGCAGTGTTGAGAGGCTATTTGTTTGTTGGAATTGATTGTAAGAATTATAGAGAATCACCGGAATACGCTGGTTTACGGCGTAATTCAACGTTCGCTGTAACGGTTTTAAGCTTTCTTCGAGTACAACAGCTGCATATTGCGCCAAATATTCACCGCCCTGATGGTAATAAATATCAAAATTGCGCGATTGAATAGTGTTCCATTCAAAGGTCTCGTACTGCGTTTTACTTCGTCCAAATTGAGTTTGCCCGTTCGTCCCAAACTGTGCCGCCAATGGCATAGCGCTTACTACCAGCACAAATACTAAATAAAAGCAACGGAGGGCTTGTGTCAGGACGATTGAACAGTGTGGGCAGCAAGGAGTTTTATGATTGATAATATTCATCGAGTTGGTGAGATTGTAATGGGTAGAAGCCGGAGACGGCAATAGTTGTGGTTTTGGCTCTGGAAGCCATCTGGTACATTGTGTGAATAGAAGCCTCCAAAGCATATCGTGTATTAGACGCTCAGTGTGGCAACAAGGTTTGACAAAAAATGGTAAATCCGAATGAGAATTTAGGGGTTTCCGGCGTGTTGAGCAATAGTTTTTTTAAGTCTTACGGAACTTGAGCGTAGAATTATGCGAATGCTGCCCTATTCATTGTATTTGCTTTTGCTAATTTTCATACCCAACAGAAACATTTTTTTCAAAAATTGTTCCCCTTTCAGCGAAAAAACATGTACATTTGTGGTCTTTCAAACAGTCATTTATCAGCGTTTGTAACTGAGTCGAAGGCAATCACGCATATAATTTTCAACTCATTTTTTTTACCGTTCATTTATCCAATTATCAAGGAGCAGGCTTTTTTATGAACATCCTTGTCGGAATTTCCCAAGTGCCGGATACGGCAACCAAGATTGCTATTGGTGCCGACGGCACGTCCATTGATACCAAAGGCGTTAAATTTATTGTGAATCCCTACGACGAATTTGCCCTTGAAGAGGGATTGCGTCTGCGAGAAAAACATGGCGGCACAGTCACCGCAGTGAGTGTTGGCGGCGAAAGTGCGAAAGAAGTTCTCCGCACAGCGCTTGCTATGCAGGTAGACAAAGCAATCCTTGTGAAAAGCGAGGTAAATGGTGATTCGTTCGCTGTTGCCAAACAGCTCGCAGACGTTGCAAAAGAAATAGCAGCAGATATTGTTCTCTTCGGTCGCCAGAGCGTTGATTACGACTCGTTTCAAGTACCGCCGATGGTCGCGGAATTGCTCGACATTCCCTCCATCACCATGATTTCTAAACTTGACATCGTTGGTACGTCCGTCACAGCGGAACGCGACATTGAAGGTGGTAAAGAGACGATTTCCGCCTCGCTTCCTTGTGTTGTTTCCGCGCAAAAAGGTTTGAACGAACCACGCTATCCGAAACTGCCCGATATTATGAAAGCAAAGTCGAAGCCTATCGAAGAGCGCCCTGCAAGCACGATTGCCGCTCGCACACAGGTCATAGGGCTTGATCTTCCGCTTGCTAAAGGCAAAGGCACAATTTTAGGCGATACAGATGCAGACATCACAGAACTGCTCAAACTTTTGCACGAAGAAGCAAAAGTAATCTAATTTCATCAACTTTCGTACCTTACGTTGTGCGGTAAAATGAGCGCAGAGTCGGGGAGTACGCAGAGTTTGGAAATGAAATTCAACATCCTTTTTATTCAATGGTTTAGATTCTCTGCGTTCTCATGACAGTTTCCGTCAACCTCTGCGCTCAAATCCGTTTGGTATTAATTTCAGCAATAATTAAGAACATATTATGCTCCTCGGACTTCGCACTGTTGGATATGCTACTTCCGACCTTAACCGCGCTAAAGCGTGGTATAGCGTGGTATTTGGCATCACTCCATACTTCGACGAGCCATTTTACGTTGGTTTTAACGTTGGTGGTTACGAACTTGGTTTAACACCAGACGGCAACGATAATGCAGGTAAAACAACAAGCCCTGTCACATACTGGGGCGTGGAAGACGTACACAAAGTTTACCAGCACGTACTCGCTCATGGTGCTACGCAACACGAAGAGCCACATAATGTCGGTGGCGAAATAATCGTAGCTTCCGTGTACGACCCGTTTGGCAATGTTGTAGGCTTTATCTACAACCCGGGATTTTCGCTTCCATAAGTAGTAAGTAATTCAAAAATCAACATCTAACACATCATTCAACCCAATACTTCTATGAAGGTTCTCGCATATCTTGAAACATTGGACGGCAACCTCAAAAAAACAGCATTTGAGGTTATCACAGCCGCACACACTATTGCCCAAAGTAGCGGCGGTTCTGTTGTAGGCATTATTATTGGTGGCACGGCAGATGCGGCAACACAAGCATCTGTCTATGGTTTAACGGATTGTCTTGTGGCAAATCACGCTTTGATGGCAAAACAATCTACCGCAGCAATAGCAGCAACAATCGCACAAGCAATGGCGCAAGAAAATGCAGATGTAGTGCTACTTCCGGCAACATCCACAGGCAAAGAAATTGCACCACGCCTTGCCGTGAAGCTCGAAGCGGGTTTGGCACCAGATGCCACGGCAATTGAAGTAGTGGGCAACGACCTTGTGGTCACGCACCCCATCTACGCTGGCAAGGCTCGCGCAAAAGTAAAAATTCTTACGGCAAAAAAAGTTGTGACACTCCGCCCAAATGTTTTCACAGCAAAAAAAGCCGACGCTCCGACGGCGTTCACAACACGCGAATTTACGCCAACACTGACGGAAAGCCATTTCCGAGCAACTGTGGAATCCGTTGCCCGTACAACGGGTAAATTGGATGTTGCAGAAGCGGACATCATTGTCTCAGGCGGGCGCGGGATGAAAGCACCCGAAAATTTTGCACTCATTGAAGATGTGGCAAAAGCCTTTGGTGGAGCTGTTGGCGCGTCGCGGGCAGTTGTGGATGCTGGCTGGAGACCACATAGCGAACAAGTTGGTCAAACTGGTAAAACGGTTTCGCCAACGCTCTATATTGCTTGTGGGATTTCTGGTGCAGTACAACATTTGGCGGGTATGTCATCCTCCAAATTTATTGTCGCCATCAACAAAGACAAAGATGCACCAATCTTCCAAATCGCTGATTACGGCATCGTTGGCGATGTGTTCGAGGTTTTGCCGAAACTAACACAAAAAGCAAAAGAAGTGATTGGACATTAAAGACTGAAAAACCAAAAAACAAAGGTCAAGGTTCGCTGAACGCCCTGAAATGGCGCACAGTGTACCTTGAACTTTGGTCAAAGAAGTTCTTGACTTATCGCTGATTCTTCGTTAATTTTCGCACCCTTACAACACAGAATCGGGTTTGCCGTCTGTTGAGAACAGGCGACCGCACAACCGATGTTTCTGTGCGATTTTCCCAACGAACAAAACTGAGGTTTACGACTGTGAGTAAAGTACAAGTAGATATTGTTGGTATTTCAACCAGTCCGTCCAGCAACGGTGCGTATGCTCTTATTTTGCAAGAGAATCAAGGTTCACGCCGCCTTCCGATTGTGATTGGTGCGTTCGAGGCGCAGGCAATAGCACTCGAAATGGAAGGTATTCATCCGCCGCGTCCTATGACACACGATTTGATGAAATCAGCCATTGAATCGCTTGGGGCAACACTGCTTGAAGTAGTTATTAACGACCTCAACGACGGAACGTTCTACGCACAATTGATTTTAGACAGCACTGGCGTGGAGATTGATTCCCGTCCAAGCGATGCTATCGCACTTGCCGTACGTTTTCACGCCCCGATTTTTGTTAAAGAAGAAGTGATGAATGAGGCATCGTTCGTGTCGGAAGGCGAACTACCAGGCGATGGAGATGAGGAGGATGACGATGATGAAATTTTGCGCCGTGTACGTTCCGAACAACAGTCGGACGTTGCAGAAGCCGAATCGCATACAACATCAGAAGACATCCCAACGTCAAAATTAGATATTTTACGCCTTGAGTTAGATAAAGCCATTGCTCAGGAAGATTACGAAAAAGCCGCCATTTTACGCGATGAGATTGCTCATCTTTCCGATAACTGACAGAAAAACTTCTTGCGATGAATAAGGAACTGTTGTATATTTGTTGTCTTTGATAGCTGTTGCGTGACGTTTTTGCAAACGGTTGTACGACGCAGCATTGCCGAAGTAGCTCAGCTGGTTAGAGCAATGGAATCATAATCCATGTGTCGGGGGTTCAAGTCCCTCCTTCGGTACGAGTTGAGCAGTGGTTTCTCCCCTAACTGCTGCGCCAAGATGCTCAAGCCTGGTGATGGTTTCCATCACCGGGTTTTTTTTATTTTAAACCCTTTGACTGTAATTTCCATTATGGCAGAAGCGCCATGAATGCGGTAATAAGGTTTTTTATTTGATGCAACGTTTCAAAGTCTTTGATAACACCGTCTTGGGTAATTTTTGTTTTGGCAAAGGAGACTACGAGTTGTGTGTCGTTGTTGATTTGACATTCGATGATGTTGAGCGTTTCCAAAAGTGAAGCGTGTCCCTTCTGCCCTTGCGACGACGCGGTAATAAGCGCAACAGGTTTGCCGGAAAACTCGCACGACGAAACCGTCCAATCAATAGCATTTTTTAACGTTCCGGGTACGCCCATTGCGTATTCCGGTGTACAAATAATTACGCCATCTGCTTCCGCAATCTGCCGTCGGAAATCGGCAACCTGTGGCGGAGGTGCGACTATACCATCGTCAAGATCGGGGTTAAAATGTGGGATTTCGGTTAATTCTTCAAAGACCGTCACCGTAAACATGTCTTTGGCTATATCCGCAATTGCTTTGATAAAACTACGATTGGTCGAGTGCTTACGAGTGCTACCGGAAATGGCGAGGATGTGCTTTTGTTCAGACATTAGATTAGATAAATGGAATACACTCTACTGCTTTTATGATATAATTATTTTTTTCCTAAGAGTAACGCAACCGTCAACGATAAGAATGTCGTTTCTGGTTCACCGCTCGTTTTTCCTATCAAATTTGCATAATGGTAGCGCAGGGCAACATCCACTCCAATGCCGCCAACAGACATATCTACCCCCAATCCAGCACTACCGCCCACACGACTAAACGCATCACGGAGTTCAATGCCTGTGGGAATGCCATTTTTTGTATTAGAGATAAAATAATTATAGCTAAGTTCGCCCATCAGATACAAGCCAATTCCCGCCCGAAAAATCGTCAACTCAAGCCCGCCTGCAACAGGAATCATGGTTTGCGAGGCTTCAAAATTACTTAGTGCGATTGTAGGTTTGACTGGGTCCACGACGTTCAGTCGTACCGTGCCGAACCGATGCCACCCCACTGCCGCCGTAAAACCTACTCCGCTGCCTAACGGAAGCATATACCGCAATCCAAGATGATACCCCGTGAATGTGGCATCACTTAATATCTGTCGCGCCGTGCCGCCTGAGGTATATGTACTACTCGTTAGCAGGGCATCCACGTTGTTATATGTTGTGGAAAGCCCACCGCCAATTCGGAGGCTTTGCGAGGAGAGCGATACAGGCAAGAGCATGAAGAGCGCTATAATACAACGATTAATCATCATAAAGATCCACAATCTGCCCTTTGAGCTTTTTGTACAAAATCGCCCGTGCCCTGAACAAATGCGCCTTGACCGTTCCAAGCGGGATGATGAGTTTATCCGCAATTTCTTGATAATCCATGTCCTCTTCGTGCCGCATTTTTATAACCATCCGATATTTTTCCGGCAGTTCATTAATAGCTTCAAGGATGATTTCTGCACGCTCACGGTTGTGCAATTCTACATCTGGTATCGTAGAAGCATCATAGATTTCATATTCGACGGTTCCCTCTTTGGTTTCAATCGGTTGATCTATTGAGAAGGCTTTGAGGCGTTTTTTGCGGAGAAAATCAATGCAGTGATTGGAGGCAATTTTATACAGCCATGTTGAAAAAGCATATTCATTATTAAAGTTTGCTAATGCCTGAAACGCCTTGATAAATGTCTCTTGCACCAAATCATCCACATCGTTTGGATGCGAATGCATCATGCGGCGAATAAGACTTGTAATCGCACCACGATACTTTTTTTCTAACTGCTTAAACGCCAACTGTTCACCAGCTACAGCACGCTGAATTAAGTCCGTGTCGTCCTGACGTGAAGCCTGTTGCCGCTCTGTTTTCGAGAGTGAGGGAGAGCGTGCGGGCGATGTATGCTCAGTGAAATGTTCTGATGATAGTGGCATAAATTCTTATTGCTGCTACTCTGCAATTCGTGAAAGTATTTTCGTCAAATGATTCTTGATAAAAAACGATTTGGTAATTTAGCGAAAGTAAGACTTTCATCGAAAAAAAAGAGCATAGTTGGAACAAGTACCAAGACTTACAAACTCTTTATCGAAGTCTTGGCGTTGCATTCAGGGGTGTATTTTTCGCAAGACCTTTATGTTGATGTTCATCAATCACGAACTGCGCCACGAGCGACTGTAAATTTGTTACTAAACGACTCAAATCTTCCGTTGTACGGGCTATCTCACTGGTTGTACGCGAAGATTCCTCCGCAACGGCTCGAATACTGTCAATGCTGAGCGCAATATCGTTGCTCGTTGTTGCTTGTTCTTGGCTTGCCTGAGCCAAACGCCGTACATCATCTGCCATTACCGATGTCTTGCCGATGATACTCGCGAGCGCCTCTGCCGCTCGTGTGGCTGAATGTTTACCTTTTTCGACTTCATTCGTCCCTTCTTGCATCGCATCCACCGACAGTTGGGTATCACGCTGGATTTGTTTAATCGTCTGACCGATTTCTCGCGTAGCCTTTTGTGTGCGCTCGGCAAGTTTTCGCACCTCGTCCGCAACGACGGCAAACCCACGCCCTTGGTCACCCGCACGAGCCGCCTCAATAGCCGCATTCAACGCAAGTAAGTTCGTTTGATCCGCAATTTCCTCTATCACCTGTACGACAGCTCCAATCTGCTCGCTACTTTTTCCTAATGACTGAATGCGCTCTGCGGAACGCAGCACTACGTCGGCAATACGGTTAATTCCGTCTATCGTAATTGCAATAACTTCGCCTCCGCGACGCGCATCGTTACTGGCATCTACGGCTTGGTCGGCAGTACGGAGCGCTTGCTGCGTGTTATCCGCTATTGTACCGGCTATATGTTCAATTGCTTCGGCAACGCGGTTTGTCTGAATTGCTTGCTCGTGAATACCAGAGGACATTTCCTCGGTGCTTGCAGCAATCTGCACCGTAGCACCTGCCGTAGCACTGACGGATTCCGCCACCTTTGTCATCATGGCACGAATATTCGCTACGGCAGCATTGTAGCCATCAAAAAGTCCAGCAATCGCCTCATCGCTGCTTAACTCGTCATCACGACGCAGATTTAATCGTTGTGTTAAATCACCATGAGCAAATTGTTCGACGCTTGCGAGCATTTGGTCAAAACTCTCTTGCATATATCGCCGTTCCGATTCCGATTGCCTTACCGCTGCTTCTACTTTCTGCTCAACACCTGCTTTTTCGGCAGCAAGCGTCTCAATCCCTTTGCGAATATTTGCCACCATTGCGTTAAAAGCCTGCCCTAACCTCCCAAGCTCGTCATGCGATGTAATATCTACGCGCTCGTACACGCTTCCTTGCGCCATTCGGTCAGCTTTGGTGGTAATTTCTCGGAGCGGAATATTGATGGAGCGTCCCAACAGCCTTCCCACCACAATAGCAATCACAACACAAAGAGAAGCCGCAGACAGCAATGTTATCATAATAATCGTACTTGACCGTTGGCTTTCGTTTGTAAATTCCTCCGCTTGCTTGCGATTTACCTCGTCAAGTGCATGCAACAGACCAAGAGTGCGGTTCGTACTTTCCTGCAAACCGTTTGAGTACAGTTCGGTTGTGGCTTCGGCTATCATTCCCTTCGCTGCAAGTGCAAGAATATTCTCACGAACAACACGATACCGATCAAGCGCAGCCGTAAAATCCTCGAACAACTTGCGTTCTTCGTTACTTAAAAGTCCTTGGCGATACTGCGTCAGCAACTCATTATTTTTCTCCTGATTACTGTGAATTTCCTGCATGATTTTTGTAATCACCAGTGAATCGCGTTGAATGATCATGTCACGCATCAGAATCCGTGTTGATTGCATTCTCTCCCGCAGATCACCCAAAATTGCTATCGGAACGAGATTGCCATGATACATATCCTTGAGTTTATCGGTAACAATGAGTACTGAACGGATGCTATTTGCACCAGCAAGGATGTTCACGGCGACTAAAACTCCAAAAACAAGTATCAATTTCGAGGAAATTTTCAAATCATAAAACCACCGCATACAAACCTCCACATTCACCTTGGATGAGGAAAAATCATTTTGTTCAATCAGCAACGAACAGAATTGAGCGAAAAGAATACCGAAAAAGCATCAAACAAACGTCACAAATCAATTAGCAATCGCAGTGCCAGAGTTTGCCACGATTGATAGCATAAATGGGCTTCCCCTTAAGAACAAATCCCTGGAATGGCGTATTGACTGATTTTGAACGAGTTTTCTTTACATCTACCGTCCATTCTTTATTGGGTGCAATAATCGTACAATTCGCTTGCGAACCAACTTGAATACGAATCTCTGGCAACCGCAATATTGTACGGGGATTGACCGACATCAATTCCACAAGCCGAGCAAGCGAAATATGCCCGGCATGAACCAAATACGTCATGGCAAGCCCCAGCGACGTTTCCAATCCCAAAATACCATTGGCAGCAAGCTGAAATTCTAATTCTTTTTCGTGAACGGCGTGCGGAGCGTGGTCGGTGGCAATGGCATCCACCGTGCCATCTTTAATACCCTCTATAATTGCCTCAACGTCAGCTTGGGTACGGAGTGGCGGATTCATTTTCGCATTGGTATCGTAATGACGTACCGCCTCATCAGTCAGCACAAAATGATGCGGCGTAACCTCGCACGTAACGCGCTGCCCGCGCTGCTTTGCAGCACGAACAAGTTCCACACTACCTTTGGTACTCAAATGCGAAACGTGATACCGCCTGTTCCCGCAATACGCCGCAAGCATGATGTCTCGCGCAACAATGACTTCCTCCGCAACCGTAGGATACCCCCTCAGCCCCAATACCGACGACACCGCCCCTTCGTTCATCGC
This sequence comes from Candidatus Kapaibacterium sp., assembly GCA_025358765.1. Classification (GTDB taxonomy): domain Bacteria; phylum Bacteroidota; class Ignavibacteria; order Kapaibacteriales; family UBA4661; genus JANYIG01. The sequence continues at coordinate 20,957 of JANYIG010000250.1, forward strand.
AAAACCTTCGGTGAGGGCGTGTTCCTCGCAATGCTGGGATAATAAACCGTCGTACGGAGCAATATATTCAAATGCACGGCGCATCATCTCTGGGTTGGACACGCAAGCCCCATCATCCGAAAACATCAGCGCTCCGTGTTCTAAAAGCTCTACCATCGGCGCAAGCTCTTTGCCAGCACGATCTTTGGTAATAGCACCGCAGCAATAGACTTCCGTTAGGGTGGTTTTGCCGCGATTCATGATGTATTCAACCGTAGGAGCATTATCTATGGAAGGTATAGTGTTCGGCATACAACAAACACCAGTAAATCCACCATTTGCAGCCGCATTCGTACCGGTTTCGATGGTTTCTTTATATTCCTGCCCAGGCTCACGCAAGTGTACGTGCATATCGAACAATCCCGGCAAACACACCATCTCCTTGGCTTCAACAACGATCGTATCAGCATCTGTCTGCACCTCGTTTGGCGCACAGTGCAAGATTTCACCATTGCGAATCCATAGACTTGTTTGACTATCAATTGTATCAGATGGGCTGAGGATACGAATGTTACGAAAATAAATGTTCATTACTAGTATCGAAAATGCAATAACAACAATATAATTTCAATAATTATGACACGAAAAAAGCCGGAACTGCTGTTTCCAGCACATTCCGGCTACAATGATAGGGAAATTTCCCTGAATTTCCTCGCTTTTGCGGTGTTTTTTCTCTCCCCTTATTGAATAAGTGTCAAAAATTCATTCCGAAGATTCGCGTCGCTCGCCAGCAAGCCACGTAAAACCGATGTTGTCATCAGCGCAGCATCTTCGTTACTGCTCACCCCGCGAGCAATCATGCAAAAGTGTTTGGCGGAAATAACCACCCCGAGCGCCTGGGGTTTTAAGAGCTCTTCAAGGAAATCCGCAATCTGCTCACCAAGCTCTTCTTGAATCTGCCCACGACGGGAAAACCAATCCACAATGCGCGTCAACTTCGATAAGCCTATCACAGAATCCCCCGGAATATAGGCGATCACACAGGTTCCAGAAATCGTCTGCCAATGGTGCGAACACACGGACATCACTTTGATGCCACGACTAATGACGAGTTCGTCAACGTTCTTACGATTTGGGAATACCGTGCATTTGGGTGGGGCTTCAAACCGTCCGCGAAAAAGCTCTTCTACCCACATTTTTGCCAACCGATGCGGCGTTGCGGCTGAATTTGGGTCGTTGCGGTCAATACGAAGAATTTCAAATAATTCGCTAATTTTTCGTTCTGCGAGAATTTTCATCTCCTCCCTTTCGTCTTGGCTAATCGGCATATTCCCATTTGCATCAAAAAGCGAATACCCGAGCGGGCTGGCATCGGGCATTTCACCATTCGGCGCTTTTTTTGATACAAGACCCGCAAACGTAGAGTCATCGTCTGGGTCACTAAATCCCTCAAACCTGCCGTCTCCTGCTATACCCAAACGTTTTTCGTCATCCGCAGTTTCCATCAGCGCCGTACGATACCCACGAAGCCCTCCATTGTTATATCCACTGCTACCCAAACTGCTGTTTAAATAGCCGCGAAGGGATGGTGATTTGCCATTTCGTCCGTTGGTTTCATCAGATATTATACTCATGCAAACTCCGGTTGTGGTTGATGGGAAACGTTTTGCCGCTTGATTGTTACTGGCTCTCCGAAATACTCGACAAAATTGTTCTCCGATTCATATAATTTGATGGAATGCAATTTTCCGCTCTTAATATTCAGGTCGAGGATTTGCCAAAACACAATCGCTACATTTTCTGCTGTTGGAATAATTCCTTGTAGAAAATCAACGTCATAATTGAGGTGTTTGTGGTCAACTTTTTCAATGATTTTCTCTTCCATTATGTCACGGAGTTTTTTGAGGTCAATCACATAGCCCGTTTCAGGGTCGGGAATGCCCGCAACCGTCACTTCTAACACATAATTGTGCCCATGTCCGTAAAAATTATTGCATTTATCGAAGATAGCCTCATTCTTCTCAGCACTAAACTCTGGATTATAGAGCCGATGAGAAGCTGAAAAATGACATTTTCGCGTAACGTACACCATAATGCTGTGGGTGAATGAGATGAATGAAAATGCTACACTTGAGAATGAAATTTTGCGTTCATTCATTAGAGTCTATTCTGATTAACTTTTGCATATCATTCCCGCAAAGGCGGGAGCGGGTGTGACAAAACTGTAAACAATTCGGAGTAAATCCTATTAGTAGAAACGATACAAAAAAGTCGGATTGCGCGAGTTCGGAGTAACAATAATAAATTGATACTCGTCATCATCGCTCATCACAATCCATCACACAGACGGATAAAGCCACGACTTTATTTGCGGCAGTAATGGAAAATAAATATATTTTATCCTATCGCAAAACGATAGAATGTACGGTGTTTTTTTTTACGTTTTTATAGCCGAATGGACGATTTCCGATTGCGCGTATTTCACAGCGTTGC
>JANYIG010000282.1 GCA_025358765.1 Candidatus Kapaibacterium sp.
GCAACCCGTAGCTGGCGCATCGTTGCGTATTATAGGAACGAATATCGGTACATACACTTCACCGAAAGGTGAGTTTAGAATAACCATACGACAACAGCAGCAGCAAACACAAGTGCGGGTGAACTCGTTAGGGTATGAAACAGTCACGCAAACGCTTACGGCAAATATAGCGAATGAAATCACCTTGAAAGCACAACCAGTATTGCTCACCGATGTCATTGTCACTGAAGAAATTTCTGCTCAAGAAATCATTCGCCGCGCCATTGCCCGCAAACAGACAAATCGTGGAGCATTGATATCAGCGTCAAAGCAGGTGTATTCAAAGATACAGTTTGAAGCCACAACCAAAAATTTGTTTCGTGGTAAAGCCTCACCGACGACCGCCATATTAGAAACAATCTCACGCATATACGAACAGTTCAGACCATCGCATACACAAAACACAGTCGTACTCCATCGCCGCCAAACAGCAAATTTTCCACCACAAGCAAATATCCAAAGTATCGCAGAAATTTTTTCGCTCTTTGATGATGAGATACTTATCGGCTCCACACGCCTTCGGACACCGCTTGCCAGCAATGCGCTTTCGTATTATACTTACACACTCGGCGAACGAAAAAACTACAACGGTCTAATTGTCTATTCCGTGCAGTTTGCGCCGCAAACGCGGTGGATGCCCGGATTTGAAGGGACATTGTTCATCACCGAGCGTGGTTTTGCTCTTATTGGGGCGGAATTTTCTCCCACAAACAGTACAAGCCTTCCTGCAATTTCACAATTGAACTATAAGCAACGCTATGAGCCATTTGGGGACAGCACACAACCCGCATGGATACCAACGTTCGTGGAGGCAGATATGGAAGCCTCTGTAAATTTTGCATTGCTGGGCATCAACGCACATTTTTCGCTACAAAGCATTGTGAGCGATGTCATTGTCAATCCATCCATCCCGCGTACAACGCTCATCCCCCAGGCAGTGACAACGCTTTCCAAGCTTCAACGTACTACGTCAAGCGTTTTGGGTCTGGATACAGCAACAGTGCGCTCTACGCAGTTAAATGATAGCACGTTTTTGACCATTGCCCTTGATGTAGATGCTGCGGACGATGCCAGATGGCGCACACTTACGCTCCGCGAACGAACAGCGCAAGAAGATTCCGTATATCGCGTTGCAGACAGCGTAGCAGAAGCACGGCGCGTTGCTGGTAAACGCTCTGCCGCTCAGATATTTGATTCCACACTTACATTGATGGAGGATGCTTCGTCGGGTGCTTCGTTGTCGAGCCGCGTTCGGTTGCAATCATTCTTTATGTTTCCGATCGAATCGTTCAAGATGGGCATAGAACCAATTACGATTACACCGCGTACTACTGGCTTTCTTGGTGGTTTGGATCTGGGCATACAGTGGAATCAAACGCTTTTGAAAACGCAAATAACGACGAATTTAACCCGGTGGTTTGGCAATAGTGAATTATCTCACGAGCTTATTCGATGGAATAATGGCTCGTTGCAAATCTTCAGCAGAGCATTTTCGCAGGTATCATCTGTGCAGGTACGCCGTAGTGAAAGTACGGCATTCACCGGCATACAGCTTCTCATTGATTACCGTACGTTTGAGCAACACCATGAGTTTTTTTATGAAGAAGGTTTTACTGCTGGTTTCAAACTTGGCAGCGAGAATATTCTAAGCGGCACATTCAATGCTACAGTCGCAGCAAAACTAAGCCGTCAATCCAGTATGCAAGCACTAGAGGGTAATGCTAATGTTCGCGCCAATATGCCTATTGAGGATGGCAGGTTTGGAAATGTTCATGCAGCATTGCGCTGGGATAGCTCCCCTCTGCCATTATTTCAAGAAACGCCACCAGAACCAAGCACAACTCACGTGAGCCTAAAGTTACGCGGAGTGTATGGCAGCCGTATAGCCCAGAATGACAGTGGCTCACTTGTCTCGTCACTTCAAACCATAAGGCCTTATCATGTTGCCGAAATATCTCTCTATCTGGCGCAACCAACATTCTTTACGGGGTATGCACCGATGCACTTGCTTTTGATAGCGCAAGGCGGCTACACGACGGAGAGAACACCACCACAGGAGCGATTTCTGATGTTTAAGCGGTTTGCCTATTTAGGGAGCATTGGTGATTTTTTATCACCGGGTCTTGGTGCATTTGGCGGAACACGCTATCTGAGTTTTCGGGCAGAGCATAATTTTTCTGACCTTGCGTGGCGGGCAATAGGATTGCCAACGCACAATGGTCGTGGAATAGATTTTATCTTGCATGCAGGAACAGCGCGGTATGAACAAGAATCTTCTGCAAGCGTAGAAGGTTTTTTGCCGCAAACAAATGGATGGTATTCGGAACTTGGCTTCGGTATAGGGCGTATTCCACTTGTATTTATAGATCTTCTGACACTCAGGCTTGATGCTGCTTGGGGTGTTGGAAATGTGGGAGCAGGGAATTTCGGCTGGAGCATCGGGATCAATTTTTCATTTTAAACAATCCATCTTTTACGAAGCTATTATGGAGACAGCATTTTCTTCCCACGTCATGGAAAGCCCTATTGAGCAGCCG